>NZ_CAMIAF010000003.1 GCF_946190375.1 Streptococcus mitis | reverse complement strand
TTTAGTCAACTACGTATGCGAGAAGAACAGGCATTGTTGGCACAGGACTATGCCTTGGAACAAGCTGAAGAAAAAGGATTAGAACGTGGCCGTGCAGAGGGTATCGAAGAGGGGTTAAAAGTAGGTTTAGTAAATCTAGTTCGCCAAGGTCTTCTAACACCTGAGGTTGCCAGCCAGCAATTGGGAATGACCGTTGCTGAGTTTGAGGCCTTGTTGTAAGACTATTACCAATAATGGTCAAAATGGCGTTCTTAGAACTAAAAAAATACAGAGGAACCAGCAAAGATAAGGTTCGTAAACCGTGGCTGGAGTTTTTGTAAATCAGTAAATCAATGACAGATTTTTCCGCGATAGATGGAAGAATCTGTTTTTTAATTTACTAAATGTTGGCTCAAAAAACTAAGATAGCTTACCCTTTTACTCATGTTTTTTGATTTATTTGAAGTATAACCTGATTAAATTCCTATTTTTCCCTATCATTGTCCCTATTTTTTCTTGATTTTTGGAGCTATAATAGTCCTATCAAATCAAAGAATGGAGGAAGGCAATGGATAATATAATCTTTTTTATCAGTGTTTTTCTTGCTGGAATTCTTTCCTTCTTTTCTCCTTGTATCTTACCCTTGTTGCCAGTCTATGCAGGGGTCTTGTTGGATGACAAAGATGGTGCTCAGGCTTCTAGTGGCAAATTTTCAATCTCACTTGTTAGTTTATTGCGAACTCTGGCTTTTATAGCGGGGATTTCCTTTATCTTTATCCTACTGGGCTATGGAGCTGGTTTTTTAGGCAATTTGCTGTATGCTTCTTGGTTTCAGTATGTGACGGGTGCGCTTATCATTCTCTTGGGCTTGCACCAGATGGAAGTCTTACATTTTCAGGGACTCTACAAGGAAAGAAGGCTACAATTACAGAGACAGGGGCAAAAGGGTAACGGCTATAGTCAGGCATTTTTACTGGGATTGACCTTTAGTTTTGCTTGGACGCCTTGTGTGGGGCCGGTTCTGGGCTCTGTTTTGGCATTGGCGGCTTCAGGTGGTTCAGGTGCTTGGCAGGGGGCTGCTCTCATGTTGGTTTACACGCTGGGTTTGGCACTACCATTTTTGGTTCTAGCTCTAGCCTCCAGCTATGTTTTGAAACATTTCCGAAAACTTCATCCCTACCTTGGAACCCTCAAAAAAGTAGGTGGTTTCCTCATTATCGTGATGGGAATCTTGGTGCTTTTGGGAAATGCTTCCATTTTGACTACATTATTTGAATAGAGAGGAAAAAGAAATGAAAAAATGGCAAACATTTCTCCTTGGAGTAGGATCAATCTGTTGCTTGGCAGCCTGTTCGGCTAAAAACATGTCAGACGAATCTACTATGAAGGAGCAAACAAAAACAGAACAAGTCAGTTCGCAAACTGCGACTAAAGGTCAGGCAGTTGCTGATTTTGAACTGACGGGAGTAGATGGCAAGACTTACCGTTTATCTGATTATAAGGGTAAGAAAGTCTATCTCAAATTCTGGGCTTCTTGGTGTTCCATCTGTCTAGCCAGTCTTCCAGATACGGATGAAATTGCTAAAGATGCTGGTGATGATTATGTGGTCTTGACAGTAGTGTCACCTGGACATAAGGGGGAGCAAGCAGAAGCAGACTTTAAGAACTGGTACAAGGGCTTGGATTATAAAAATTTCCCAGTTTTAATTGACTCATCAGGAAAACTTTTGGAAAGTTATGGTGTCCGTTCTTACCCAACTCAAGCCTTTATAGACAAGGAAGGTAAGCTAGTCAAAACGCAACCTGGTTTTATGGATAAGGATATGATTTTAAAAACATTGAAAGAAATGGGGTAGAGAAAGATCATGAATGATAAAGTAAAATTGTTTGTCTTGGCAGGAATCTTTTTCCTAGCCATAACCGGTTTCTATTTTCTATTGATGCGAAATGCAGGGCAGACAGATAGCTCGCAAATTGAGAAAGCATCAGTTAGCCAAGGAGGAAAAACAGTGAAAAAAACAGAAATTAGTAAAGCTGCAGACTTGCACGAAATTTATCTGGCTGGAGGTTGTTTCTGGGGAGTTGAGGAATACTTCTCACGCGTTCCCGGTGTGACAGATGCCGTATCAGGCTATGCGAATGGTAGAGGGGAAACAACCAAGTACGAATTGATTAACCAAACAGGTCATGCGGAGACTGTTCATGTCACCTATGACGCCAATCAAATTTCCCTCAAGGAAATCCTGCTTCATTATTTCCGCATTATCAATCCAACTAGCAAAAATAAACAAGGAAATGATGTGGGAACCCAGTACCGTACTGGTGTTTATTACACAGATGACAAGGATTTAGAGGTAATTAACCAAGTCTTTAATGAGGTGGCTAAGAAATACGATCAACCTCTAGCAGTTGAAAAGGAAACCTTGAAGAATTTTGTAGTGGCTGAGGATTACCACCAAGACTATCTCAAGAAAAATCCAAATGGCTACTGTCATATCAATGTCAACCAGGCGGCCTATCCTGTCATCGATGCTAGCAAATATCCTAAGCCAAGTGATGAAGAATTGAAAAAGACCTTGTCACCTGAGGAGTATGCAGTTACCCAGAAAAATCAAACAGAACGGGCTTTTTCAAACCGCTACTGGGATAAATTTGAATCTGGTATCTATGTGGATGTAGCAACTGGCGAACCCCTCTTTTCATCAAAGGACAAGTTTGAGTCTGGTTGCGGCTGGCCTAGTTTCACCCAACCAATCAGTCCAGATGTTGCTACCTACAAGGAAGATAAGTCTTACAATATGACACGCATGGAAGTGCGGAGCCGAGTTGGAGATTCTCACCTTGGCCATGTCTTTACGGATGGACCACAGGATAAGGGGGGCTTGCGCTACTGTATCAATAGTCTCTCTATCCGCTTTATTCCCAAAGACCAAATGGAAGAAAAAGGTTACGCTTATTTACTAGATTATGTCGATTAAGAGGGCTTTCCTAAGCAGTTAGAGGAGAATTTTGCTATACTGATACTAGTAAGTGACAAAGGAGAGAAGCATGACCTATAGAATCTTAATCGTAGAAGATGAATATCTGGTAAGACAAGGCTTGACCAAGCTGGTCAATGTAGCAGCCTACGATATGGAAATCATCGGTCAGGCTGAAAATGGAAGGCAGGCTTGGGAATTGATACAAAAGCAGGTGCCAGATATCATTTTAACCGATATCAATATGCCTCAGCTAAATGGCATCCAGTTAGCCAGTCTGGTACGAGAAACCTATCCTCAGGTTCATTTGGTCTTTTTAACAGGCTACGATGATTTTGATTATGCCTTGTCTGCTGTCAAACTCGGTGTGGATGACTACTTGCTCAAGCCCTTTTCTCGTCAGGATATTGAGGAAATGTTGGGGAAAATCAAGCAAAAGTTGGATAAAGAAGAGAAAGAAGAGCAGTTACAAGATTTATTGACCGATAAGTTTGAAGGAAACATGGCCCAGAAAATCCAGTCCCATCTGGCTGATAGCCAGTTTAGTTTAAAGTCTTTGGCCAGTGACTTGGGCTTTAATCCGACTTATCTGAGTTCTTTGATTAAGAAAGAGTTGGGACTGCCTTTTCAGGATTACCTGGTAAGAGAACGTGTCAAACAAGCCAAGCTCTTGCTTCTGACTACAGATTTAAAGATTTATGAGATAGCCGAAAAGGTTGGTTTTGAAGATATGAACTACTTTACCCAACGCTTTAAGCAGATTGCGTGTGTGACACCTCGTCAGTTTAAGAAGGGAGAAGGCCGATGAAGCGTTCTTCTCTCCTAGTCAGAATGGTTATTTCCATCTTTCTGGTCTTTCTCATTCTCCTAGCTCTGGTTGGGACTTTCTACTATCAATCTAGTTCTTCAGCCATTGAGGCTAGCATTGAGGGCAATAGCCAGACGACTATTAGCCAGACTAGCCACTTTATCCAGTCCTATATCAAAAAATTAGAAACCACCTCGACTAGTTTGACCCAGCAGGCAGATGTCCTGACCTATGCTGAGAATCCCAGTCAAGACAAGGTCAAGGGAATCCGAAATCTATTTTTGACTATCTTGAAGGCAGACCAAGATTTGAAAGCTGTTGTACTGGTCACCAAATCAGGTCAGGTCATTTCTACAGATGACAGTGTGCAGATGAAAACATCCTCTGATATGATGGCTGAAGATTGGTATCAAAAGGCTATTCATCGGGGAGCCATGCCAGTTTTGAACCCAGCTCGTAAATCGGACAGTCAGTGGGTCATTTCTGTCACTCAAGAACTTGTTGATGCAAAGGGAGCTAATCTGGGCGTGCTTCGTTTGGATATTTCCTACGAAACTCTGGAAGCCTATCTTAACCAACTTCAGTTGGGCCAGCAGGGTTTTGCCTTTATCATCAATGAAAACCATGAATTTGTTTATCATCCTCAACATACAGTTTATAGCTCAGCTAGTGAAATGGAGGCCATGAAACCCTATATTGAGACAGGGCAGGGCTATACTCCAGACCACCGATCCTATGTCAGTCAAGAAAAGATTGCTGGAACAGATTGGACGGTTATAGGCGTGTCTTCGCTGGAGAAGTTAGACCAAGTTCGGAGTCAACTCATGTGGACCTTGCTTGGAGCCAGTTTCACCTCTCTTCTTGCCTGTCTCTGCTTGGTGTGGTTCAGTCTCAAGCGTTGGATTGCTCCTCTGAATGACTTGAGAGAAACCATGCTGGAGATTGCTTCTGGTGGTCAGAATCTTCGTGCCAAGGAAACTGGTGCCCATGAACTGAGAGAAGTAACTCGCCAATTTAATACCATGTTGGATCAGATTGATCAGCTGATGGCAGCTATTCGCAGGCAGGAAGAAACGACCCGTCAGTACCAACTTCAAGCCCTATCGAGCCAGATTAATCCGCATTTCCTCTATAACACCTTGGATACTATCATCTGGATGGCTGAATTTCAGGATAGTCAGCGAGTGGTTCAGGTGACCAAGTCCTTGGCAACCTATTTCCGCTTAGCGCTCAATCAAGGCAAGGATTTGATTTGCCTGTCTGATGAAATCAATCATGTTCGTCAGTATCTCTTTATCCAGAAACAGCGTTATGGAGATAAGCTGGAATATGAAATTGCTGAAAATCCTGACTTTGATAAGCTAGTCTTGCCCAAGTTGGTGTTACAACCCTTGGTAGAAAATGCTCTTTACCATGGCATCAAGGAGAAGGAAGGTCAAGGACATATTAGAGTTTCTGTCCAGAAACAGGATTCAGGACTGGTCATCCGTATTGAGGATGATGGAGTGGGTTTCCAAGATGCTAGCGATAGTAGTCAAAGTCAACTCAAACGTGGGGGAGTCGGTCTTCAAAATGTTGACCAACGGCTCAAACTTCATTTTGGAGACAATTACCAGATGAAGATCGATTCTGCACCTTTAAAGGGTACGACAGTTGAAATATACATAAATATAATAGAAACTAACTAACTCCCAGTCAATTCTGGGAGTTTTATGCAGGTTGGAGTAAGATTTTCAGGTTGTCTATCTTGCTAAAAACAAGAAAAAACGATATGATAGATAGTGACAAAAGAGGTATCAAGTATGAAGGAAAAAGACATTCAAAGAGAGACAAGACAGATTGTAGAAGATGTATTGGAAAAGGCCAATTTGAAGCAAGGATCCATCTTTGTTTTGGGCCTTTCTTCTAGTGAAGTGATAGGTGGTCAGATTGGCAAGGAATCCAGCCAAGAAATTGGCGAAATCATTGTGAAGACCATCCTAGATATCCTAGAAGAAAAAGGAGTTCATCTAGCTGTTCAAGGTTGTGAACATGTCAATCGGGCCCTCGTTGTTGAACGTCAGGTGGCAGAGCAGTTTGGTCTGGAAATCGTTAGTGTCCTTCCTACTCTTCATGCAGGAGGTTCGGGTCAGTTGGCAGCCTTCAAGTTTATGAAGGATCCAGTTGAGGTTGAATTTATCAAGGCTCATGCTGGATTGGATATCGGAGACACAGCAATTGGTATGCATGTCAAGCATGTTCAGGTTCCGATTCGCACTCTTTTGAGAGAGATTGGTCATGCCCACGTAACGGCGCTGGCTAGTCGTCCAAAATTAATCGGAGGTGCGCGTGCACACTATCCGCAAGATTCTATTAGAAAGTCGTGAGAATGAGAAAAACAAAACAACAACTAGAAAAAATTACCAAATATTCGATTCGTAAGCTAACTGTTGGGGTAGGTCCTGTAGCCATCGGGGCCTTCCTTTTTGGTGCCAGTGCCCTTTTAGTAGATAAGGTTCAAGCCAATGAAGTTGGCAGTGCTCATAGTGTTCATTACCGTTATTTGGCGGAGCAGGAATTGACCGAATCTGAAAAAGCCCTGATTCACCATGAGGTTCCTACAGAATTTCAAGATGATGATATTCTATATGTAGTTTATCGTAAGAAGGCAACTAACAGTCAACAACTTCCCTACACAGGAAGTAAGGAACTAGCCTTGGCAGGTCTTGGTTTGGCAACGGCCTCACTAGCAGTCTTTTTGGTGTCCAAAAAAGGTCGTAGAGAAGTTCTAGGTGTTCTCTTGATTGGTTCTTTAGGAGCCAGTACCTTTGTACCTTATGGGACATTTGCATTTGAAAATAAAGAATTGCTTTCTTATAACCAAACTATTTCGGCCACTACACATGAAGGTTTAGCTGAAGGGATTATCCACATTGATGGCTATGAATACATTGGATACTTTAAGGAAGCAGAACTCCATCCATCAAGACCAGTTTCAGCTGAGAAGCCTCAGTTGCCAGTAGAAAAACAAAATACAAATGAAATCGAGAAAACAGAAGTAGTTCAAGAAAGATCTGCTGTCACTCCAGAAACTGTCATCGAAAAACCTGTAGTAGAGAATCCAGTTGCTCCTGCTGTTGAAGAAAAACCAGTTTCTGAGAAGCCTCAGGTTAGACAGGAAGAGAGCTTGGTTGAGATTCCTTTTGAAACGGTCACAAGCCCAGATACGAATCTAGCAGAAGGACAGACTCGTATCGTCACAGCCGGAGTAAATGGTCAGCGTCGCCTTGTAACCAAAGTTTCGATGGTCAACGGTCAAGAAGTTAGAGAAGTCATTGAAGACCAAGTGGTTCAAAATCCTGTGTCGCAAGTCATTGCGGTAGGAACTAAGAAAGAGGTGCAACCTGCCCCAACTCCAGTACCACAAGCTGAACCAACTTACCAAGTAGCTAAAGGTACGCAAGAAGAAGGTAGAACAGGACAAGCCTTAACGCAGCCAGAATTGCCAGAGGCTCCAGTAGAAGCCAAAGGAACCCAAGAAGAAGGTAGAGCAGGACAAGCCTTAACGCAGCCAGAATTGCCAGAGTCTAAAGGAACTCAAGAGGTAGGTAAGGAAGGTCAATCCTTAACGCAACCCGAACTGCCAGAGGCTAAAGTAGAGTCTAAAGGAACCCAAGAGGCAGGCAAGGAAGGTCAAGCACTTGTTCAAGATCAATTACCTGAGTACAAAGTAACTGAGGGAACCCTTGTTGAAACATCAACTACAGATTTAGACTACAAAACTGAAACGACTGAGGATCCAACCAAGTATACGGACGAAGAAACTGTCGTAAGAAATGGTGAAAAAGGTAGTCAAGTTACCAAAACAACTTATAAAACAGTAGAAGGTGTCAAAACTGACCAAGTTCTTTCAACTAGCACAGAAGTTACCAAGGAGCCTGTAAACCAACAGGTAAGCCGTGGTACAAAACCAATTGAAGGAACTCTTGTAGAAGAAAGTCTTGAAAAGATTCCATTTAAGGAAGTTGTTAAAGAAGATGACCAACTGAAAAAAGGCTTAGAAGTTGTAGCTCAAGAAGGCAAAGAAGGCCAGAAAAAAATCACCAAGACCTTTAATACCATTAAGGGAGTTAAAACAGAAGACGCTCCAAAAGTTACAGAGGAAATCCTTGAGGCACCTCAAGACAAAATTTTGAAACGTGGTACCAAGACCTTTGAAAAACCAGTATTGACCATCACTGCAGTTGAACCTAAGGATTTGAAACGTACTTCAGATGTTAAATACAGTCTAGAAAATCCAAGCAAGGCGGCCATTAAATCTATCACCTTAACTCTGAAAAAAGGTGATGAGATTGTGAAAACATTGAATGTTTCACCTGACAACTTAACAGCTAGCCTGACAGATTTGCAATACTACAAAGATTATAAGATTGAAACTAAGATGGTTTATGACCGTGGTGAAGGCGATGAGGAAGTAGTTCTGAATGAAGAACCTCTAAGAATTGACCTCAAAAAAGTTGAAATCAAAAATATCAAAGAAACAAGCTTGATGAGTGTGGACGCTGACGGTAATGAAACAGATACTAGTTTGCTTACAGAAAAACCAGCTGATGTTGCCCCACTTTATCTACGAGTGACCACTCACGACAACAAGGTTACACGACTTGCTGTTGACAAGATTGAAGAAGTAGAAAAAGACGGAAAAACTTTATATAAAGTTACTGCCAAAGCACCAGACTTAGTTCAACGTAATGCTGATAACACACTTAGCGAAGAGTATGTTCATTACTTTGAAAAACAAAAAGCAAAAGAAGGTAATGTTTACTACAACTTCAATGAGCTTGTAAAAGATATGAAAGCTAACCCTAGCGGTGAGTTTAAACTTGGTGCAGATCTAAATGCAGCTAATGTACCAACTCCAAATAAAGAGTATGTTCCTGGTACATTTAAAGGTAAGTTATCAAGTGTTGAGGGACAACGTTATTCAATCCACAATATGACACGTCAATTATTTGGTGGTATTGAAGGTGGTTCGGTTAAAGATGTTAACTTGGCTAATGTCGATATTAATATGCCTTGGATTGATAACATTTCTGCTCTTGCTAGAACTGTTAAGAATGCTACTGTTGAGAATATTAAAGTAACTGGTAGCATAACTGGTAGAGATGGAATTGCCGGACTTGTTAACAAATTAGATAACGGCGGACAGCTTACTAATGTTGCTTATATCGGTAAACTTACTGGTGTAGGTGATAGAGGATGGGACTTCGCTGGTATGGTTGGTGAAATCTGGAAAGGTAATGTTAATAAAGGATATGTAGAAGCTGATATAGTTGCTAATAAAGCTCGTATCGGTGGATTTATCGCTAGATCAGATAACGGTTCTGATCCTAACGGAATTGGTAAATATGGTTCTGTTCGTAACGCTGTTACGAAAGGAACTATTAAGGTAAATACACCTGTTGAAGTAGGTGGTTTCCTTAGTAAGAACTGGGCATGGGGTAAAGTTGCAGACTCTGTGTCTATGATGAAAGTTGAAAATGGTGAAGTGTTCTATGGATCTAAAGATATTGACGAAGATGGTGGATACTTCTCAAATAACGCTTTAGAACGTAACTTTATCGTGAAAGATGTAAGTACAGGTAAACGTTCATTTAAATTCTCTGTTTCTAACCGAATTAAAGAAGTGTCTCAAGATGAAGCTGACCAGAAAATTGCAACATTAGGAATTACAGCTAATGATTATGTTATCAATCCTCTTGTTTCAGATACATTAAATAATGTTAAACCAAAGTCTGACACTTACAAAGATACTCAAGATTACGATGCATCTCGTGAACTTGCTTATCGTAATGTTGAAAAACTTCAACCGTTCTACAACAAAGAATGGATTGTAAATCAAGGAAATAAATTAGCTGCTGATAGTCCACTAATGACTAAAGAAGTATTGTCTGTAACTGCAATGAAAGGCAATGACTTTGTCACAGACCTTACAGATGCCGACCATATTTTGGTTCACTACGCAGATAAGACAAAAGACATCTTTACGATTTCTCCTAAGGACTCTCAAGTTAAGCAAGTAAAAGAGTATAGTGTTGCTGAGCTTGGTGAAGTTGTGTACACACCAAACATGGTTGTTAAAGATCGTGCTGACTTAATTAGTGCTATTGAAAGCAAATTGAGTCCAGTAGAATTACAATCTGACCCGATTTACCAACACTTGGGTAGAACTGGTCCTAACAAAGTCAATGCAATTAAGGATTTGTACTTAGAAGAAAGCTTCAAGTATGTGAAAGATAATCTGACTCAATTTGTTACGAAGTTAGTAGAAAATGAAGATCACCAGCTTAACACTGATGAAGCTGCAAAACGTGCCTTGATTAAGAAAATTGATGACAATAAGGCTGCAGTTCTTCTTGGATTAACTTACCTAAATCGTTACTACGGTGTTAAATTCGATGACTTTAACATTAAAGAGTTAATGTTATTCAAACCGGACTTCTACGGTAAGAATGTTAGTGTGTTAGACTTCTTGATTAAGGTTGGTTCTAAAGAAAGTAACATTAAAGGTGATAGAACTTTAGAAGCTTATCGCGAAACAATCGGTGGAGTTATCGGTATAGGCGAGTTAAACAGTTTCTTAGACTATAATATGCGTCTATTCACAAGTGACACAGACTTAAACGATTGGTTCATAAAAGCAACTAAAGATAATGTATATGTCGTTGAACCGAAGACAACAACACCTGAGTTTGCTGATAAGAAACACAGAGCCTACGAGGGGTTAAACAATGACATGCATGGTAAGATGATTCTGCCACTTCTGAACTTAAAAGATGCTCATATGATCTTAATCTCAACATATAACACTATGGCATACAGTTCATTTGAGAAATATGGTAAGAATACAGAAGCAGAACGTGAGGCATTCAAGAAAGAAATCGATAAAGTTGCTAAAGCTCAACAAAATTACCTAGATTTCTGGTCTCGTCTATCATTAGATAAAGTTCGCAACCAGCTATTGAAGAGCAACAATATGGTACCAACACCAGTACTTGATAACCAAAACTATAAAGAAGGCACTGATAAATACGGTCACACTAATAGTGGTAAAGACGTAGCACCTATCCGTGAATTATACGGACCAACAGGTCGTTATCATGCAACTGACTGGCGTATGGGAGCTGTAGCTCGTATTTACGGTAACCCTTATAAGGATGATTCAGTCTTCTTCATGGTTACAAATATGATTAGTGACTTCGGTATCTCTGCATTTACTCACGAAACGACTCACGTAAACGACCGCATGGTTTACTTAGGTGGTTCTAGACACCGTGAAGGTACTGACCTAGAAGCATTCGCACAAGGTATGTTACAATCCCCTGCTGAAACAAGTCCAAATGGTGATTTTAAAGCACTAGGATTGAACATGGCCTACGAACGTCCAAACGACGGAAACCAATGGTATAACACTAATCCAAACGATCTGACATCTCGCGCTGAAATCGATCATTACATGAAAGGTTTCAACGATACTCTAATGCTTCTTGATTATCTTGAAGGAGAAGCCGTTCTTGATAAAGGCAGCAAAGAACTAAACAACGCTTGGTTCAAGAAAGTTGCTAAGAAATTACGTAACGCTAATACGAAGAACCAATACGATGAGGTTCGTGATTTGAATGCAGAAGAAAAAGCATATAGCTTAACTTCTGTTAACGACCTAGTAGATAAGAACTTCATGACCAAACACGGTCCTGGTAATGGTACTTATGACCCAACTGGATTTGGCTCTGCCTATGTAACGGTGCCTATCACTGCTGGTATCTATGGTGGTAATACAAGTGAAGGAGCTCCAGGCTCTATGTCATTCAAACATAATACATTCCGTATGTGGGGTTACTTTGGATATGAAAAAGGCTTCTTAAACTACGCTTCTAACATGCTGAAAAATGAGTCTAAACAGGCTGGTCATGCTACTCTAGGTGATGACTTTATCATTAAGAAAGTTTCTGATGGTAAATTTAATACTCTAGAAGATTGGAAGAAAGAATACTTCAAAGAAGTTGTTGATAAAGCGAAAGCAGGATTTAACCCTGTTACAATCGACGGTACTACATACAGTAGTTACGATGACTTGAAGAATGCATTTGCTGCAGCTGTTGATAAAGATAAAGCTACTCTTAAAAATGGATCAGTTAAATCTGACAATACTGTTGCACTTAAAGAAAAAATCTTCAAGAAACTTCTTCAACAAACAAATAGCTTTAAAACTTCAATCTTTAAATAATTGAAATCTCTCATCTGCTTTGCGGATGAGGGTTTTCTTATTTTATGCTATACTTAAGGTATGCATAGAAAAACAGTGATTGATTTTAGGGCTTTGGGGGAGAGATACACCTTTACCCAGCCTATCAAAGAGTTAAAAACGAGAGATTTAACAGAAGTAACAGCCTTGCTGGCACAAGTGGAAAGCTACCAAGAGCAGGGCTACTATGTGGTGGGCTATGTCAGCTACGAGGCTGCACCTGCTTTTGAGGAGAAATTAGCAGTTCACAAGGCTCCTCTACTGGGAGAGTACCTACTTTACTTTACTGTTCATGATAGGGTGGAGACCTCTCCAATTCCTTTGACTTATGATGAGATTGATTTGCCTTCAAATTGGCAGGAAGTAACGTCTGCAGAGGAATATGAAAAGGCTATTGCCCAGATACATCATCATTTGCGGCAGGGAGATACCTATCAGGTCAACTATACCGTCCAACTCAAGCAAGATTTAAGTGCCAATCCTTTTGCCATCTACAATCGTATGGTAGTAGAGCAGGAGGCGGGCTACAATGCTTATGTTGAACATGAAGAGATGGCAGTGATTTCCATGAGCCCAGAGCTCTTTTTTGAGCAAAATGACCGTGAGTTGACAACGCGACCAATGAAGGGAACGACTCAGCGGGGAGTGACTGATCAAGAAGACTTGGAGCAGGCCAGTTGGTTAGAACAGGATCCCAAAAATCGCTCTGAAAATATGATGATTGTGGACCTCTTGCGAAATGATATGAATCGTATTTCTGAGGTGGGGAGTGAGCATGTGGAGCGTCTCTGCCAAGTGGAGCAGTATTCGACTGTCTGGCAGATGACTTCGACCATCAAGAGTCGGTTGCGAGAGTATGTTGACCTTGTTGAAATCTTTCGCTCTCTCTTTCCTTGCGGATCCATAACGGGAGCTCCGAAAATTGCGACTATGGAGATTATAAAGGACTTGGAGCCACAACCGCGTGGAGTCTACTGTGGAACGATTGGTCTTTTGCTTCCAAATGGACGACGGATTTTTAATGTTGCTATCCGGACTATTCAACTGTATCAAGGGAAAGCAATCTATGGAGTTGGCGGAGGTATTACATGGGATAGTACTTGGGAATCTGAATACCGCGAGGTTCATCAAAAGGCAGCTGTTCTCTATCGTAAACAAGCTCGCTTCCAACTGATTACGACTGGAAAAATCAGCCAAAAGAACTTGTTGTTTGAAACACAACATCTGGAAAGGCTGAGAAAAGCTAGTCGATATTTTGCTTATCCTTTTGACCCAGAAATTTTGAGACAAAAAATTGAAGCAGAGTGTCAGACTTGTGATGCTAATCAAGATTACCGCTTGCGAATTTCTCTCGGCAAGTCTGGAGAGATAGAACTCAGTCGTCAAATCTTAACATCCCTTAGTCCAAGTTTTTGCGAGGCCGAACTTTGTCTGCAAGAAACAGATTTGAATCAAGCATTTACCTATTTTAAAACGACTCATAGACCACACTTGACTCTAGGGAAACAGGAAATCATTTACCATAATGTAAAAGGAGAACTGCTTGAAACCTCTATCGGAAATTTGATTTTGAAAATCACTGGAAAACTCTATACACCGCCAGTCCGACTTGGAATCTTGCCAGGAATTTATCGTCAGCATTTGCTGGAAACAGGACAGGTAGAAGAGAAAGTCTTGACCTTGGCAGACTTAGTCCAAGCAGAAGCTATTTACGCCTGTAATGCAGTGAGAGGCTTGTATGAATTAAGCCTAGAGGAGAACTAGATGAAACTGGTATTTTTACACGGTTTAGGGCAGTCAGTAGAGAGTTGGAAAGAAGTTCGGAATCTACTGACAGATTATCCTTCTGAGGCTATTGAGTTATTTCCTTCTGGAGTTAGCAGCTATCAAAAAGCCAAGGAGCGAGTTTATCAACACCTAGCTCAAGAGACAGAACCTTTTGTTTTGATTGGATTGTCCTTAGGTGCTGCCCTGGCACTAGAATTTTCCAGTTACGATTTACCAAATCTCCGAGCTTTGGTTCTATCAGGATGCCCGCTTAAATTAGCAGGGAATATCCTATTTTATCTTCAGTTGCTGATTTTTAAACTACTTCCTAAAAGGGTATTTGAAAAACAGGGAGCAGATAAGACTCTTATGGTAGGAGTTTCTGAGGAATTGAAGACACTTGATTTAACGGATATAGCAGGGATTTGCCCCTATCCAACCTTACTAATTTGTGGCAGCAAAGATAAACCGAATCTTAGTTCTATGAGAAGTCTTCATAAACTAATATCAGAATCCCAATTTCAGATTATCCCAGATGGCCCTCATGTCTTGAATAAGGAAAAACCAAAGGAGTTTGTAGAAAATACCAGAAGTTTCCTTGAATTGCTGAAATAAGTTTGATAAAATAATATTGAAATCGATAACATTCCTATAGGAGAAAGTAATGAACAAACGTCTATTTTTTAAAATGAGTTTGGCGACGTTGTCAGTTTTAGCTTTGTTTTCACAACCAGTTTTAGCAGAAGAAAACATCCATTTTTCTAGCTGTAAGGAAGCTTGGGCTAATGGCTATTCAGATCTTCATGAGGGAGACTCTGGTTATTCTGCCAAGTTAGACCGCGATCATGATGGTGTGGCTTGCGAATTGAAAAATGCCCCTAAGGGCGCCTTTAAATCAAAACAAGCAACTGTGGCTCAAACTGATACAAGTTCAGCAATAACAAGTGGTTGGGTTAAGCAGGACGGTGCTTGGTATTACTTTGATGAAAATGGAAATTCAGTGAAAAATGCTTGGCAGGGAAGCTATTATCTGAAAGCAGACGGAAAAATGGCCCAGAGCGAATGGATTTATGATGATTCTTATCAGGCTTGGTATTACTTGAAATCAGATGGATCTTATGCTTACAGTACATGGCAAGGAAATTACTATTTGAAATCAGATGGTAAAATGGCACAAGGTGAGTGGGTTTATGACTCTTCTTACCAAGCCTGGTATTACTTGAAATCAGATGGTTCTTATGCTCGCAATGCATGGCAAGGAAACTACTATTTGAAATCAGATGGTAAAATGGCTAAAAATGAGCGAGTTGATGGAGGCCGCTACTATGTAGATGCCTCAGGTCTCTGGAAACCATAAGTCAGGATAAAATCCGGAAAGCTAATGCAAACCTTTGCATAAACGATTAGTTTTTGTTATACTATATCTGTAAGCATTTTCAATTAATTCATAATAAAAAAGGAGAATATGATGAGTCAAAAGATTATTGGGATTGACCTTGGTGGAACTTCTATCAAATTTGCAATCTTAACAACAGCAGGAGAAATCCAAGAAAAATGGTCTATCAAGACTAATATTTTGGATGAGGGAAGTCATATCGTAGATGATATGATTGAGTCTATTCAACACCGTTTGGACTTGCTTGGATTGGTAGCAGCGGACTTCCAAGGTATTGGAATGGGGTCACCAGGTGTGGTTGACCGTGAAAAAGGAACTGTTATTGGTGCCTACAACCTCAACTGGAAAACCCTTCAACCAATTAAAGAGAAAATTGAAAAAGCCTTGGGTATCCCATTCTTCATCGATAATGATGCCAACGTGGCAGCTCTTGGTGAGCGTTGGATGGGTGCTGGTGATAACCAACCAGATGTTGTCTTTATGACACTTGGAACTGGTGTTGGTGGCGGTATCGTTGCAGAAGGCAAATTGCTTCACGGTGTTGCTGGTGCAGCAGGTGAGCTTGGCCACATCACTGTTGACTTTGACCAACCAATCGCATGTACTTGCGGTAAGAAAGGTTGCCTTGAGACAGTTGCTTCAGCAACAGGTATTGTCAACTTGACTCGTCGCTATGCCGATGAATACGAAGGCGATGCAGCCTTGAAACGCTTGATTGATAATGGAGAAGAAGTAACCGCTAAGACTGTCTTTGATCTCGCAAAAGAAGGAGACGACCTTGCTTTGATCGTTTACCGTAACTTCTCACGCTACTTGGGAATCGCTTGTGCCAACATCGGTTCAATCCTCAACCCATCAACAATCGTTATCGGTGGTGGTGTATCAGCTGCGGGAGAATTCCTTCTACAAGGTGTTCAAAAAGTCTACGACGAAAATAGCTTCCCACAAGTACGCACATCCACTAAATTGGCTCTTGCAACTCTAGGAAATGACGCTGGAGTTATCGGAGCAGCATCACTTGTATTGCAGTAAAATAAAAAAGGAGAAAATTGCTTTCCAGAAGCGAGTGATTTTCCTCCTTTCTTTTTTTATGCTATACTAGTTAGGACAATAAATGAGGTGAGAGTAAATGACAAAAGCAGATACTATTTTTAAAGAAAATATTGAACGAATCCTCAAAGACGGTGTCTTTTCTGAGCAGGCCCGTCCCAAGTACAAGGATGGGACAGTTGCCAACTCTAAGTACGTAACGGGTGCCTTTGCAGAGTATGACTTGGCCAAGGGGGAATTCCCCATCACAACCTTGCGTCCTATTGCCATCAAATCAGCTATCAAAGAAGTGCTCTGGATTTACCAAGACCAGTCAAATAGCCTAGAGGTGCTCAATGACAAGTACAATGTTCACTACTGGAATGACTGGGAAGTGGGGGATACAGGAACCATCGGTGAGCGCTATGGTGCTGTTGTTAAGAAACACGACATCATCAATAAGCTTCTCAAGCAGTTGGAAGTCAATCCTTGGAATCGTCGCAATATCATTTCGCTCTGGGATTACCAAGCTTTCGAAGAAACAGATGGGCTGCTCCCATGTGCCTTTCAGACTATGTTTGATGTCCGCCGTGTAGATGGAGAAATCTATCTGGATGCGACCTTGACCCAGCGTTCGAATGATATGTTGGTGGCCCACCATATCAACGCTATGCAGTATGTGGCTTTGCAGATGATGATTGCCAAGCATTTTGGCTGGAAGGTTGGGAAGTTCTTCTATTTTATCAATAACCTCCATATCTATGATAATCAATTTGAACAAGCTCAGGAATTGCTCCGTCGTGAGCCGTCTGACTGCCAACCACGTTTGGTTTTGAATGTTCCTGATGGGACCAATTTCTTTGATATTAAAGCAGAAGATTTTGAGTTGGTGGATTATGACCCTGTTAAGCCACAGTTGAAGTTTGACCTAGCTATTTAAAAGAATAGAAAAAAGAAGTTGAGACAATAAATCCCAACTTCTTTTGTTTCTTAACGTGATACGCGGCGGCGAGCTGCTTTTTTACGGTTTTCTTCGATGAAAGCTGCTTTTTGTTCTTCTGGTTCAATCACTTTCTTTTTAAATGCGTATACTGCACCTGCAAGTGCAGCGACAGTTCCTGCGACACCTGTTACAAGACCTTTAGCGAATCCTTTAGCCATGAGTCTTCCTCCTTTATATTCTCAATCAGCCAGCCTCCTCAAGAGGTCACATTTTTCTGACTGACCTTTTTGTGTTATAATAATAGTAACGAAAAAATGGGAATTTTTCAAGGAAAAAAGATGAAAACAAAAATAATTGTGATTGTTGGACCGACTGCAGTTGGAAAGACGGCTCTAGCCATTGAAGTGGCCAAGCGTTTTAATGGCGAAGTGGTTAGTGGCGATAGTCAGCAAGTCTATAGAGGTCTAGATATTGGGACGGCTAAGGCTAGTCCAGAAGAGCAGGCGACTGTTCCCCATCATTTAATCGATGTTAGAGAGGTAACCGAGTCTTACTCGGCTTTTGATTTTGTTTCAGAAGCTAAGATGGCTATTGAGGATATTCACAGTCGTGGTAAGCTAGCCATTATTGCTGGTGGGACTGGACTTTATATTCAGAGCTTGCTAGAAGGTTACCACCTGGGTGGGGAGACACCTCATGAGGAGATTTTGGCCTATCGGGCTAGTTTGGAGCCTTATACAGATGAGGAACTAGCTCATCTTGTGGACCAAGCAGGTCTTGAGATTCCCCAGTTTAATCGTCGTCGTGCGATGCGTGCCTTGGAAATTGCCCATTTTGGTCAGAATTTGGAAAATCAAGAGACCTTGTATGAACCATTGATTATCTGCTTGGATGATGAGCGCAGTCAATTATATGAACGTATCAATCACCGCGTGGACTTGATGTTTGAGGCTGGGCTTTTGGATGAGACAAAGTGGCTTTTTGACCATTACCCTGATGTGCAGGCTGCTAAAGGGATTGGTTACAAGGAACTCTTTCCTTACTTCCGTGGAGAGCAGACCTTGGAGGAAGCCAGTGAGAGTCTCAAACAGGCTACTCGTCGTTTTGCCAAGCGTCAGTTGACTTGGTTCCGTAATCGCATGCAGGTCACCTTTTATCAGATTGGAGAAGCTGGTGTGCAAGACCGCATTTTAAGCCAGATAGAGGAGTTTTTAGATGATTGAAACGGAGAAAAAAGAGGAGCGGGTCCTGCTCATTGGTGTGGAATTGCAGGGCATGGACAATTTTGACCTCTCCATGGAAGAATTGGCCAGTCTAGCTAAGACAGCAGGGGCAGTCGTTGTAGATAGCTACAGACAAAAACGTGAAAAATATGATTCCAAGACCTTTATTGGCTCTGGAAAGTTAGAAGAAATTGCGCTCATGGTGGATGCAGAAGAAATTACCACTGTCATTGTCAACAACCGCTTGACTCCACGGCAAAATGTCAATCTAGAAGAAGTTCTCGGTGTCAAGGTCATTGACCGTATGCAGTTGATTTTGGATATCTTTGCCATGCGGGCTCGAAGCCATGAAGGGAAACTCCAAGTCCACCTAGCCCAGCTCAAATATCTCTTGCCTCGCTTGGTTGGTCAGGGGATTATGCTCAGTCGTCAGGCAGGGGGAATTGGTTCCCGTGGACCTGGTGAAAGCCAGCTTGAGCTGAATCGTCGTAGTGTTCGCAATCAAATTACGGATATTGAAAGACAGCTCAAGGTGGTTGAGAAAAATCGGGCGACTGTCAGAGAAAAACGTCTGGAGTCCAGCACCTTTAAGATTGGTTTGATTGGTTATACCAATGCTGGGAAGTCAACTATCATGAACACCTTAACCAGTAAGACCCAGTATGAGGCTGACGAGCTCTTTGCGACTCTGGACGCGACGACTAAGAGTATCCATCTGGGAGGCAATCTCCAAGTAACTTTGACAGATACCGTGGGCTTTATCCAAGATTTGCCGACGGAGTTGGTGTCCAGTTTCAAATCAACCTTGGAAGAAAGCAAGCATGTGGACCTTCTGGTTCATGTTATCGATGCCAGCAATCCTTACCATGAGGAGCATGAAAAAACAGTTCTGTCCATCATGAAAGACCTGGACATGGAAGATATTCCTCGCTTGACCCTTTATAATAAAGCGGATTTGGTGGAAGATTTCACGCCTACCCAAACGCCTTATGCCCTCATTTCTGCCAAGTCTGAGGATAGTCGCGAGAATTTGCAAGCTTTGTTTTTAGAGAAAATCAAGGATATTTTTGAATCCTTTACCCTGCGCGTGCCTTTTTCAAAATCCTACAAGATTCATGATTTGGAAAGTGTTGCGATTCTTGAAGATCGTGATTATCAGGAAGACGGCGAAGTGATTAGAGGCTATATTTCTAAGAAAAATAAATGGAGGTTAGAGGAATTTTATGACTGATATTAAAACGTTGGCTCTAAAATATGGGGGCTATACAAGTCTGGATAAGGTCTATCTGGATCAACTTCTAGCTGGTAAAACAGAGCAGGAGCAGTTGGCACTGATCACTCCTCCGCCAAGTGTGGTCAATGCTTACTTTGCAGAACTCTACCAGAAAAAGAGCCCTGAAGCAGCGACGGATTATTTTGCTGAAGTCACTCAGGAGCTGAATCTCTACAATGTTGAGCCAAGTTTCACCCTAGAAAGCAAGCCTTTTATTCGTCTTAATCTGTCTGGTAAATCCTTTGGTTTTTGTTATGAGAGTGAGGGTCTGGGTCGGATTTTCTCTGAAAATAAAGAAGTTATTTCGGAAGATTTACTCTTTGAAATTGCGCAAATTTTCCCCCATCAGCTAGTCTTTGAAGAGTCTGAAAAGATTTACATGAAGCCTGTCGGGGACGAGGAAGTTGTTAGTGTGAGAAGTCTCACAGCTTTGACTGATTTAGAAAGCTTAGCAGATGGTCGCAAGCGTCTCAAAGGCTACAGCCAAGAGGATTTACTGCAAGAAGCTTCTACTTTTTCTGGCAAGCGCTATTTTCGATCGGAAAACCGCACAGCCATGTTATATATTGATTAATTAGAAAGTATCGAATGGATATTCAATTTTTAGGAACGGGGGCTGGTCAGCCCTCTAAAGCCCGCAATGTCTCCAGTCTCGCCCTGAAACTCTTGGATGAGATTAACGAAGTTTGGCTCTTTGACTGTGGAGAAGGAACGCAAAATCGCATTCTTGAGACCACAATTCGACCACGAAAGGTCAGCAAAATCTTTATTACCCACCTACATGGAGACCACATCTTTGGCCTGCCAGGTTTCCTTTCTAGTCGTGCCTTTCAAGCTAATGAAGAGCAGACAGATTTGGAAATCTATGGACCTCAAGGGATCAAGTCATTTGTTTTAACCAGTCTTCGTGTGTCAGGTTCTCGTTTGCCTTACCGTATTCATTTTCATGAGTTTGACCAAGATTCTTTAGGGAAAATCCTTGAAACCGATAAATTCACGGTGTATGCAGAGGAGCTGGACCACACAATTTTCTGTGTTGGTTATCGTGTCATGCAAAAGGACCTAGAAGGAACGCTAGATGCTGAAAAACTCAAGGCAGCTGGTGTCCCATTTGGCCCGCTTTTTGGTAAAATCAAAAACGGTCAAGACGTAGTTCTTGAAGACGGTACTGAAATCAAGGCAGCTGACTATATCTCAGCTCCACGTCCAGGTAAAATTATCACTATTCTGGGTGACACCCGCAAAACCAATGCCAGTGTGCGTCTAGCTATCAATGCCGATGTCCTTGTTCATGAGTCCACTTATGGCAAGGGTGATGAAAAAATTGCTCGTAACCATGGCCACTCTACTAACATGCAAGCTGCACAAGTAGCGGTAGAAGCAGGTGCCAAACGCCTCTTGCTCAACCATATCAGTGCCCGTTTCCTCTCAAAAGATATCAGTAAGCTCAAAAAAGACGCTGCTAGTGTTTTTGAAAATGTCCATGTGGTCAAAGACTTGGAAGAAGTGGAAATCTAAAAGCTTGAGAAAGGATAAGTATGCGTACTATTCTCATTACCGGAGCTAGCGGTGGTCTAGCCCAAGAAATGGTCAAACTCCTGCCAAATGACCAACTCATCTTGCTTGGTAGAAATAAGGAAAAATTAGCTCAACTCTACGGAAATCATCCACAAGCAGAATTGATTGAAATTGATATTACCGATGACTTAGCCTTAGAATCTCTGGTAACTGACCTCTATCTCCGCTATGGCAAGATTGATGTCTTGATAAACAACGCTGGTTACGGGATTTTTGAGGAATTTGACCAGATTTCTGACCAAGATATTCACCAGATGTTTGAGGTCAATACCTTTGCCCTGATGAATCTGTCTCGTCGCCTTGCGGCTCGAATGAAGGAAAGTCGAAAAGGCCATATTATCAATATCGTCAGCATGGCAGGTTTGATTGCTACTGGCAAGTCCAGTCTCTACTCAGCCACTAAGTTTGCGGCTATTGGTTTTTCAAATGCTCTACGCTTAGAACTCATGCCTTACGGTGTTTATGTAACGACGGTCAATCCAGGTCCAATCCGAACAGGATTTTTCGACCAGGCCGACCCAGATGGTACCTATCTCAAGTCGGTTGAACGCTTCCTGCTGGAACCAGATACAGTAGCTAAAAAAATTGTTAAGATTATAGGTAAAAACAAACGAGAACTCAATCTACCGATTTTGTTGAACTTAGCCCATAAGTTTTATAGTCTCTTTCCCAAACTAGCTGATAAGTTGGCAGGGGAAACTTTTAATTATAAGTAAAAAGAACCAATATGCAGGTTGTTGCTAGCCTACATATTGGTTCTTATCATTTCTCAACTATCAAACTGGACTTCTTCTAGTAGATAGTCGATAAAGCGTTCGCCCATCTTAGACAGGCTGGTTTTTTCATGCTGGATATAGATCAGCTCAATGGGGTCGTCAATATCCAATGGGATGGAAACGATGTTGTCTCCGTTAAGATTACTGTTCAAAATCCCTGTTGCAATGGTATAACCATCCAAACCAATCAAGAGGTTAAAGAGGGTCGCGCGGTCACTAACCACGATGGATTTCTTGTGGTGTTCTTGGGAAAGGATTTCCTCTGAAAAGTAGAAGGAGTTGTGTGTCCCTTGGTCATAACTGAGATAAGGGAAGTTTTCCAAATCAGATAGTTTGACCTTGTCTTTTTTTGCCAGAGGGTTGGTCTTGCTGACAAAGATATGGGGCTGGGCAGTAAAGAGATGGTGAGCCAGCAGGTGATTGTCATCCAGCATCTTGGTTAAAACATCACGGTTGTAGCTGTTCAAAAATAGGACACCGACCTCACTACGGAAGTTCTTGACGTCATCGATAATCTCCCAAGTCCGAGTTTCACGAAGGAAGAGCTCGTATTTCTCCATATCGCTTTTCTTGAGCAAAGAGACAAAGGCATTGACCACAAAGGCATAGTGTTGAGACGAAACGCTAAAGAGTTCACGGTGGGCGACAGGATTTTTATAGCGTTCCTCCAGAAGCTGAGTTTGCTCGACAACCTGACGGGCATAAGAGAGAAACTCCATCCCATCACGGGTCAAGGTGATTCCCTTGGGATTGCGGATAAAGATTTCAATGCCCATTTCATTTTCCAAATCTCTCACAGCATTGGAAAGACTCGGCTGAGTGATAAAGAGTTGCTTGGCTGCCTCATTCATGGAGCCAGTTTCGACGATTTTGATAATATAATGTAATTGTTGAATTCTCATGTTTTTATTGTACCACACTTGCGTCAGAATCGCCAAAGAAGATAGGAAAATCAGGGGGAGAGTGTGGGTCTCTTCTTGAAAAAAACACAAAAATTTGCTAGAATGAGTCTTATGAAAACATTCTATGATGTGCAGCAATTCCTCAAACGATTTGGTATTATTGTTTACATGGGAAAACGCTTATACGATATTGAACTGATGAAGTTGGAGCTCTCTCGGATTTACGATGCAGGGTTGATGGACAAATTAGACTATCTAGAAGCAGAAGCGGTTCTTCGCAGAGAGCACAAGGTAGAATTGGATTATATTGAGAAAAATGGAGAAAAGAACTAATGGTTACTTGGATTTTGTGGGCACTTATACTGGCAATGTTGGCGTGGATGGGCTTTAACTATCTTCGTATTCGCCGTGCGGCTAAAATTGTGGATAATGAGGAATTTGAAGCCTTGATTCGTACAGGTCAATTGATTGATTTGCGTGATCCAGCAGAATTCCACAGAAAACATATCCTTGGTGCACGCAATATTCCTTCAAGTCAGTTGAAAACTAGTCTTGCAGCCCTTCGTAAAGACAAACCTGTCCTTCTTTACGAAAACCAACGTGCGCAACGTGTGACAAATGCAGCCCTTTACTTGAAAAAACAAGGTTTTTCTGAGATTTATATCCTTTCTTATGGACTGGATTCTTGGAAAGGGAAAGTGAAGACTAGCTAACCTTATTTCCAAATTAGTCGAATGATAGGATGAAGCTATTGTTTTATAGTATAATTAATTTGTATAAAATTTAAGGAGTTCTTAGAACATGAAAGAAAAGAAGAAAAATCCACTTTTTGTGGGTATTTTGTCGATTATTCTTGGTTTGTTATTTCCAATTGTAGGCCTGATTTTGGGGATCATAGGATTGGTCTTGGCTTTTTCATACCAAAAAGAATCTGGACTGGACTATAAAACAGAAAAAATTCTCAACATCGTAGGACTTGTGGTTTCTGTACTTAACTGGATTGTAGCCGTCGCAGTATTTTTTAGATAAGCAATAAAGAAAAAGCTTTAAACATAAAGCTTTTTTCTTTTATCCACTTTTCTCTAAGTGATTTTTAATGATTTTCAATTCCTCTTGGTTTAAGGGACGGTATTGACCTTCTGCTAGTTCTGGGTCTAATGTAAACTCACCGAACTGAACTCGTTTGAGGGATGTCACCTTGACACCAACTGACAGGAACATTTTTTTTACCTGATGAAATTTCCCCTCTGAAATGGTAATAGAGGCTTGACTGTGGGAAGGACTTGCAGATAGAATCTCTAGTCTTGCGGGTTTACAGACAGTACCATCTAAAAAGACAATTCCCTTTTGAAAGGCTTGGATATGGTCAGATGTTAGAAGTCCATTAACCTCAACTCGATAAGTCTTATCGACATGATGTTGGGGATGGAGGAGCTGAAAGCCCAAGGGACCGTTATCGGTCAAGAGGAGGAGGCCTGTCGTATCTCGGTCCAGTCGGCCGACGGCATAGAGCTTGTCAGACTGGATGTTGGGTGGAAGGAGATCCATGACGGTAGGGAGTTTCTTGTCTTTGTTGGCTGTAACGACACCAGCAGGCTTATGAAGCATAAGATAGGTGTGCTCATAGCCTCGAATGATTTGACCCCGAAAGAGGAATTTTTGTAGTCCTGTATCGATATTTTGGGCTAGGGAGCGGGCTGGGCAACCATCGACTAGAATTTCTCCTTTAAGTAAGGCTTGTTTCATGGTCTTTCGGCTGATTTTTTCTTGGGCTAATAAATTATCTAAACGCATACTGTGCCTATCTTATCATAAGTTGTTTGCTTTGAAAAGGCTTGATGTGAAAAGAAAAGCGGAGTGAAAACATTTACACTTGCTTGAGTTATGTTATTTACCTGAAATTATGGTATAATCGTTCAGTTAGAAAATAAATTTTGAATATTATAGAGGAAATCATGACAAAATTAAGAGAAGATATCCGTAACATTGCGATTATCGCCCACGTTGACCACGGTAAAACAACCCTCGTTGACGAATTATTGAAACAATCAGAAACGCTTGATGCACGTACTGAATTGGCTGAGCGTGCTATGGACTCAAACGATATCGAAAAAGAGCGTGGAATTACCATCCTTGCTAAAAATACAGCCGTTGCCTACAACGGAACTCGTATCAATATCATGGACACACCAGGACACGCGGACTTCGGTGGAGAAGTTGAGCGTATCATGAAAATGGTTGACGGTGTTGTCTTGGTCGTAGATGCCTACGAAGGAACCATGCCACAGACTCGTTTCGTATTGAAAAAAGCCTTGGAACAAGATCTTGTCCCAATCGTGGTTGTTAACAAAATCGACAAACCATCAGCTCGTCCAGCAGAAGTAGTGGACGAAGTCTTGGAACTTTTCATCGAGCTTGGTGCAGATGACGACCAGCTTGACTTCCCAGTGGTGTATGCTTCAGCGATCAACGGAACTTCTTCATTGTCAGATGATCCAGCTGACCAAGAAGCTACTATGGCACCAATCTTTGATACGATTATCGACCATATCCCAGCTCCAGTAGATAACTCAGATGAGCCTTTGCAGTTCCAAGTATCACTTTTGGACTACAATGACTTCGTTGGACGTATCGGTATCGGTCGTGTCTTCCGTGGTACTGTTAAGGTTGGGGACCAAGTTACCCTTTCTAAACTTGACGGCACAACTAAGAACTTCCGTGTCACAAAACTCTTCGGTTTCTTTGGTTTGGAACGTCGTGAAATCCAAGAAGCAAAAGCAGGTGACTTGATTGCCGTTTCAGGTATGGAAGATATCTTTGTCGGTGAAACTATCACTCCGACAGATGCAGTCGAAGCTCTTCCAATCCTTCATATCGATGAGCCAACTCTTCAAATGACTTTCTTGGTTAACAACTCACCATTTGCTGGTAAAGAAGGTAAATGGGTAACTTCTCGTAAGGTAGAAGAACGCTTGCAGGCCGAATTGCAAACAGACGTTTCTCTTCGTGTTGACCCAACTGATTCACCAGATAAATGGACTGTTTCAGGACGTGGAGAATTGCACTTGTCAATTCTTATCGAAACTATGCGTCGTGAGGGATATGAACTTCAAGTATCTCGTCCAGAAGTTATTGTAAAAGAAATCGACGGTGTTAAATGTGAGCCATTTGAGCGTGTACAAATCGACACTCCAGAAGAATACCAAGGGTCTGTTATCCAAAGCCTTTCTGAACGTAAGGGTGAAATGTTGGATATGATTTCAACTGGTAACGGTCAAACTCGTTTGGTCTTCCTTGTTCCAGCGCGTGGTTTGATCGGATACTCAACTGAGTTCTTGTCAATGACTCGTGGTTACGGTATCATGAACCATACCTTCGACCAATACTTACCATTGATTCCAGGCGAAATTGGTGGTCGTCACCGTGGTGCCCTTGTTTCTATCGATGCTGGTAAGGCTACAACTTACTCAATCATGTCTATCGAAGAACGTGGTACGATTTTTGTCAACCCAGGTACTGAGGTTTATGAAGGAATGATTATCGGTGAAAACTCTCGTGAAAATGACTTGACAGTTAACATCACTAAGGCAAAACAAATGACCAACGTCCGTTCAGCTACTAAGGACCAAACAGCTGTTATCAAGACACCTCGTATCTTGACACTTGAAGAGTCTCTTGAGTTCTTGAACGATGATGAGTATATGGAAGTAACGCCTGAGTCAATCCGTTTGCGTAAACAAATCCTTAACAAGGCAGAGCGTGAGAAAGCTAACAAGAAGAAAAAATCAGCTGAATAAGAGCTAGAAAGAGATAAAGATGGTTTATTTAATCATAGGAATCCTCTTATTACTACTCTATGTATTTGCGACACCAGAAAGCATTAAAGGGACAGTCAATATCGTCCTTGTCGTCTTTGCTTTCGTAGCACTCTTGATTTTGCTGATGTTGTCAGTTCTGCAAATCTTTCAGCTACCTACAGAATTCTTTATCGCAATCGCTATGCTCTTCCTAGCATACTTTAGCTTACGAGATATTACCCTCATGTCGGTTAATAAAAGTAAAAGAAGATAAAAGAGAGTTTCGACTCTCTTTTTGCTTGTTAGAATGCCTAATCTTAGCATTTTCGTTTAGAATTATTTCCATAAAAATGGTAAAATAGTAAGAGTAGAAATGGAGTTTGAGACATGAAAGTAATAGATCAATTTAAAAATAAGAAAGTCCTTGTTTTAGGTTTGGCCAAGTCAGGTGAATCTGCAGCTCGTTTGTTGGACAAGCTAGGTGCCATTGTGACAGTAAATGACGGAAAACCATTCGAGGACAATCCAGCTGCCCAAAGTTTGTTGGAAGAAGGAATCAAGGTCATTACAGGTGGCCATCCTTTGGAACTCTTGGATGAAGAGTTTGCTCTGATGGTAAAAAATCCAGGTATCCCTTACAGCAATCCCATGATTGAAAAGGCATTGACCAAGGGAATTCCAGTCTTGACTGAGGTGGAATTGGCTTATTTGATTTCTGAAGCACCGATTGTTGGTATTACTGGTTCAAATGGTAAAACAACCACAACGACTATGATTGGGGAAGTTTTGACTGCTGCTGGGCAACATGGTCTTTTATCAGGAAATATCGGCTATCCAGCCAGTCAAGTGGCTCAAACTGCGACAGATAAGGACACGCTTGTCATGGAACTTTCTTCTTTCCAACTCATGGGCGTTCAAGAATTCCATCCAGAGATTGCGGTTATTACCAACCTCATGCCAACCCATATCGACTACCATGGGTCATTTGAGGAATATGTAGCAGCCAAGTGGAATATTCAAAACAAGATGACAGCGGCTGATTTCCTTGTCTTGAACTTTAACCAAGACTTGGCAAAAGAATTAGCTACTAAAACACAAGCTACAGTTGTACCATTCTCAACACTTGAAAAGATTGATGGAGCTTATCTGGAAGATGGTCAACTCTACTTCCGTGGGGAAGTAATCATGGCAGCTAGCGAAATCGGAGTTCCAGGTAGCCACAATGTAGAAAACGCCCTTGCGACGATTGCTGTAGCCAAGCTTCGTGGTGTAGACAATCAAACTATTAAAGAAACTCTTTCAGCCTTTGGTGGTGTCAAACACCGTCTCCAATTTGTGGATGAAATCAAGGGTGTGAAGTTCTATAATGATAGCAAGTCAACCAATATCTTGGCTACTCAAAAAGCCTTGTCAGGATTTGACAACAGCAAGGTCATTTTGATTGCAGGTGGTTTGGACCGTGGCAATGAGTTTGACGAATTGGTGCCAGACATTACTGGACTCAAGAAGATGGTCATCCTCGGTCAATCTGCAGAACGTGTCAAACGGGCAGCAGACAAGGCTGGTGTGGCATATGTGGATGCGACTGATATTGCAGATGCGACCCGCAAGGCCTATGAGCTTGCGACTCAAGGAGATGTAGTCCTTCTCAGTCCCGCCAATGCCAGCTGGGATATGTATGCTAACTTTGAAGTACGTGGCGACCTCTTTATCGACACAGTAGCGGAGTTAAAGGAATAATATGAAAAAAATTGTCTTTACAGGTGGGGGGACGGTGGGACACGTGACCCTCAATCTTTTGTTAATGCCCAAGTTCATCGAAGATGGTTGGGAAGTCCACTATATCGGGGACAAGCGTGGTATTGAACACCAAGAAATCCTCAAGTCAGGCTTGGATGTCACTTTCCACTCCATTGCGACTGGGAAATTGCGTCGCTATTTCTCTTGGCAAAATATGCTGGATGTCTTTAAAGTTGGTTGGGGAATTGTCCAATCGCTCTTTATCATGTTACGACTTCGTCCACAGGCCCTTTTTTCAAAGGGAGGCTTTGTCTCAGTACCGCCTGTTATCGCTGCGCGTGTGTCAGGAGTGCCTGTCTTTATTCATGAATCTGACCTATCTATGGGCTTGGCCAATAAAATCACCTATAAATTTGCGACGAAGATGTATTCAACATTTGAGCAAGCTTCAAGTTTGTCTAAGGTCGAGCATGTGGGAGCAGTGACCAAGGTTTCAGACCAAAAAAATCCTGAACCAGATGAATTGGTGGATATTCAAACCCACTTTAATCCTAAATTGCCAACTGTATTGTTTGTCGGTGGTTCTGCAGGCGCTCGTGTCTTTAACCAATTGGTGACAGACCATAAAAAAGAGCTAACCGAGCACTACAATATTATCAATCTAACTGGAGATTCTAGCCTGAACGAGTTGAGCCAAAATCTTTTTCGTGTTGACTATGTGACCAGTCTCTATCAACCCTTGATGGAATTGGCTGATATTGTTGTGACACGGGGTGGTGCCAATACGATTTTTGAGCTCTTGGCCATGGCAAAATTGCATGTTATTGTGCCACTTGGTCGTGAAGCTAGTCGTGGCGACCAGATTGAAAATGCAACTTACTTTGTAAAAAAAGGCTATGCAGAAGAGCTTCAAGAAAGCGATTTGACCTTGGATAGTTTGGAAGAGAAGCTTTCTCACTTACTAAGTCACAAGGAAGATTATCAAGCTAAGATGAAGGCTTCAAAGGAATTGAAATCTCTAGCAGATTTTTATCAATTATTGAAAAAAGATTTATCATAAGGAAAGTAAATGTCAAAAGATAAGAAAAATGAGGACAAAGAAATCCTCGAAGAATTGAAAGAGTTATCAGAATGGCAGAAACGAAACCAAGAATATCTAAAAAAGAAGGCTGAAGAAGAGGCGGCCCTAGCTGAGGAGAAGGAAAAGGAAAGACAAGCTCGAATGGGAGAAGAATCTGAGAAATCAGAGGACCAGGAGAGTGAAACAGACCATGAAGACTCAGAATCAGCTAAGGAAGAGTCTGAAGAAAAAGTAGAATCCTCAGAGGCGGACAAAGAGGAAGAAGAGAAAGAAGAATCAGGGTCTAAAGAGGACGAGGAACAGGATAAAAAGCTTGCTAAAAAGGCTACAAAGGAAAAACCAGCCAAAGCAAAGATTCCTGGCCTCCATATCTTGCGAGCTCTAACGATTTTATTTCCAAGTTTGCTTTTATTGATTGTCTCTGCCTACCTACTCAGTCCTTATGCGACTATGAAGGATATTCGTGTTGAGGGAACGGTGCAAACTACGGATGATGATATTCGACAGGCTTCAGGCATTCAGGATTCGGATTATACGATTAACCTTCTGCTAGACAAGGCAAAATATGAAGAGCGGATCAAGTCTAATTATTGGGTGGAATCAGCTCAGCTTGTCTATCAATTTCCAACCAAGTTTACTATCAAGGTTAAGGAATATGATATTGTAGCCTACTATATTTCTGGTGAAAACCATTATCCTATTCTTTCCAGTGGTCAGCTTGAGACCAGTGCTGTGAGTTTGGTCAGTCTGCCAGAAACTTATTTATCAGTTCTCTTTAATGATAGTGAACAAATCAAGGTTTTTGTCTCAGAACTTGCTCAAATTAGCCCAGAACTCAAGGCGGATATCCAAAAAGTGGAACTAGCCCCAAGCAAGGTGACTTCCGATTTAATTCGATTGACTATGAATGATTCGGACGAAGTCTTGGTTCCGCTTTCTGAAATGAGTAAGAAATTGCCTTACTACAGTAAGATTAAGCCACAATTGTCAGAACCGAGTGTGATTGACATGGAAGCTGGAATCTACAGCTATACTGTGGCGGATAAATTAATTATGGAAGCTGAGGAAAAAGCCAAAAAAGAGGCCGAAGAAGCTGAGAAAAAGCAGGAAGAAGAACGTAAACGTTTAGAAGAAGAACAGAAAAAACAAGAGGAACAGAGCAATCGAAATCAAACGACCCAGGGCTCATCGCGTCGCTAGATTTACCTTTTCTCTTATAGTTCTTTAGTGACCATGTTTTTACTTGACAAGTGCTAGTAGAAATAATAGAATAATAGAAAACCTTTAAAGCAGTCCAGAGAGGCAGCTAAGGTTAGACGGTGAAAGGGTGGAGACTACCCATTTTTCGTGGAACCTTGCTGTTGGCAGGTTCCTTTTTTCGTGGCTTCTTGTGTCCAGACTCTCTCACTAGCAAAGGTAAAAGGAGAAAACTATGAGAGAACATCGTCCAGTCATTGCTCTTGATTTTCCTAGTTTTGAGGCGGTCAAGGAATTCTTAGCTCTTTTTCCAGCAGAAGAAAGCCTTTATCTAAAGGTAGGGATGGAGCTTTATTACGCAACGGGGCCTGAGATTGTGTCTTACTTGAAATCCCTAGGTCATAGTGTCTTTTTAGATCTCAAACTTCATGACATTCCCAATACAGTCAAGTCAGCCATGAAGGTCTTGTCTCAGCTTGGTGTCGATATGACCAATGTTCATGCGGCTGGTGGTGTAGAGATGATGAAGGCTGCGCGTGAAGGTCTTGGTAGCCAAGCCAAATTGATCGCTGTAACGCAGTTGACCTCAACATCAGAAGCCCAGATGCAGGACTTTCAAAATATACAAACAAGCCTACAAGAGTCTGTGATCCACTATGCCAAGAAGACAGCTGAAGCGGGCTTGGATGGTGTCGTTTGCTCGGCTCAGGAAGTACAACTCATCAAGCAAGCCACCAATCCAGATTTTATCTGTCTGACACCTGGGATTCGCCCTCAGGGAGCTGTTGTTGGAGATCAAAAACGCGTTATGACACCTGCTGATGCCTATCAAATCGGCAGTGACTATATCGTAGTGGGACGTCCCATTACCCAAGCTGAGGATCCTGTTGCAGCTTATTATGCCATCAAGGATGAATGGACACAGAACTGGAATTAAAGAATAGATTATAAAAATAAAAGGAGAATACCATGACACTTGCTAAAGATATCGCTAGCCACCTTTTGAAAATTCAAGCCGTTTACCTCAAACCAGAGGAGCCTTTCACTTGGGCATCTGGTATCAAGTCACCGATTTACACTGATAATCGTGTGACCCTTGCCTATCCAGAAACTCGTACCCTAATTGAAAATGGTTTTGTAGATGCTATCAAAGAAGCCTTTCCTGAGGTTGAAGTGATTGCAGGAACTGCGACAGCTGGGATTCCACACGGAGCTATCATTGCTGATAAGATGAACTTGCCATTTGCCTATATCCGTAGCAAACCAAAAGACCACGGAGCTGGTAATCAAATCGAAGGTCGCGTAGCTCAGGGTCAAAAAATGGTAGTGGTTGAAGATCTTATTTCAACAGGTGGTTCTGTTCTCGAGGCCGTGGCAGCCGCTAAACGCGAAGGAGCAGATGTTCTCGGTGTTGTAGCGATTTTCAGCTACCAATTGCCAAAAGCAGATAAGAACTTCTCAGATGCCGGTGTTAAGCTGGTAACACTTTCTAACTACAGTGAATTAATTCACCTAGCCCAAGAAGAAGGCTATATCACACCAGAAGGGCTCGACCTTCTAAAACGATTTAAAGAAGACCAAGAAAATTGGCAAGAAGGTTAGGTCAGTAAGATAAAGAGAGACGAGTCTGGGACAAAAATCTAACCTTAAATATAAAAAACGAACAAAACGAGTTATCTAACAATCAGAATTCTATTTTGTTCGCTTTTTTTGTATAATCTATCGATTTTTAAAATTTATAATAAAAAATTTCTAAAATTAAAATCTTTTTATCCCAGACTCTTTTAACCATTTTGTTTAAAATATGACAATATTTTAAACAAAATAATTGAGAGCGCTTTCTTTTTCTGATATAATGAAAATATAATATGTATCAAATTGATCAATCAACTATCTTGTTTATCACTTCTTAGGAGGACGATGTCATGAAAAGAAGAAAATATATTCCCTTTTTTGCGTAGTTACAATTGCAGCTAGTTTGTTTCTCCCTACAGTCTTAGCTAGACAGATTGGAGGTTATGATTTAACGTTGCCGCGTTTTAGTTCGGATACAACTAGTGCGCTTGAGAAAGAAAACGCCTCTGCTGGAATTAATAATAATGACAGCACTGGTGGCGGTAAAACGTTAAATACCTCTATTCGTAGCGCCTATAGTGGGGCAGATATCACTCCAGTATATCAATTGAGTTCTGGCTCTAGGATTGTCATGTACTATAATGGAGGTGGTGATAATTATATTGGTTCTGATACTAGATTAGCTATGGCGCCACAGTTTGGAAATTATGTAAGAATTCATACTTCAGGTTCTTGGAGTCCAGATTCTTATTAACTTACTTGTCAGAGTAAGCCTTAAAGATGGTTGATTGTGGGTGTAGCATGAAAAAAGAATGCTACACCCTATTCTTATTATAAGGAGGAGTTGGGATGGAATTTTTTATTTGTAATCTTGTACGAGTCGTTAAATCACCTCGGTTTTATATGTCTTTATTTTTGACCCTTCTTTGCATGAGTTTAGGAAATCTCCTTGCTTTCAATGGTATTTATAAAATTGAAGGTTTATCGATTTTTTTTGCCGCTTCTTCTATTAGAGGATTTTCACCGATTAGCCTAGTAGCTGCACTTATCTGTACACTGCCCTATTCTAGTCAGATAATAGAGGATGCTGAGAGTCATTTTCTAACAGCACAATTGTGTCGAATTTCTAAAAAGAAGTATCTGGCTATTGTGGGTAGTACTGTAATTATTTCTTCTTTTCTAGTCTTTTTTCTCCCCTATTTATTATTATTAGGAATTAATCTTTTAGTGACTCCTTATCAGGAAATTTATATTGGAGACTATAGTGGTGCCTTAAAAGAATTATTTGATTCTAATCAGTTTCTCTATAGTCTTGTAACGACTCTCTGGTATGGAGTTTGGGGCGCTGTGTTCTCTATTTTTGGACTAGCTAGTGCTTTGCTAGTGAAGAAAAAATTAGGAGCTATTTTCATCCCAGTTGCCTATATGATGGTTGGGGGTATTTTTTGGGGTATTTTAGAGCTATCTTACTTAGAACCTGTGACAACATTAGCTTTGGGATATCAGAAAGATATCAGTCTTTCCTTAGTTAGTGGGCATCTTGCTTTTATTTTATTTGTTAGTTGTTTGGTTGTTTATGGTACATTTTTTCTACATTCAGAGGACTACGTATAATGAAACAATTTGTTCAATTTTACAAAAAAGATTTTTTATCAGTATTGGTTTATTTTATATTACTGCTATCCTGTATTTTATCTAGTACAGTATATTTACTGCGATGTCGCCAATATTCAATCCATCCAAATGTATTAGAATGGCTCTTAGTCTTACTTCAAGATATTACGACTGGAGTATATTGCTTTCCGTTCACATATATATTATTCTTTTTTCATTTGATGAATAACTATTTTAATAGGTTGGAGTGCCGCATTCGTCTGAAATCAATTAAGCACTTTACTGGTTTTAGTTTCAAATTAGCAGTTCTTAGTATGGGAATTTGGATTGCTACTTTATTTTTATTGATTTTTCTAATTGCGTTTAGTAATGGTTTTAGCTTCTCTTTGGAGATAAAGGAGGTTGATTTTTTAAGAGAATTTTATGGTATAAGTATTGCAAACAATGCTAGTTTCTTTATAGGATTTTTTTTCTCTTATATAGCATACTATTTCTTTTTATCCTTACTTACTATTAGCAGTTTTTCTTGGTTTAAAAAATCAAACATGAGCTTAGTATTTCTATTTACTTTTTTATTTGTAGAATCTTTATTCTGGATTTATCAGTTGAACAATGGGATAATTGGATTATTGCCAATTTTTCAGTATATGGTAAATTCCAATCCGTATGCATTGATTTATTGGCTTACATTACTATCTATCATAATTCCATTGACTGTATTTTCTGTTCATAGAAACTGGAGGAGAGTGTAAAAGTTGGAAATGGGAAAGTTAAGTAGTCACATGTGGAGGTTGAATCAGATAATCTATACCAAGTACTTTTGGGGTTATGTTCTTTTTTGGATATTGATTTGTTTAGGATTATGGTATTGGTTAGAAGGAAATGATAGACCTGTTATAGAAATTTTAAAAGGGCCTAATCTGAGTCAAAACTCTTTTTTAGTCTTATCTATATGGTTGCTTCATTGGTTTATTATTCATACATTTTTTCTAGCAGTTGTATATCGTAGAAGAGCATCCGATTTCTTTATGGAAGTGATTCGATTTTCTTCTATTAAGCTCTGGATTAGGTATCAGATTTGGACTTGTTTTCTTTATGGACTCGTTTTAATCATGGTAAAAGTTCTAGTGATTCAATTTATGTTACAGTTACCAAACTGGGATATAGGAGTTTTGTTTATAGTTGATTTTTTGAATGTTTGTGTGCTATCCTTGCTTTGCTTTACGTTATACATACTAGGAGCGAATGAGCAAATGAACTTTTCTTGTGTTAGCTTCTTTTTACTCATGATTGTGTTTGGCAGTTTATTTGTGGGGAATCGAACCAATTATCTATTTTATATTCTGAATAGAGGAAATGGAGATATAGGACGAGATCTATTTCTTCAGTTGCTATTTTTAGTCTTTCTTTTTAAAAGCATTTTCTATTTCACTCGTCAAAAGAGGAGGTTTATAGAATGAATGAAATAATTACATTAAAAAATATTCAGTTGGAATTAAAAAAAACATGTGTTTTTCAAAACCTTAATTTTAGTTGTAAACAGGGGGAAATTATAGGAATTACTGGTGCGAATGGCTCAGGGAAAAGTGTATTGTTTAAATTAATAGCTGGTTTATATAGTCCGTCTTATGGAGAAGTGTTAATCAATGGGGAAAATATTGTTCCTGAGAGAAAAATTCCAGCTAATTTGGGAGCTTTGATTGAAGAACCTGGTTTTATAAATTATTATAGTGGCTTTAAGAATTTACAATATTTGGCAAGCATACGAGGAGTAGTTGGTAATCAGGAAATCAATGATACACTGAAAATAGTTGGTCTATATGAGCAAAAAGACCAGAAAGTTAAAACTTATTCGCTAGGTATGAGGAAAAAGCTAGGGATTGCTCAAGCAATTATGGAGAATCCCTCTATTCTTTTACTAGATGAACCTATGAATGCCTTGGACAAATCAAGTGTAGAAAATATGAGAACATTGTTTAGAAAGCTCTCTAGTGAAAAAGGGACAACAATTTTGATTGCTAGTCATAGTGAAGAGGATATTCGTATCTTATGTGATAAAGTATATGCAATAGACGATAAAGTATGTACACTGTGTTCAGATTGAACATATTAGATAGACTCAGGATGTTATAGGTAAAATCTTAAAAAGGGATTGGAGCTTAAAATCCAGTCCCTTTTAAGAGTTAATGACTAGTCAACTTTTCCTCCTTCAACAACTAGGTCATCTGCTTTAGCAGCGTCACCGTAGGTTGGGTGAAGTGTTTTTTCATAGGCCTTGTGGAAGAAGTTTTCCTTACCTAATTTTTCAATATCTTTATTAATGAAGTCTAGCAATTCTTGATTGCCTTTTTGAACGGCTGCCGCAATGGTATCTGGATTACCGAGGGAAGTAATTCCTACTTCAAATCCTTTGTTTTCAAGCGCCCAAGCTAGGACTTCAGTATTGTCAGTTGAGAAGGCATCTCCACGTCCGTCAAGAAGGGCTTGGTAGGCATCGCTATATTGGTCGTATTTTTGGAGTTTTACTTCTGGGTGATTCTTTTCAAAATAAGTTTCAGCGGTCGTTCCTTTTGTAACAATCAAGGTTTTGCCTTCAAGTTGTTTGACGTCTGTAATGAGACCGGTCTTAGGTGATACGACTCCAAGTGAAACTTTCATATATGGAAGGGCAAAATCAACTTGTTTCTTGCGTTCGTCAGTTACTGTAAAGTTGGCAAGGGTAATATCCACCTTGTTTGAAATCAAGTATTCCGCACGGTTGGCAGCATCGACTGAAACGTATTTGACCTTCACGCCAAGGTCTTGTGCTAATTGGTTCCCAAGTTCAATATCGTAACCTTGGTAAGAACCGTCATTGTCAATGTAACCAAAAGGTTTCTTATCTCCAAACACGGCGATTCGTAGTTCACCGCTTTTTTTGATTTCATCAATAGTCCGAGCCTTGGCAGTCGTTTTTCCAGACGATGAACCAGCATTTCCACCTGAGCTACAAGCTGTGACAAAGATTAGGGCGAAGGCAAGTGCCAAAACAGTTAAGAGTGGTTTGAATAGTTTCATAAGAATCTCCTTTATAGATATGAGCCAAATTGGCTAAAGTCAAAGACGTTTAAAAATTCCTGGGCTCGTTTAGTTTGAGGATTGGTAAAGAAGGCTTGAGCCGTTCCTTCTTCAGCGATTTTCCCTTGGTCGAGGAAGATAATCCGATCGGCAATAGCTTGGGCAAACTGCATTTCATGAGTTACTAGAATCATGGTACGACCTTCTTGGGCCAAATCATTGATCAGTTCCAGCACCTCACGCACCATTTCTGGATCCAGCGAAGCAGTCACTTCGTCAAAAAGGATGATTTCTGGATGCATGAGGAGGGCACGGACAATTGCAACCCGTTGCTTCTGTCCACCAGATAATTGACGGGCAAAGCTATGTTGTTTATCCAACAATCCGACACGTTCCAGTAGTTGCAAAGCTTCTTCAGTTACTTCTTTCTTGTCCCTTCCTTGAGCTTTGATAGGCCCTAGGATGAGGTTTTGTAGGACATCCAGATGAGGAAAGAGTTCATAGCTTTGAAAGACCATGCCAATCTTTTGGCGAACTAGGTGAAAATCTTTTTTATTTTCAACGATAGACTGACCGTCCAGAAGAATATCTCCACCTTGAATGCTTTCTAAGCCATTGAGGCAACGAAGGAGAGTACTTTTTCCACAACCAGAGGGTCCTAGGATGACGACAACTTCCCCTTTTTTGATATCTAGAGAAAGTCCTTGGAGGATGGGATTGTCTCCGAAGGATTTTTTGAGTTCCTTGATTTCTAAGATAGTTTCAGACATTTAGTTCCTCCAATATTTTTCTAAGTGAGTGGATAGTTTGGAAATAGGAAAGCAGACTGCGAAATACAAGACAAGAATGGTTCCATAAATCCAGAAGGAAGCGGTTGGGATGGTCAGGCGATTGCTATCAATGATTTGTTGTCCAACCTTGGTCACTTCAACAACCCCAATCAAAACAACCAAGGAAGTGGTTTTGATCATCCGAGTGACAAGGTTAATGGCCTGAGGTAGCAATCTTCTCAAGACTTGTGGGATGATAATGTGGTAGTAAAGTTGAACATTGGTCAAGCCGAGTGCCTGTCCGCTTTCAAACTGATGCTTAGGGAGGGAAGTGATTGCTCCACGAACCAAGTCCCCCATTTCAGCTGTTCCCCAGAGGGTAAAAACGATAATAGCAGAAGTCTCTCCTGAGATATTGATATTAAAGTTTCGAGCCAAGCCGAAATAAACGATGAAGAGTAGCACCAGTTGGGGCATGATACGGATAAATTCTAGATACAATCGTGTTAAAAATCGTACTACCCTAGAATGGGAGGTCATGATGATTCCCATGATTGTTCCGAAAATCATGGACAAAAGGACAGACAGGATAGAAATCCCAATCGTAACGCCCAATCCTTGTAAGATCCGCAGGAGATTATTTCCCTGAAAGAGTACTTGGATTCCCGAATCCTGCATGGCGGAGCCTCCTTTCTATCCAGCTAAAGACCAGTGAGATGGGTAGCAACATGATAAGGTAAGCAATTACCAACATAGTCAGCGCAATGTCTGTTTCATAGTAGAGACCAATCAAGTCCTTGGCGACGTACATGAGGTCGGCTAAAGCTACTGCTGAGAAAACAGAGGTTTCCTTGATGAGGAAAATGAAATTGGCACTAAAAGATGGTAGAGCAACCGCTGTTGCTTGCGGAAGGACCACATAGAGAAAGACCTGTAGAGGTGTCAGACCGATAGCTAATCCAATCTCCTGCTGGGTTTGACTGACGGCTTCCAGCCCACTTCGGAAAGATTCTGCCATATAGGAGCCTCCTAAAAAGACCAGTCCTAAAGTGGCACAGACTTCTGAAGATAGGACAATCCCTACTCTAGGAAGTCCGAAGTAGAGAAAGAAGAGTTGAGTCAAAAGGGGCGTGTTGCGTGACAATTCAATGTAGGCTGTCGCTACTTGCGCCAAAACAGGGATGCGGTAATGCCGGATGATACTAACGATTAAACCGAGCAGAAAGGATCCCAAAATTCCCCAAACTGCAATATGCAAGGTTAGAAAGAATGCCTTTTGATATAGTGGTAGATATTGTTCAACAATGGACCAATCCAAAAATAGAACCTCCTATCTAGAAATAATACAGTTATTGTAGCACTTAAAATCTCCTTTGGATAATATCTATTTTTTATTGCCGTTATAAGGATTTTTTATCATAGTCCTAGAATTTCTGAAATTTCCAAACAAAATATTTGAAAAGTTTTGAAAAAAGAGTTAAGATATTTTTGTAATATACAAAGTAAACGCTTACTTATTAAGGAGGGCATTTTATGTCATACAAAACAAGCAATGCAGAAGGCCATGTAGACTTCATCAATACCTATGATTTGGAACCAATGGCGCAACAAGTTATCCCTAAAGCAGCATTTGGCTATATTGCTAGTGGGGCGGAAGATACCTTCACTTTGCGTGAGAATATTCGCGCCTTTAACCACAAACTCATCGTTCCGCATACTCTTTGTGATGTTGAAAATCCAAGTACAGAGATTGAATTTGCAGGTGAAAAATTGTCTTCACCAATCATCATGGCGCCTGTTGCGGCTCATAAATTAGCAAATGAACAGGGTGAAGTGGCGACTGCGCGTGGTGTGCAGGAGTTTGGTTCTCTTTACACAACTAGCTCTTACTCTACTGTCGACCTTCCTGAAATTACGGAAGCCCTTCAAGGGACACCTCATTGGTTCCAATTTTATTTTAGTAAAGATGACGGAATCAACCGCCACATTATGGACCGTGTGAAGGCTGAAGGCTACAAAGCGATTGTCTTGACAGCAGATGCTACTGTAGGGGGCAATCGTGAGGTGGACAAGCGTAATGGTTTTGTCTTCCCAGTTGGCATGCCGATTGTTGAAGAATACCTGCCAGAAGGTGCTGGTAAATCAATGGACTTTGTTTACAAATCAGCTAAACAACGCTTGTCTCCACGTGATGTAGAATTTATCGCTGAATACTCAGGATTACCAGTTTACGTTAAAGGACCACAATGCCGTGAGGACGTTGAACGTTCGCTTGCTGCGGGAGCTTCTGGTATCTGGGTAACCAACCATGGTGGTCGCCAAATCGACGGTGGACCAGCTGCCTTTGACTCGCTTCAAGAAGTGGCAGAAGCAGTTGATAAACGTGTGCCAATTGTCTTTGACTCTGGTGTTCGTCGTGGTCAACACGTCTTTAAAGCCCTGGCTTCAGGAGCAGACTTGGTAGCTATTGGTCGCCCGGTTATCTATGGCTTGGCTCTCGGCGGTAGTGTTGGTGTGCGTCAAGTCTTTGAACACTTGAATGCGGAATTGAAGACAGTCATGCAATTGTCTGGAACTCAGACAATTGAAGATGTCAAACACTTCAAACTCCGTCACAACCCATATAACCCAACCTTCCCAGTTGATCCTCGTGACTTAAAATTGTATTGATAAACCAGCTTGCCTCCACTTGATGTGGAGGTTTTTGCTTGTGTTTTAAACACTTTTGAAATGAAGATTTTAAAAAAAGAGAAAGATTTGAATTTTATAATTGACAAATGTAGATTTTAAGAGTATACTGATAATTGTAATTGACAAATGTAGATTTTGGAGGTGTGATTATGCAGATTTCAGATGCAGAATGGCAGGTCATGAAGATTATTTGGATGCAGGGCGAACAGACCAGTACGGATTTGATCAGGGTTCTGGCGGAGCGGTTCGACTGGTCCAAGTCAACCATTCAAACTCTTTTGGCTCGTTTGGTTGAGAAAGAGTGTCTGACAAGGAAAAAAGAAGGCAAGTTCTTTGTCTATTCAGCCCTTTTAACTTTGGACCAAAGTCGGGATTTACTTGTCCAAGATATCAAGGACAAGGTTTGTTCTCGTAGGATTAAGAACTTGTTGGCTGATTTGATTACTGAATGTGATTTTACTCAGGCTGACTTGGAAGACTTGGAAGCTGTGATTTCTGAGAAGAAATCAAGCGCTGTAACAAAAGTAAAATGTAATTGTATGTAAAGGAGACGTCATGTTAAATAGTATTGTAACCATTGTTTGTATTGCCCTTATCGCGTTTATCTTGTTTTGGTTTTTCAAAAAGCCTGAAAAATCTGGACAAAAGGCCCAGCAAAAAAACGGCTACCAAGAGATTCGAGTGGAAGTCATGGGAGGCTATACGCCTGAGTTGATTATCCTCAAGAAATCAGTGCCAGCCCGTATTGTCTTTGACCGTAAGGACCCTTCACCCTGTCTGGACCAAATTGTTTTTCCAGATTTTGGTGTACATGCGGACCTGCCAATGGGTGAAGAGTATGTAGTGGAAATCACGCCTGAGCAGGCTGGAGAGTATGGTTTCTCTTGTGGCATGAATATGATGCACGGTAAGATGATTGTAGAATAGGAGAATGATATGACTGAAATTGTAAAAGCAAGTCTTGAAAATGGTGTTCAAAAAATCCGTATCACGGCAGACAAAGGCTACCATCCAGCCCACATTCAACTGCAAAAAGGAGTTCCTGCTGAGATCACCTTTCATCGTGCTACTCCTTCAAACTGTTATAAGGAAATTCTTTTTGAAGAAGAAGGTATTCTAGAACCAATCGGTGTAGACGAAGAGAAAACAATTCGTTTTACCCCTAAAGAATTAGGCCAACATGAATTTTCTTGTGGCATGAAGATGCAAAAGGGGAGTTATACAGTTGTTGAGAAGACTCGAAAATCTCTATCACTTTTACAGCGTTTTTGGATTACTAGTATCTTTACTGTGCCTCTTGTAATCCTCATGATTGGGATGTCGACAGGAGGAATTAGTCACCAAGTCATGCGTTGGGGCACCTTTTTAGCCACAACACCGATTATGCTAGTAGCAGGTGGTCCTTATATCCAAAGTGCTTGGGCTAGTTTTAAAAAGCACAATGCCAACATGGATACCTTGGTTGCTTTGGGAACCCTAGTGGCCTATTTCTATAGCTTAGTTGCCCTCTTCGCTGGCCTCCCCGTTTACTTTGAAAGTGCTGCATTTATCTTCTTCTTCGTTCTTATGGGAGCCGTTTTTGAGGAGAAAATGCGGAAAAATACTTCCCAAGCTGTGGAGAAATTACTTGACTTGCAGGCTAAAACTGCAGAAGTCTTGCGTGAGGATAACTATGTTCAAGTCCCCTTGGACCAAGTCAAGGTAGGTGACCTGATTCGAGTGCGTCCCGGTGAAAAGATTGCTGTTGATGGTGTCGTAGTAGAAGGTATCTCTAGTATTGATGAGTCTATGGTGACAGGTGAGAGTCTGCCTGTGGACAAGACAGTTGGAGATACCGTCATTGGTTCAACCATCAATAATAGTGGAACACTTGTTTTTAGAGCAGAAAAAGTTGGTTCAGAGACTGTTTTGGCTCAGATTGTGGATTTTGTGAAGAAAGCTCAAACCAGTCGTGCGCCGATTCAGGACTTGACGGATAAGATTTCAGGGATTTTTGTCCCAGCAGTTGTGATTTTAGGGATTGTGACCTTTTGGGTTTGGTTCGTCTTGCTCAGGGATAGTGTAGTTGTGCTTGGAGCGAGCTTTGTGTCTTCGCTTCTCTATGGAGTAGCAGTTCTAATTATTGCCTGCCCTTGTGCATTGGGACTTGCAACACCGACAGCCCTTATGGTGGGGACAGGTCGCAGTGCCAAGATGGGAGTTCTCCTCAAAAATGGAACGGTTCTACAGGAAATCCAGAAAGTTCAAACTATCGTCTTTGATAAGACCGGGACTTTGACGGAAGGAAAACCTGTGGTAACAGATGTCATCGGCAACGAAGCAGAAGTGCTTGGATTGGCAGCTTCCTTGGAAGAAGCTTCTCAACACCCACTGGCTGAGGCTATCGTTAAGCGAGCGACTGAAGCTGGACTTGAGCTTCAAACTGTTGAAAATTTCCAAGCCTTGCACGGGAAAGGTGTTTCAGGGCAAATCAATGGAAAACAAGTTCTGCTTGGAAATGCTAAAATGCTGGATGGCATGGATATTTCTAGCACTTATCAAGAAAAACTAGAACAACTGGAAAAAGAAGCTAAGACAGTTGTATTCTTGGCTGTTGAGAATGAAATCAAAGGCTTGCTTGCTCTGCAAGATATTCCTAAGGAAAATGCTAAGCTTGCCATCAGTCAGTTGAAAAAACGAGGTCTTAAAACAGTCATGCTGACAGGAGACAATGTAGGTGTGGCGCGTGCTATTGCCGATCAGATCGGAATCGAAGAGGTCATTGCAGGTGTTTTACCAGAAGAAAAAGCCCATGAAATCCATAAACTACAAGCGACTGGAAAAGTAGCATTTGTTGGTGATGGTATCAATGATGCTCCTGCCCTTAGTGTAGCAGATGTGGGGATTGCTATGGGAGCTGGAACAGATATCGCTATCGAGTCAGCGGATTTGGTGTTGACAACCAATAACCTCCTAGGCGTGGTTCGTGCCTTTGACATGAGTAAGAAAACTTTTAATCGTATTCTGCTCAATCTTTTCTGGGCCTTTATCTACAATGTCGCCGGAATTCCGATAGCAGCAGGAGTCTTTTCTGGTGTTGGACTGGCCCTCAACCCAGAACTGGCAGGTCTAGCCATGGCCTTTAGTTCTGTATCCGTTCTGACTAGTTCCCTTCTCTTAAACTTTAGTAAAATAGATTAAAAGCGAGTTTGCTCGCTTTTTATTATAAAACAGAGTCTAAAAACGTTTTCAAACTGTACTGTAATAGAGAATAAAAACTTCTGAGCAGATTCTTAGTAAAGTCAAAATAAATGTGATAAATTAGTATTGTAAAAATTTACTGAAACGTTTTCAAAAACTATATGAAATCTTTTTTAGTAGATTTAAAAATATTTGAAGGAGAGTTATCATTATGACTCAAGGGAAAATTACTGCATCTGCAGCAATGCTTAATGTATTGAAAACATGGGGCGTAGATACAATCTACGGTATCCCATCTGGAACACTCAGCTCATTGATGGATGCTTTGGCTGAAGACAAAGACATCCGTTTCTTGCAAGTTCGCCACGAAGAAACTGGTGCTCTTGCAGCGGTTATGCAAGCTAAATTTGGTGGCTCAATTGGGGTTGCAGTTGGTTCAGGTGGTCCAGGTGCGACTCACTTGATTAACGGTGTTTACGATGCAGCTATGGATAACACTCCATTCCTAGCAATCCTTGGATCACGTCCAGTTAACGAATTAAACATGGATGCTTTCCAAGAATTGAACCAAAACCCAATGTACAACGGTATCGCTGTATACAACAAACGTGTAGCTTACGCTGAGCAATTGCCAAAAGTAATTGACGAAGCTTGCCGTGCTGCAGTTTCTAAAAAAGGTCCAGCTGTTGTTGAAATCCCAGTAAACTTCGGTTTCCAAGAAATCAACGAAAACTCATACTACGGTTCAGGTTCATACGAACGTTCATTCATCGCTCCTGCTTTGAACGAAGTTGAAATCAACAAAGCTGTTGAAATCTTGAACAATGCTGAACGTCCAGTTATTTACGCTGGTTACGGTGGTGTGAAAGCTGGTGAAGTGATCACTGAATTGTCACGTAAAATCAAAGCACCAATCATCACAACTGGTAAAAACTTTGAAGCTTTTGAATGGAACTATGAAGGTTTGACAGGTTCTGCTTACCGTGTTGGTTGGAAACCAGCCAACGAAGTGGTCTTTGAAGCAGACACAGTTCTTTTCCTTGGTTCAAACTTCCCATTTGCTGAAGTTTACGAAGCATTCAAGAATACTGAAAAATTCATCCAAGTAGATATCGACCCTTACAAACTTGGTAAACGTCATGCCCTAGACGCTTCAATCCTTGGTGATGCAGGTCAAGCAGCGAAAGCAATCCTTGACAAAGTGAATCCAGTTGAATCTACTCCATGGTGGCGTGCAAACGTGAAGAATAACCAAAACTGGCGTGATTACATGGACAAACTCGAAGGTAAAACTGAGGGTGAATTGCAATTGTATCAAGTTTACAATGCAATCAACAAACATGCTGATCAAGACGCTATCTACTCAATCGATGTAGGTGACACTACTCAAACATCTACTCGTCACCTTCACATGACACCTAAGAACATGTGGCGTACATCTCCACTCTTTGCGACAATGGGTATTGCCCTTCCTGGTGGTATCGCTGCTAAGAAAGACAATCCAGATCGCCAAGTATGGAACATCATGGGTGACGGTGCATTCAACATGTGCTACCCAGACGTTATCACAAACGTTCAATACGACCTTCCAGTTATCAACGTTGTCTTCTCAAATGGTAAATATGCCTTCATCAAGGACAAATACGAAGACACAAACAAACACTTGTTTGGTTGTGACTTCCCTAATGCTGACTACGCTAAAATCGCTGAAGCGCAAGGTGCTGTAGGATTTACAGTTGACCGTATCGAAGACATCGATGCAGTTGTTGCAGAAGCTGTTAAATTGAACAAAGAAGGTAAAACTGTTGTTATCGATGCTCGCATCACTCCACACCGTCCACTTCCAGTAGAAGTACTTGAATTGGATCCAAAACTTCACTCAGAAGAAGCAATCAAAGCCTTCAAGGAAAAATACGAAGCAGAAGAACTCGTACCATTCCGTCTCTTCTTGGAAGAAGAAGGGTTGCAATCACGCGCAATTAAATAATTTCTCTCGTCGAAAATCAAATGTAAACTGCGTTATCTTCACCTTGCCGTACTCCAGTACTGCCTGCGGTTTGATGCCTTGTTTATTCTTTGATTTTCATAGAGAGAAACTTGAAAAGATCGGAGCAATCCGGTCTTTTTATGGAGGATAGTAAATGGATTTAAATCAATTAGATATTATCGTTTCCGATGTTCTCCAAGTCTGTGCTGACTTGGAGCGTATTTTGGATAAAAAGTCCGATTATGTTGATGACAGTTTTGCTCAGTTCACGATTGGCAGTCACTGTCTCATGTTGTCCCAAAATCATTTGATTCCTTTGGAAGATTTTCAGTCAGGAATCATTCTTCACATCGAGGTTGAGGATCTAAATCAGAATTACCAACGGTTGAAAGAGATTGGTATCGAGATTTTACACGGTATTTGTGAAACGGATTGGGGAACAGAGTCCTTATTAGTTAAGGGCCCTGCTGGTCTAGTGCTTGATTTTTATCGTATGAAATAGGACGCTTAGTCATTGACGTTAACCTTAGCTATTTTTATAACAGAAATTGCGAATATGAACTATTGAAAGATCGGAGTAATCCGGTCTTTTTAATATAAAGAAATTGCATATAAACAATTGACAGCGTTTTTCTAAAATCTTATAATAAAAATATAACAGTATAAAACAAGATTCATATGAAAGGATGGTTTCTGTCTGTTAGAGAAGACTGTAAAACATGTCCCTTTGTTTTAGTTTGTAAATCAGGTTTTTGTCCAATGGCCAAGCATATTACGGAATTAAGCTCTTCTGTGATTTGTAAGAATATGCAAGAGAAAATTCTTAAAAATCTAGCACTTTATGCTATTTCTGGATGCTATTAAGATATTTTAGATGTGGACTAGAGAGGGGTAAGCAAAAATGTCTATCAAGAAAAACAAAAAGGTTGTAAAAAAACCTGAAGTTGCAAGCAATAATTGTAATATTTGTTAAGTTTATATAATAAAAATGGAGAGGAGTGCTAGCCTCTCTCTTTTTCTAGGAGGGCATTATGAATAAAATATTTCACTATCTGGATAAGAAAACGAAGTTTTATACTATCATCGGTGCACTGGCAAATGGAGGTTTAGCTCTTGCTCAACCCTTAGTCGTCTCACAAGCCTTGTCCTTAAATCAAGGAGAACTGACTTATTCTAAAATCATACAGTTTGCTGTTTTTGGCTTTACAGTATACTTCGTCTTGTATAGCTTAATGCTCTTTTGTAATCATACACATAATGTTTTTCGACGTGAAATTCAAATGAATATGAGAGCAGATTTATTTGACAAGCTGATGATAAATAAAGATTTTAACGAAGATGAAAAAATCACCATGCTCACACAAGATATGGAGTATTTGGGGGATAATTACTTAGAAAAATACGTTAATATCATTTGCTGGAGTTTTGTAGCATTACTAACAGCGATTTATATTATTTCGCAAAATTTGTTACTAGGTAGTATTTTTGTCTTTTTCACTATTTTACGTCCTATTCCTCAGTTCTTGATGAATAAAAGACTCAAACATACTGGTGATGATATGGCACAAGGCAGAGTAGAAGTGCATAATCAAGTATCTGATAGTATCCGAGGAGCATATACTCTACTCATGAACCAAGCAATTTCTGAAAATCAGAACAGATTTTGGAAGATTAATCGAAATTATCAACTAGCCATTCAAAAATTTTGCTTTACCCATAATATAATTTTCTTTTGCAACGGTTTCATGGTCTTTTTAAGCCAAGTTTTACCACTTGTTTTAGGTTTTTACTTTGCTATGGCTGGGCAGAAAGTGTCAGTGGCAAGTCTTGTTGCTATGTATATCGCAGCAGGTCAGCTAGTGAGCCCTATTCAGACTATTATGTATGATGCTGTAGATATACAAGGGGCAAAAACGACAGCAGATAAGATTTTTGGAGTATTAGAAATTGGAGATGTAAAACAGATAGATAAAAAAGATGCGCAAGAATTGAATGCTCTGCACATTAAAAATTTAAGTAAATCCTATGGTGACAGGCAACTTTTTACTCATCTAAATTTGGATGTTCAAGCAGGTCAGAAAGTTTTAATCAAAGGACCGAGTGGTTGTGGTAAGTCAACCTTGTTTCGACTTATTACTGGAGAAGAAATAGCAGATGAGGGAGAAATTATCGGTGTGACAACTGTTAATGAATGTACATCAAGTTTTGTATCCAGTATAGGAATTATTAGCCAACATCCATTTCTCTTTAACGATACAGTGCGTTATAATTTGACCTTAGGACAAGAATTTTCTGAGGAAGAGTTGCTTGCTGTTTTGAAACAAGTCAAACTAGATTTTGAATTGACGGGTGGGATGGATTTTATTATCAAAAATAACGGGGAGAATATTTCTGGGGGACAAAGAGTAAGGATTGAATTGGCACGTTTTCTTCTTCGTAAAAAAAATCTGTTATTGGCTGATGAAGTGACCGCAGCCCTAGACAAAGAAAACGCCTTCATGGTACATGAACTACTATTTTCTCTTCCTGTTATGATGTTAGAAATTGCCCATCATATTGATGATGAAAGTAGATATCAACAAGTTGTAGATTTAAGAAAATATTGATTCTGGCTTAAAAGTCAGTTTTATCAGAAAATAAAGTAGATATTTCAGCAATAAAACACCCAGTATCAAGATTTTTCAATATATAGTAATATGCGTTTTTCTGATTATATATACTTTTCCTAACTTCACTCTTCTTTCTTATCACAAGATTGTAATAGTTTACATTTTTATAGAAAAACTCTCAGACTCTTGCTTGTTTTTGCATCATATTATATAATAAAAAGTATAAAAGAATAAAAGAGGTTTTGAAAATGTCTGAAAAACAAATGAAAGTGTTGGGCTGGGCAGCGACATTTATGTCTGTTATGATGTATGTGTCATATTTCCCACAAATCATGAATAATCTTGCCGGTCAAAAAGGCAACTTCATTCAACCCCTAGTCGCAGCTATCAACTGTAGTCTCTGGGTTTATTACGGTCTTTTCAAGAAAGAAAGAGATATTCCGCTTGCTGCTGCCAATGCACCAGGTATTATTTTTGGCCTGATAACGGCTATTACAGCTTTGATTTAAAAAGAAGACTGATTTCAGTCTTTTTTTTCGTATATATAAGCAAGCTCAGGACATCATTATCTATATAGTTGCAAACATTTTGTCTCCTTTTTAGTATAATAGAACTAATAAATCAAGTGAGGTAAAGCGATGACAGAAAGACTACAATTTCCAGAGGGCTTCCTCTGGGGTGGTGCTACGGCAGCTAATCAATGTGAGGGAGCTTATAATCTAGATGGTCGAGGTCTGGCTAATGTCGATATAGTACCCATTGGACCTGACCGTGAAGCCATTATCACAGGTCAGAAAAAGATGTTTTCGTTTGAGGAGGGTTATTTTTACCCAGCCAAAGAAGCCATTGATATGTACCATTATTACAAGGAAGATATTGCTCTTTTTGCGGAAATGGGCTTTAAGACTTATCGTCTATCCATTGCTTGGACTCGGATTTTTCCTAAGGGTGACGAATCGGAGCCAAATGAAGCTGGTCTAGCCTTTTATGAGGATTTGTTTAAGGAATGTCACAAGTATGGAATCCAACCTCTGGTAACCATTACTCATTTCGACTGTCCTATGCACTTGATTGAAGAATACGGTGGTTGGCGCAATCGTCGGATGTTAGACTTCTATGAAAAACTTTGTCGCACACTCTTTACCCGCTATAAGGGTTTGGTCAAATATTGGCTTACCTTCAACGAAATCAACATGATTCTCCATGCCCCCTTTATGGGAGCTGGGCTCTGTTTTGAAGAAGGAGAAAATCAAGAACAGGTCAAATACCAAGCGGCTCACCATGAGTTGGTGGCTTCAGCCATGGCGACTAAACTTGCCCACGAAATTGACCCAGAAAACAAGGTGGGATGTATGTTGGCAGCAGGGCAATACTATCCTAACACAGCCCATCCGAGAGATTACTGGGCTGCTATGGAGGAAGATCGCAAGAGTTACTTCTTCATTGATGTTCAAGCGCGTGGGGAATACCCAAGCTACGCCAAGAAACAGTGGGAACATAAGGGAATCAAGATAGAAATGACCACAGAGGATCTGGACTTGTTGAAGAACAATACTGTTGACTTTGTTTCCTTCTCTTACTATGCAAGTCGAGTGGCCTCAGGGGATCCAGAAGTTAAAGAATTAGCTGCTGGAAATGTCTTTGCCTCTCTCAAAAATCCCTATCTGGAATCCTCAGAATGGGGATGGCAAATTGACCCACTTGGGCTTCGAATCACCCTCAATGCCATCTGGGATCGTTACCAAAAGCCTATGTTCATCGTAGAAAATGGTCTCGGTGCTATGGATACACCAGATGAGAATGGTTATGTAGCAGATGACTATCGGATTGCTTACTTAGAAGCTCATATCAAGGCTATGCGAGATGCCATTTACCAAGATGGAGTTGACTTGCTTGGTTATACGACTTGGGGCTGTATCGATCTGGTTTCAGCTGGAACAGGCGAAATGAATAAGCGCTATGGCTTTATCTATGTAGATCGAGATAATGCAGGAAATGGGACTCTCAAACGTAGCAAGAAGAAGTCCTTCTATTGGTACAAGGATGTCATTGCCAGCAATGGTGCAAGCATTGAGTAGAGCACATTTGTTCACTATTTTTATAAAATCTTCTCCCTACTTTATAAGATGTGAAAAAGAGTTCAATTAGATGGAGCTTTTTGCTATAATGAGGGGAGAAAAATCAGACAGGAGATCGACATGTCAGAACCATTATTTTTACAATCAGTTATGCAAGAAAAAATTTGGGGTGGTACCAAGCTACGTGATGAGTTTGGCTACGACATTCCAAGTGAAAAAATAGGGGAATACTGGGCCATCTCAGCCCATCCAAATGGTGTCTCTAAAGTTGCCAATGGTCGTTTTGAGGGAACAGATCTATCTACTTTGTATGCGAAACACCGTGAATTGTTTGGCAACCGTCCAGAACCTGTATTTCCGCTTTTGACAAAGATTCTGGATGCTAACGACTGGCTCAGCGTCCAAGTTCACCCAGATGATGCTTATGGATTAGAGCATGAAGGTGAACTCGGAAAAACAGAATGCTGGTACATTATCGCAGCGGATGAAGGTTCAGAGATTATCTACGGTCACAATGCCAAGTCAAAAGAAGAACTTCGCCAGCAAATCGAGGACAAAAATTGGGATGACTTGTTGACAAAAGTACCAGTTAAGGCTGGAGATTTCTTCTATGTACCAAGTGGCACCATGCATGCTATCGGTGCAGGTATCTTGATTCTTGAAACCCAACAATCTAGTGACACCACCTATCGCGTCTATGACTTTGACCGTAAGGATGATAATGGTAACTTGCGTGAACTTCACCTTGAAAAATCTATTGATGTATTAAACATTGGTGAGCCAGCAAATAGCCGTCCTGTAACTGTTAAAGCAGATGATTTGAGTTCCACTCTCCTTGTATCCAATGATTTCTTTGCAGTTTACAAGTGGGAAATCACTGGAAAAGTTGATTTTGAGAAGACAGCTGATTACACCTTATTCAGTGTCTTAGCTGGTCAAGGTCAGCTAACTGTTGATGGAAAAAACTATCCAATCCAAAAAGGTAGCCACTTTATCCTACCAAGTGATGTTGAAGCTTGGACTCTGGAAGGGCAAGGTTTGGAATTAATTGTTAGCCATCTATAAAAAAGAAAGGGCCTGAGTTTACTACTCAAGTCCTTTTTGATTACATAAATTGGGCTATAAAGACCACGATGATGATGATTGGAATAATAAAGCGAAGAAGAAAGAGCCAGACTTGGAACAGTCTCTGTTTCCATGTTCTTTCATCGAGATGGAGTTCCTCCATTGCAAGAGCCTTTTTAAAGATATAGCCTGTAAAAAGTGAAAGGCAGAGAGCTCCAAATGGCATGAGAAGATTGGAAACCAAGAAGTCCATAGCGTCAAAGAAGGTCTTCCCAAAGATGTGAACATCCGCCATGACACCGTAAGAAAGGGCTGAAGGAATTCCAAAGAAAAAGGTCAAAATTCCTAAAATCACACTCCATTTAGCACGCTTGCTGTTGTCCTGATCGGTGATATTGCCCACATTGATTTCCAGCATAACGACAGAAGAAGTGACTGTCGCAAAGAGGAAGAGCAAGAGGAAGAGGATGTAGAAAATGGTTCCAAAAGGCATCTTGTCAAAGAGTTGAGGCAAGACGATAAAGAGAAGGCTTGGTCCCCCTTCAGACTGGATATTGAAGGCTGACATGGCTGGGAAAATGGCTAGACCTGCCATGATGGATACCGAGATGTTCATGGCTACGATGGAAATTCCTGACTGGACCAGATTGGTTTTCCTATCCAAGTAAGAAGCATAGGTCAGCATGGCTGTAACCCCTAGTGAGAGGGCAAAGAAAGATTGTCCCAGAGCATAGAGGAGACCAGCACTGGTCAGTTTTGAAAAGTCTGGTTTGAGGAAGTAAAGAACCCCTTCCATGGCATTTGGCAAACTGAGAGAACGACCGATGATGACGACAAAGATGATAAAGAGCAGGGGCATCATAACCTTAGATGCTCTTTCAATCCCTTTTTGAACCCCACGTGATACAATGAAGATATTCAACAGGATAAAGGCAGCTTGTGCGCCTAGGGCAATGGCTGGGTTTGAAATGATTGAAGTAAATAACTGAGCATAATCACCCGTTCCACCAATCTGGAACAATTTTCCAAACTCAATGCCTAAATAGACTAAAATCCAGCCCCCAATAACACTGTAAAACGATAAAAGGATAAAAAGGGCAAAGGCACCAATCCAACCGATAAAGTTGTACTTGCTATTCTTGCCCAGTTTTCCAAAGGTTTTGATTGCTGAAACACCAGCGCTTCGGCCGAGGGCAAATTCAGCTAGCAAAAGAGGGAAACCGATTAAAATAGTGGAAACGAGAAAGACCAGTAAAAAGCCTCCTCCACCGTTAGCAGCAGTCATGTAAGGGAATTTCCAAACGGCACCAAGTCCGATGGCTGAACCAGCAGATGCTAGAATAAAGCCCAGTTTAGAACCCCATTGCGATTTTTCAGACATAGTTAAACTCCTAAAATTAGTATTACAAAAGAAAAAGCTACTGCCCTTGGCAACTAGCCTCATAAGTACTCAAAATGAGCGTTTCTTTTGATCGATAGACTTGACTATCCTATCATGTTTTCTAAGGTCTGTCAAGAAAACCATTTTCATGTTATGATAAAGTAAAAAAATTTCGCAAAAACGCTTGACTCTAACCTAAGGGGAGGGGTTATACTATCATTGTAAGGAGGAAATCATGTACCATATAAAAGAAGCTGCCCAGCTTTCGGGCGTCTCTGTCAAGACCCTACACCACTACGACAAGATAGGACTCTTGGTTCCTTTAAAGTCGGAAAATGGCTATCGAACCTACAGTCAGGAGGATTTGGAACGCCTTCAGGTTATTCTTTACTATAAATATCTAGGCTTTTCTTTAGAAAAAATAGCAGAGCTATTAAAGGAAGAAAGGACAGATTTATTGCCTCATTTGACTAGGCAGTTGGACTATTTGACTCGAGAAAGGGAACATCTGGATACCTTGATTTCAACCTTGCAAAAAACCATTCAAGAACAAAAAGGAGAAAGAGAAATGAGCATTCAAGAGAAATTTGCTGGATTTAACTACCAAGACCATCAAAAATACCACCAAGAGGCGGTAGAGAAATATGGACAAGAAGTGATGGATCAAGCGCTGGAGCGCCAGAAAGGTCACGAAGACGAGGCTACGGCTGCCTTCAACCAAGTTTTTCAAGCTTTGGCACAAAATCTTCAAGCTGGACTGCCTGTAACAGCAACAGAAAACCAAGAAGAAGCTGCTAAACTCTTTCAAGCCATCCGTACTTATGGATTTGACTGCTCTATTGAGGTATTTGGTTATATCGGTAAAGGCTACGTCTACAACCCAGAATTTAAGGAAAACATTGACAAATTTGGACCTGGAACAGCCCAGTACACATCAGATGTCATTGCCTATTATGTCCAAACTCAAACAAAATAAAATCGGAGGACTATTCTTCCGATTTTTACTAGACTCAAGCACTACTTGCTTAATAATTTTTCTACTACATTTAGTTTTCGCATGGTCAAATCTACATTAAAAAGCTTTTCAAGATAGTTGGTATGGAGTTTCTTTTGTTTTGCAGTTCTAGGGAGATAGAGGTAAAGACAATGGTTACCGATACAAATTTCTTCTTCACCGTAATCAATTTTCAATTTTTCTAAAGGGAGACTTTGAATAGATTCTTGATAAAAAATCACGTGTATACGGTCATAAAGATAGTGTTCTCCAAACGGGTTTTCTTGGACAATTTTTTTAAAATCACTTTTGTTCTTGATTACCATTTTTAAATCAGCACCAATATTTTCATTTATTAGAGTATGGACACGTTCTCGTATTTTTTTTAAATCTAAGTCACTTTCAAGAATGATATTCCCACTTTGAATATAGGTTCGAACTTGTTGAAAACCAGCTTCTGTCAAGATATCTACTAGATAAGACATTTTAGGGATAGCATTTTTTCCATTAGGAGTAACTCCCCTTAACAAGATAATATGTTCCAAAGTAGTTCCTTTCTTTTGGGGCTGATTTAGCCATTGAATAATTTAGATTTAGATTGGATTTGATCCCGCCACCCAACCAGTGCAGAGGGCAGAAGTGATGTTAAAGCCACCCGTATGAGCATTGATATCCAGTACCTCACCAGCAAAGTGGAGGCCAGGGACCAGCTTACTTTCTAGAGTTTTGGGATTGATTTCCTTGAGACTGACGCCCCCTTTGGTAACAAAGGATTTAGCTAACGACATTTTACCAGTCACAGGGATTTTAAGTCCCTTGATGGACTGGAGAAGTTGTTCTCGTTCCTTTTCAGTCAGTTGTTTGACTTTGTCAGGATAGCCTTGCGCAAAAAATTCTGCCAAACGTTCTGGCAACAAGGTTCTTAAAGCATTTTTCAAGGATTTTTCCCGATTTTCTTCTAGAAATGTAGCCAAGCCCTTCTCAGAAAGTTGAGGCAAAACATCCAGTGAGAGAACCTCCCCACCCTTGACAAAACTAGACATACGCAGGGCAGCAGGGCCTGACAAACCAAAGTGGGTAAAGAGCAAATCATGAGTGATGACATGCTTACCATAGCTTAGGGTCACATCGTCCAATGAAATTCCTTGCAAGGCCTTGTGTGGAAAATCTGTCAATAAAGGACTTTCAGCAGCCTCAAGCTCGGTAATGGTATGTTTGAAATGACGAGCAATCTCGTGACCAAACCCAGTAGAACCAGTCGAAGGATAAGATTTCCCACCAGTTGTGACAATCAGTTTATCACAAGTGAAGCTTTGGTCTGCGGACTTAAGGACAAACTGGTCATCAACCTTTTTAACCGACACAATCTCTGTTTGAGTAGCAACTTGACCACCTAGCTCAGTAATTTTCTTCTCCAAGGCTTCAATAATGGTACGAGACTTGTCACTAGCCGGAAAGACACGACCGTGGTCTTCGACCTTAAGTTTAACACCATTTTCAGTAAAAAAGTTGATGATATCATGGTTATCAAATTGGGAGAAGACACTATAAAGAAAGCGCCCATTTCCAGGGATTCCAGCTAGTAGGTCATCTAGAGTTCCGTTGTTAGTGACATTGCAACGTCCCCCACCAGTCCCAGCTAATTTTTTTCCAAGTTTCCGATTTTTTTCGATGAGGAGGGTTTTCTGACCATAAAAGCTACTGGAAATCGTAGCCATCATGCCAGCAGGTCCTCCACCGATGACAATAGTATCAAAATGTTTCATAGCTCTATTGTACCACAAAAAAACAAGAGATGAAGTCACCTCTTGTCAAGGATGTAATTAATCAATTTCATATCCCATCAGCAAACCACCATCTTCTGCATAAAAACTGCAGAGACCAGATGTTGGGAGAATTTTAATATCCGCCTGTGGGAAATTTTCTCGGATTCGGTCTGAAAGCTGTTGGCAACATTTCTCGTTATTGCGTTGAGCCATGACAATACGACCACCAGCATATCCTGCTTTCACTAACTCTTCATAGGCTGCCTGAATTGCTTTCTTTGGTCCTCGTGCTTTTTGTAGCAATTCGAGGGTTCCAGTTTCACTAGCTTCTCCGACCATACGGATATTTAGAAGGCCAACGACCGTACCGATAAGCTTGCTCAAACGGCCGTTCTTCACCAAGTTATCGACTTTGGCTAGGACAAAGAGCAACTTGGTTTTTTCTTGATAGGCAGTGATAGCTTCAACCACTTCTTCAAAAGATAAGCCCTGGTCAATCAAATCATTTAATTTTTCTACGAGCAAGTCAACCTCACCACCAGCAGACAAACTATCAATTACATGAATTTTAGTATCAGGATGTTCTTCCAGATAAATATTCTTAGCTAGTTGAGCACTATTGTGACTGCCAGAGAGAGTACCAGTGATAGTTACTAGGAAAATGTTTTTGGCTCCTTCAAATGCTCGCAAATAATCATCTGGGCTTGGACAAGCTGATTTTGAAGCTTCTGCGGTTGCATACATGGTTTCCATCATTTTATCAATGTTAAGACTAGCATCATCAACAAAGACCTGATCAGCTACTTGAATGGTTAAGGGGACACTTACAAAGGTCGTGTCAATAGCTGGTGTTGCCAGCTGACGATAATCACAACCAGAGTCAGCAATAATCTTCCAAGTCATAGAAATTCTCCATCTTTGTCAGTTATACATTGACAAAGGTTCTGTCTTTTTTTACAATTATATCATGAAAGCCCTTGAAACAAAAGCCTCATCCGTCTGTTGTGACAAGTAGAAAGAAAATGTTATGTCTGAACGTAGAATCTCTGAAAACTCTCTTGAAAATCTCAGAAAATCAAACCAAGAATCCAATTTATTAACCAGAGAAGCCATCGAAACGGCCCTCTTGCAACTCTTGGAAAAAAAGGACTTGACCAAGATTAGTATTTCTGAATTGGTCAAACGTGCAGGCGTTTCTCGTGCGGCCTTTTATCGCAATTATGATTCCAAAGAGGAGATTTTAGAAAGTGTCTTTAAACGAACTGTCCACAATATTATGGAACAGTTGCATCATTATGATTTAAAGACAGACCTTTATCTGGTCTGGGTTCACCTTTTCCGAGAAGCAAGAAAGGAAGCCAGAGTGATTCAATTGGCCTTAGATTACCATCTGGAAAAAATCTTTGTCCAAGCCATGCAGGAGTTTCTAGAAAAATACCATGGAAAATCAAAAGGTGTCAGCTCTTATCTTCATTCCTTCTGGAGCTCGGCCATCGTCTCTGTCCTTCTAAAATGGATCAAGGATGGCATGAAGGTACCTGCTGAAAAGATTGCGGATTTACGGTTACCATTTTTTAAAAAATAGAGAAAAAGGAGAAAAGAGATGACTGAAAAAAGACTAGCATGGGATGAGTATTTTGCAGCCCAAGCCCTACTAATTGCCAATCGTTCCACTTGTAAACGTGCCAAAGTGGGCGCGATTCTGGTAAAGGACAATAAGGTTATTTCCACTGGTTACAATGGTTCGGTGTCAGGGACTGAGCATTGTATTGACCACGAATGTCTGGTCATTGAAGGACACTGTGTTCGCACCCTTCACGCTGAGGTCAATGCTATCCTTCAAGGTGCAGAACGTGGTGTTCCTAAAGGCTTTACAGCCTATGTGACACATTTTCCTTGTCTGAACTGTACAAAACAATTGCTGCAGGTTGGTTGCAAGCGCGTGGTTTATATTAACCAGTACCGAATGGATGACTACGCCCAATACCTCTATCAAGAAAAAGGGACAGAATTGACTCATTTACCACTTGAGACAGTACAGACAGCTCTTAAAGAGGCAGATTTAATGTAAAAATTATCAAAAATAAATGGTTTAGAAAGATTTTTAAACCGTTTTTTGGTATAATAAGAAGAATAAATTGAAAGAAGGAATTCCAAAAATGGGAAAAATTGAAGTTATTAATCATCCACTGATTCAACACAAATTGTCAATCTTGCGTCGTACAGATACTTCTACCAAAGCTTTCCGTGAGCTAGTAGATGAGATTGCAATGTTGATGGGGTATGAAGTACTTCGTGATCTTCCACTAGAAGATGTGGAAATCGAAACACCAATTACAAAAACAGTTCAAAAACAATTGGCAGGTAAGAAATTGGCCATCGTTCCAATCTTGCGTGCAGGTATCGGGATGGTTGATGGTCTCTTGAGCTTGGTTCCAGCTGCTAAAGTTGGTCACATCGGTATGTACCGTGATGAAGAAACGCTTCAACCAGTTGAGTACTTGGTGAAATTGCCTGAAGATATTGACCAACGTCAAATTTTTGTAGTAGACCCAATGTTGGCAACAGGTGGCTCAGCAATCTTGGCTGTTGATTCTCTTAAAAAACGTGGCGCATCAAATATCAAATTTGTCTGCCTTGTATCAGCACCAGAAGGTGTAAAAGCCCTTCAAGAAGCTCATCCAGATGTAGAAATCTTTACAGCAGCCTTGGATGAACGCTTGAACGAACACGGATATATTGTTCCAGGTCTTGGAGATGCTGGTGACCGCTTGTTCGGTACGAAATAAGATCGAAAAGAAGATTGACTTGGAAAATAAGTTCCAATCACGAAAGGAGGTTGAATTTTTGTTTCTGTCTAATGAAAACAGAGCAAAAATTTGACCTTTTTTGACCTAGATATTATAATAGTCTTATCTTCAGTCATTTGACAAATAAAACTCAAAAGGAGAAATGAATGATTCCTGTAGTTATTGAACAAACAAGCCGTGGAGAACGTTCTTACGATATTTACTCACGTCTTCTCAAAGACCGCATCATTATGCTGACAGGCCCAGTTGAAGACAACATGGCCAACTCAGTTATTGCCCAATTGCTTTTCTTGGATGCCCAAAATAGTACAAAGGATATTTACCTTTATGTCAATACACCAGGTGGTTCCGTTTCAGCTGGTTTGGCAATCGTTGATACCATGAACTTTATCAAGGCAGATGTCCAAACCATCGTTATGGGAATGGCTGCATCTATGGGGACGGTCATTGCATCAAGTGGGGCAAAAGGCAAACGTTTTATGCTTCCAAATGCAGAGTATATGATCCACCAACCAATGGGTGGTACAGGTGGTGGTACTCAACAAACCGATATGGCGATCGCTGCAGAACACTTGCTTAAAATTCGTAACACCTTGGAAAAAATCTTGGCTGAAAATTCAGGTCAGTCAATCGAAAAAGTCCACGCAGATGCAGAACGCGATAACTGGATGAGTGCCCAAGAAACACTTGAATATGGCTTTATTGATGAAATCATGGCCAACAATTCATTGAACTAATGATGAAAGAAGGCAAACTCGACTGGGTTTGCTTTTTTTGGTATAATAGGGAGAGATTTCTTAGAAAGAGGATTTATCATGTTTGAAAAAGTCAATCGATCTGGCTTGATTATCTATCTTTACTATAATCGTGATGCCAAAAAACTGCAAGATTATGGAGATATTACCTATCATTCCAAGAAACATCGTTACTTACAACTCTATGTTCCAACTCAAGAAGTGGAGCAATTGGTCGGGCGTTTGTGCAAGGAAAAGTTTATAAAAAAAGTCAGAGTTTGTCATATCCAAGAGCTGGAAACACCCTTTGTGGGCAATCTTTATCGATAGGAAAACGTTATCATCGAAAAAGTTCAAGAAAAGTGTTGACAATTTTCTGATAATTCGGTATATTCTTAACATGCTATTTATTTAAGAAATAAGGAGACGAAAAAAGATGAAGAAAAAATTTGCCCTATCGTTTGTGGCGCTTGCAAGTGTAGCACTTCTTGCAGCCTGTGGAGAAGTGAAGTCTGGAGCGTCAAACGCTGCTGGTAACTCAGTAGAGGAAAAGACAATCAAAATCGGATTTAACTTTGAAGAAACTGGTGCCGTAGCAGCCTACGGTACATCTGAACAAAAAGGTGCCCAACTTGCTGTTGATGAAATCAATGCTGCAGGTGGTATCGATGGAAAACAAATCGAAGTAGTTGATAAAGATAACAAGTCTGAAACAGCTGAGGCGGCTTCAGTAACAACTAACCTTGTAACTCAATCTAAAGTATCAGCAATCGTAGGACCTGCGACATCTGGTGCGACTGCAGCTGCGGTAGCGAACGCTACAAAAGCAGGTGTTCCATTGATTTCGCCAAGTGCGACTCAAGATGGATTGACTAAAGGTCAAGATTACCTCTTTATCGGAACTTTCCAAGATAGCTTCCAAGGAAAAATTATCTCAAACTATGTTTCTGAAAAATTGCAAGCTAAGAAAGTAGTTCTTTACACTGACAATGCCAGCGACTATGCTAAAGGTATTGCCAAAGCCTTCCGTGAAGCTTACAAGGGTGAAATCGTTGCAGATGAAACTTTCGTAGCAGGTGACACAGACTTCCAAGCAGCCCTTACAAAAATGAAAGGGAAAGATTTTGATGCTATCATCGTTCCTGGTTACTACACTGAAGCTGGTAAAATTGTAAACCAAGCGCGTGGTATGGGAATTGACAAACCAATCGTTGGTGGTGATGGATTTAATGGTGAAGAGTTTGTACAACAAGCAACTGCTGAAAAAGCATCAAACATCTACTTTATCTCAGGCTTCTCAACTACTGTAGAAGTTTCAGCTAAAGCAAAAGCTTTCCTTGATGCTTACCGTGCTAAGTACAACGAAGAGCCTTCAACATTTGCAGCCTTGGCTTATGACTCAGTTCACCTTGTAGCAAACGCAGCAAAAGGTGCTAAAAACTCTGGTGAAATCAAGGATAACCTTGCTAAAACAAAAGACTTTGAAGGTGTAACTGGTCAAACAAGCTTCGATGCAGACCACAACACAGTCAAAACTGCTTACATGATGACCATGAACAATGGTAAGGTTGAAGCAGCAGAAGTTGTAAAACCATAATAGAAAATGTTGAAATAGGGAATGAGCCTCGGACTCACTCCCTGTTTCGATGTTTAAGAACCTATCAAAAAGTGAGGGAAAACCCTCCAAATTATAAATAGAAAGAGTGAATCTTATGCTCCAACAACTAGTAAATGGTTTGATTCTAGGTAGTGTATACGCGCTGTTAGCCCTAGGATATACCATGGTTTACGGAATTATCAAGCTCATCAACTTCGCCCACGGTGATATTTATATGATGGGAGCCTTTATCGGTTATTTCTTGATTAATTCTTTCCAAATGAATTTCTTTGTAGCGCTTATTGTAGCTATGCTAGCGACGGCCATTCTTGGTGTCGTGATTGAGTTCCTTGCTTACCGACCTTTACGTCACTCTACTCGTATTGCTGTTTTGATTACAGCTATTGGGGTTTCCTTCCTATTGGAGTATGGCATGGTCTATCTGGTTGGTGCCAATACCCGTGCCTTCCCTCAAGCGATTCAAACAGTTCGCTATGATTTGGGACCAGTTAGCCTAACAAACGTGCAGTTAATGATTTTGGCCATTTCCTTGATTTTGATGATTTTGTTACAAGTCATTGTCCAAAAGACTAAGATGGGGAAAGCCATGCGTGCGGTATCCGTAGATAGCGATGCGGCGCAATTGATGGGGATTAATGTAAACCGTACTATCAGCTTTACCTTCGCTTTGGGTTCAGCTCTTGCGGGTGCGGCTGGTGTTCTGATTGCCCTTTATTATAACTCTCTTGAGCCTTTAATGGGGGTTACTCCAGGTCTTAAATCTTTCGTTGCCGCGGTACTTGGTGGTATCGGAATCATTCCTGGTGCGGCGCTTGGTGGTTTTGTAATTGGTCTATTAGAAACCTTTGCGACAGCCTTTGGAATGTCAGACTTCCGTGATGCCATTGTTTATGGAATCTTGTTGTTGATCTTGATTGTCCGCCCAGCTGGTATCCTTGGTAAAAATGTGAAAGAGAAGGTGTAAACGATGAAGGAAAATTTAAAAGTTAATATTCTGTGGTTACTCCTTTTGTTAGCTGGCTATGGCTTGATTAGTGTACTGGTTTCAGTCGGAGTACTCAATCTATTCTATGTACAGATTTTACAACAAATCGGAATTAATATTATTTTGGCTGTTGGCCTTAACTTAATCGTTGGTTTTTCAGGACAATTTTCACTTGGACATGCTGGTTTTATGGCGATTGGTGCCTATGCAGCAGCTATTATTGGTTCTAAATCACCAACTTACGGTGCCTTCTTTGGAGCCATGCTTATAGGTGCTTTGCTTTCAGGAGCAGTTGCCTTGCTTGTCGGAATTCCAACCTTGCGTTTGAAGGGGGACTATCTTGCGGTAGCGACTCTAGGTGTTTCTGAAATTATCCGTATCTTTATCATCAATGGCGGAAGCCTTACAAATGGTGCGGCAGGTATCTTGGGAATTCCTAACTTTACAACTTGGCAAATGGTATACTTCTTTGTCGTGATTACAACCATTGCAACCTTGAACTTCTTGCGTAGTCCAATTGGTCGTTCAACCCTCTCCGTTCGTGAAGATGAAATCGCTGCTGAGTCAGTTGGGGTTAATACGACTAAAATTAAAATCATCGCCTTTGTCTTTGGTGCTATTACTGCAAGTATTGCGGGGTCACTTCAGGCAGGATTTATCGGGTCTGTTGTACCGAAAGATTACACATTCATTAACTCAATCAACGTATTGATTATTGTTGTCTTTGGTGGACTTGGTTCCATTACAGGTGCCATCGTTTCAGCTATTGTTCTTGGAATTTTGAATATGCTTCTCCAAGATGTTGCCAGCGTGCGTATGATTATTTACGCTTTGGCCTTGGTATTGGTAATGATTTTCAGACCAGGTGGACTCCTTGGAACATGGGAATTGAGCCTATCACGTTTCTTTAAAAAATCTAAGAAGGAGGAACAAAACTAATGGCATTACTTGAAGTAAAACAGTTAACCAAACATTTTGGCGGTCTAACAGCTGTTGGAGATGTGACTCTTGAATTGAACGAAGGGGAATTGGTTGGACTAATCGGTCCAAACGGAGCTGGGAAAACCACTCTTTTCAACCTCTTGACGGGTGTTTATGAACCAAGCGAGGGAACAGTAACCCTAGATGGTCACCTTTTGAATGGAAAGTCACCTTATAAGATTGCTTCTTTGGGACTTGGACGTACATTCCAAAATATCCGTCTCTTTAAAGATTTAACAGTTTTGGACAATGTTTTGATTGCTTTTGGCAACCATCACAAACAACATGTTTTTGCTAGTTTTTTGCGCTTACCAGCTTTTTACAAGAGTGAAAAAGAATTAAAGGCTAAAGCCTTGGAATTGCTGAAAATCTTTGATTTGGATGGTGATGCAGAAACTCTTGCTAAAAATCTTGCCTACGGACAACAACGTCGTTTGGAAATTGTTCGTGCCCTCGCTACGGAACCTAAAATTCTCTTTTTAGATGAACCAGCAGCAGGTATGAACCCGCAGGAAACAGCAGAATTAACTGAGTTAATTCGTCGTATCAAAGATGAATTTAAGATTACGATCATGCTGATTGAACACGATATGAATCTGGTCATGGAAGTAACAGAACGTATCTATGTACTTGAATACGGTCGTTTGATTGCTCAGGGAACCCCAGACGAAATTAAGACCAATAAACGCGTTATCGAAGCTTATCTAGGAGGTGAAGCCTAATGTCTATGTTAAAAGTTGATAATCTTTCTGTGCATTACGGTATGATCCAAGCAGTCCGTGATGTAAGCTTTGAAGTGAATGAAGGAGAGGTAGTTTCCCTTATCGGTGCCAATGGTGCAGGTAAGACAACCATTCTCCGTACCTTGTCTGGTTTGGTTAGACCGAGTTCAGGAAAGATTGAATTTTTAGGTCAAGAAATCCAAAAAATGCCGGCTCAGAAAATCGTGGCAGGTGGTCTTTCGCAAGTTCCAGAAGGACGCCACGTCTTCCCTGGCTTGACTGTTATGGAAAATCTAGAAATGGGAGCTTTCTTAAAGAAAAATCGTGAAGAAAATCAAGCTAATTTGAAGAAAGTTTTCTCACGCTTTCCTCGTCTTGAAGAACGGAAGAACCAAGATGCAGCTACTCTTTCAGGGGGAGAACAGCAAATGCTTGCCATGGGACGCGCTCTTATGTCAACGCCAAAGCTTCTTCTTTTAGATGAACCATCAATGGGACTCGCCCCAATCTTTATCCAAGAGATCTTTGATATCATTCAAGATATTCAGAAGCAAGGAACAACTGTCCTTTTGATTGAACAAAATGCCAATAAAGCACTCGCAATCTCTGACCGAGGCTATGTATTGGAAACAGGAAAAATCGTCCTATCAGGAACAGGAAAAGAACTCGCCTCATCAGAAGAAGTCAGAAAAGCATATCTGGGTGGCTAAAACAATCCAGTGGATTGTTTTAGTCGGCAGATAAAGATTACGAAGTAATCATCATTATAGTCCGGGGGACCTTTTTAGTCGGCAGATGAAGATTGCGAAGCAATTCTCATCTGCACTGGAAGGTTAGCTTCTGATAATTGAAATAAAATCGAATGAAGCGTATCTACCCTTCATTCAGGGAGCTCGATTTTAGAGCTCTTTTTGCTAGCTTATTCATACTTTTCTGAATTTTGAAAAAGAAATGTAAGCGTTTGATAGATTTGCAAAAAGATTGTATAATAGGGATAAGAATAGAAAAGGAGAAGTCTCATGGCAGTTAAAGATTTTATGACCCGCAAGGTAGTTTATATTAGTCCAGATACAACAGTATCTCATGCAGCAGATTTAATGAGAGAGCAAGGGTTGCACCGCTTGCCTGTTATCGAAAACGATCAATTGGTTGGTTTGGTGACTGAGGGCACCATTGCCCAAGCCAGTCCATCCAAAGCAACAAGTCTTTCTATCTATGAGATGAATTATCTTCTGAATAAGACAAAAGTAAAAGATGTCATGATTCGCGATGTTGTCACTGTTTCAGGCTATGCGAGTCTAGAGGATGCAACTTATTTGATGTTGAAAAACAAGATTGGTATTCTTCCTGTCGTAGATAATCATCAAGTATACGGAGTTATTACGGACCGTGACGTTTTCCAAGCCTTTCTTGAAATTGCTGGCTATGGAGAAGAAGGTATTCGTGTGCGTTTTGTTACAGAAGATGAAGTCGGTGTCCTCGGAAAGATTGTTTCTTTGATTGTAGAAGAAAATTTGAATATCTCGCATACCGTAAATATTCCGCGTAAAGATGGTAAGGTGATTATCGAAGTTCAAATCGATGGAACGATTGATTTACCAGCCTTGAAAGAAAAATTTGAATCAGAGAATATTCAAGTAGAAGAAATCACGCGTACTTCAGCAAAAGTCTTGTAAGAAGGGAAGCCGGAAGGCTTCTTTTTACGTGTAATAAGGGATTAGAGCAAAAGATGGAAAGAAATGATAAAATATGCTATAATGAAATGATGTAAAAAAGGAGTATTTATGGACATTTCAGTAATTCGTCAGAAAATTGACGCAAATCGTGAAAAATTAGCTTCTTTCAGGGGGTCTCTTTGACCTAGAAGGTCTAGAGGAAGAGATTGCCATCTTGGAAAACAAGATGACAGAACCTGATTTTTGGAACGATAATATCGCGGCCCAAAAAACGTCGCAAGAATTGAATGAATTAAAAAATACCTACAATACCTTCCATAAAATGGAAGAGTTGCAGGATGAAGTCGAAATTTTATTAGACTTTTTAGCTGAAGATGAGTCGGTGCATGAAGAATTGGTAACGCAGTTATCCGAACTTGATAAGATGATGACCAGTTACGAGATGACCTTGCTCTTGTCAGAACCTTATGACCATAATAATGCCATCTTGGAAATCCATCCAGGATCGGGTGGTACTGAGGCTCAGGACTGGGGTGATATGTTACTTCGTATGTACACTCGCTATGGAAATGCTAAAGGCTTTAAAGTGGAAGTATTGGATTACCAAGCAGGAGATGAAGCTGGTATCAAGTCAGTAACCTTATCATTTGAAGGGCCTAATGCCTATGGCCTTCTCAAGTCAGAAATGGGAGTTCACCGTTTGGTCCGTATCTCGCCATTTGACTCTGCCAAACGTCGCCATACCTCTTTCACATCTGTAGAAGTGATGCCGGAGTTGGATGATACAATTGAGGTGGAAATCCGGGAAGATGATATCAAGATGGATACCTTCCGTTCAGGTGGTGCCGGTGGACAAAACGTCAATAAGGTTTCAACAGGTGTGCGTTTGACCCACATTCCAACTGGAATTGTTGTCCAATCAACAGTGGATCGTACCCAGTATGGAAATAGAGATCGTGCCATGAAGATGTTGCAGGCTAAGCTCTATCAAATGGAGCAAGAAAAGAAAGCTGCGGAAGTTGATTCCCTCAAAGGTGAGAAAAAGGAAATCACATGGGGAAGCCAAATCCGTTCTTATGTCTTCACACCTTATACTATGGTAAAAGATCACCGAACTAGCTTTGAGGTTGCTCAGGTAGATAAGGTTATGGATGGGGACCTAGATGGTTTTATCGATGCCTATCTCAAGTGGCGAATTAGCTAAGATAGAAAGGAAGTCACATGTCAATCATTGAAATGAGAGATGTCGTCAAAAAATACGACAACGGAACGACTGCTCTACGCGGTGTTTCGGTCAGTGTTCAACCAGGGGAATTTGCTTACATCGTAGGACCCTCAGGAGCAGGGAAGTCAACCTTCATTCGTTCTCTATATCGTGAAGTAAAAATCGATAAAGGAAGCCTATCAGTTGCTGGTTTTAATCTGGTTAAGATCAAAAAGAAAGACGTCCCGCTTCTACGTCGTAGTGTTGGGGTTGTCTTCCAAGACTATAAACTCTTGCCAAAGAAAACGGTCTATGAAAATATTGCTTACGCTATGGAAGTAATCGGGGAAAATCGCCGTAATATCAAAAAACGTGTGATGGAAGTTTTAGACTTGGTTGGGTTGAAGCACAAGGTTCGTTCTTTCCCAAATGAGCTCTCAGGTGGAGAGCAACAGCGGATTGCGATTGCACGTGCTATTGTAAATAATCCCAAAGTATTGATAGCCGATGAACCAACAGGAAACCTAGACCCGGATAATTCATGGGAAATTATGAATCTCTTGGAACGGATTAACCTACAAGGGACAACTATTTTGATGGCGACTCATAATAGCCAGATTGTAAATACCTTGCGCCACCGTGTCATTGCCATTGAAAATGGCCGTGTCGTTCGTGACGAATCAAAAGGAGAGTATGGATACGATGATTAGTAGATTTTTTCGCCATTTATTTGAATCACTAAAAAGTTTGAAACGAAATGGTTGGATGACAGTGGCTGCTGTCAGCTCAGTCATGATTACTTTGACCTTGGTTGCCATATTTGCTTCTGTTATTTTCAATACAGCGAAACTAGCTACAGATATTGAAAATAATGTTCGAGTGATGGTTTATATTCGCAAGGATGTAGCTGATAATAGCGAGACCATTGAAAAAGAAGGTCAAACTGTTACAAATAATGACTACCACAAGGTATACAATGCTTTGAAGGGGATGTCTACTGTTAAGAGTGTTACTTTTTCAAGTAAAGAAGAACAATATGAAAAATTAACCGAGACAATGGGTGATAACTGGAAAATTTTTGAAGGAGATGCCAACCCACTCTATGATGCCTATATCGTTGATACAAATACGCCAAGTGATGTAAAAACTGTAGCCGAGGATGCTAAAAAAATTGAAGGTGTGTCTGAGGTTCAGGATGGTGGTGCCAATACAGAACGCCTATTCCAACTAGCATCATTTATCCGTGTTTGGGGATTAGTTATTGCAGGACTTTTGATTTTCATTGCAGTTTTCTTGATTTCAAATACCATTCGTATCACCATTATTTCCCGCAGTCGTGAAATTCAAATCATGCGCTTGGTTGGTGCTAAGAACAGTTATATCCGTGGACCGTTCTTACTTGAAGGTGCCTTCATTGGTTTGCTTGGAGCAACTGCGCCATCAGTGTTGGTCTTTATTGTTTATCGAATGGTTTACCAATCTGTCAATAAGTCGTTGGTCGGACAAAATCTGTCTATGATCGCTCCAGAGGTATTTACTCCTCTGATGATTGCCCTATTATTTGTGATTGGAATTTTCATCGGTTCACTGGGATCAGGAATTTCCATGCGCCGATTCTTGAAGATTTAGGTAAACTAGCTACTTTTATGAGGAGATTAAATGATCTCCTTTTTTGCTACAAAAATTTTAGAAAAAAGTGTAATTTTTTTTGTAAAAGCCTTTACAAAAAAAATTAAAGTGGTATAATTAAATCATAAAAGGTGCAAACGTTTTCGTAAAACGTTTGCCTAAATAAAAATAAAGGAGATTTGAATGATGAAAGATACATTCAAAAATGTCTTGTCTTTCGAGTTTTGGCAAAAATTCGGTAAGGCTTTGATGGTGGTTATCGCGGTTATGCCGGCTGCTGGTTTGATGATTTCAATCGGTAAGTCTATCGTAATGATTAACCCAACTTTTGCACCACTTGTAGTTACAGGTGGAATTCTTGAGCAAATTGGTTGGGGGGTTATCGGTAACCTTCACATTTTGTTTGCCCTAGCAATTGGAGGAAGCTGGGCTAAAGAACGTGCTGGTGGTGCTTTCGCCGCTGGTCTTGCCTTCATCTTGATTAACCGTATCACTGGTACAATCTTTGGTGTATCAGGAGATATGTTGAAAAATCCAGATGCTATGGTCACAACTCTCTTTGGTGGTTCAATCAAAGTTGCTGATTACTTCATTAGTGTTCTTGAAGCTCCAGCATTGAACATGGGTGTGTTTGTAGGGATTATCTCAGGTTTTGTAGGGGCAACTGCTTACAATAAATACTACAACTTCCGTAAACTTCCTGATGCACTTTCATTCTTCAACGGGAAACGTTTCGTACCATTTGTAGTTATTCTTCGTTCAGCAATCGCTGCAATTCTACTTGCTGCCTTCTGGCCAGTAGTTCAAACAGGTATCAATAGCTTTGGTATCTGGATTGCCAACTCACAAGAAACTGCTCCAATCCTTGCACCATTCTTGTATGGTACTTTGGAACGTTTGCTCTTGCCATTTGGTCTTCACCATATGTTGACTATCCCAATGAACTACACAGCTCTTGGTGGTACTTATGACATTTTAACTGGTGCAGCTAAAGGTACTCAAGTATTTGGTCAAGACCCACTATGGCTTGCATGGGTAACAGACCTTGTTAACCTTAAAGGTACAGATGCAAGTCACTACCAACAATTGTTAGATACTGTTCACCCAGCTCGTTTCAAAGTTGGACAAATGATCGGTTCATTCGGTATCTTGATGGGTATGATCGTTGCTATCTACCGTAATGTCGATGCTGATAAGAAACATCAATATAAAGGTATGATGATTGCGACAGCTCTTGCAACATTCTTGACAGGGGTTACTGAACCAATCGAATACATGTTCATGTTTGTAGCAACACCTATGTATCTTGTTTACTCACTTGTTCAAGGTGCTGCCTTCGCTATGGCTGACGTAGTAAACCTACGTGTCCACTCATTCGGTTCAATTGAATTCTTGACTCGTACACCACTAGCAATTAATGCTGGTATTGGTATGGATATCGTTAACTTTATCTGGGTAACTGTTCTCTTTGCCGTAATCATGTACTTTATCGCAAACTTCATGATTCAAAAATTCAACTACGCAACTCCAGGACGTAACGGAAACTATGAAACTGCTGAAGGTTCAGAAGAAGCTAGCAGCGAAGTGAAAGTTGCAGCTGGTTCTCAAGCTGTAAACATTATCAACCTTCTTGGTGGACGTGCAAACATCGTTGATGTAGACGCATGTATGACTCGTCTTCGTGTAACTGTAAAAGACGCTGACAAAGTCGGTGATGCAGAACAATGGAAAGCAGAAGGAGCTATGGGTCTTGTCATGAAAGGACAAGGAGTTCAAGCTATCTACGGTCCAAAAGCAGACGTATTGAAATCTGATATCCAAGATATCCTTGATTCAGGTGAAATCATTCCTGAAACTCTTCCAAGTCAAATGACAGAAGCACAACAAAATACAGTTCACTATAAAGGTCTTACTGAGGAAGTATACTCAGTAGCCGATGGTCAAGTTGTTGCTTTGGAACAAGTGAAAGATCCAGTATTTGCTCAAAAAATGATGGGTGATGGATTTGCTGTAGAACCTGCAAATGGAAACATTGTATCTCCAGTTTCAGGTACTGTATCAAGCATCTTCCCTACAAAACATGCTCTTGGTCTTGTGACTGAAGCAGGTCTTGAAGTACTTGTTCACATTGGTTTGGACACAGTAAGTCTTGAAGGAAAACCATTTACAGTTCATGTTGCTGAAGGACAAAAAGTTGCAGCAGGAGATCTCCTTGTCACAGCTGACTTGGATGCTATCCGTGCAGCAGGACGTGAAACTTCAACAGTAGTTGTCTTCACAAATGGTGATGCGATTAAATCAGTTAAATTAGAAAAAACAGGTTCTCTTGCAGCTAAAACAGCAGTTGCTAAAGTAGAATTGTAATATACTTGAGGTTGGAAGCTGTATTCCAACCTCTTATTTTGGGAGAAAAGAATGAAATTTTTAACACTCAATACTCACAGTTGGATGGAAAAAGAAGCTGAGGAAAAATTCCAGATTTTGCTTGAGGATATTCTTGAAAAGGACTATGATTTGATTTGTTTCCAAGAAATCAATCAGGAGATCACTTCGCCAGAGGTGGAGGTTAATGACCTTTATCAAGCTTTGCCAGCAGCTGAGCCTATTCACCAAGATCACTATGTTAGACTCTTGGTTGAAAAGTTGTCTGAGCAAGAGAAAAATTACTACTGGACTTGGGCCTATAACCATATCGGTTATGATCGCTACCACGAAGGTGTGGCTATCTTGTCTAAAACACCTATTGAAGCCAGAGAAATTTTGGTTTCAGATGTGGATGATCCAACAGACTATCATACTCGTCGTGTTGCCTTGGCTGAAACTGTAGTTGATGGTAAGGAACTTGCAGTTGCAAGTGTCCACCTTTCTTGGTGGGATAAAGGTTTCCAAGAAGAATGGGCACGATTTGAGGCTGTCTTGAAAGAATTGAACAAGCCGCTTTTGCTAGCTGGAGATTTCAACAATCCAGCAGGTCAGGAAGGCTACCAAGCTATTTTAGCTAGTCTATTGGGCTTACAAGACGCATTTGAAGTTGCTCAAGAGAAAAGCGGTAGCTATACCGTTCCACCAGAAATTGATGGCTGGAAAGGAAATACTGAACCCCTTCGAATCGATTATGTCTTTACTACCAAAGAGTTAGCGGTGGAAAATTTACATGTCGTATTTGATGGTAACAAGAGTCCACAAGTGAGTGATCACTATGGCTTGAATGCTACTTTAAACTGGAAATAAAGATTGAAAAGAGGTTGGAATCATGAAGTTCCAGCCTTTTTCTGATTAGAAAAGCTACTGGAAATAGACTAATACTCTTCGAAAATCAAATTCAAACCACGTCAACTTCACCTTGCCGTATAGATGTTACTGACTTCGTCAGTTCTATCTGCAACCTCAAAACAGTGTTTTGAGCAACCTGCGGCTAGCTTCCTAGTTTGCTCTTTGATTTTCATTGAGTATAAATAAGTGAGGATACTGAAATGGAATAAAATATGGTATAATTGGTAAGATAGATAGAATCGAGGATATTATGTCATTTACGAAATTTCAATTTAAAAAATATATTAGTGAAGCCTTGCAGGAGTTGAAATTTACAACTCCAACAGAGGTACAAGATAAGTTGATTCCCATTGTCTTGGCAGGCCGAGATTTGGTTGGAGAATCAAAAACAGGTTCAGGTAAGACTCACACTTTCTTGTTACCGATTTTCCAGCAATTAGATGAAGCTAGCGATAGTGTACAAGCCGTGATTACTGCACCGAGTCGTGAGTTGGCTACTCAAATTTACCAAGCAGCCCGTCAGATTGCTACCCACTCAGAAGTGGAAGTTCGTGTGGTTAATTATGTGGGTGGTACGGATAAGGCTCGCCAGATTGAGAAATTGGCAAGCAATCAGCCTCATATTGTTATTGGAACACCAGGCCGTATCTACGACTTGGTTAAGTCTGGTGACCTAGCTATTCACAAGGCCAAGACCTTTGTGGTCGATGAGACAGATATGACCTTGGATATGGGATTCTTGGAAACTGTTGATAAGATTGCTGGCAGCCTTCCAAAAGACCTGCAATTCATGGTCTTCTCAGCGACTATTCCACAAAAGTTGCAACCATTCTTGAAAAAATACTTGTCAAATCCTGTCATGGAGAAAATCAAGACCAAAACGGTCATTTCTGATACCATTGATAATTGGTTGATTTCTACTAAGGGACGTGACAAGAATGCTCAAATTTACCAGTTAACTCAGTTGATGCAACCATATTTGGCAATGATTTTTGTTAACACCAAAACGCGTGCTGATGAGTTACATGCCTACTTGACTGCTCAAGGCTTGAAGGTGGCAAAAATCCATGGAGATATTGCCCCTCGTGAACGTAAGCGAATCATGAATCAGGTGAAAAATCTGGATTTTGAGTACATTGTCGCAACAGACTTGGCGGCGCGTGGAATTGACATTGAAGGTGTCAGTCATGTCATCAATGATGCCATTCCGCAAGACTTATCTTTCTTTGTGCACCGTGTTGGTCGAACTGGACGAAACGGCCTACCAGGTACAGCTATTACCCTTTACCAACCAAGCGATGATTCGGATATTCGTGAATTGGAGAAATTGGGAATCAAGTTTACTCCTAAGATGGTCAAAGACGGGGAATTTCAAGATACTTATGACCGTGATCGTCGTGCTAACCGTGAGAAAAAACAAGATAAACTTGATATCGAAATGATTGGCTTGGTCAAAAAGAAAAAGAAAAAAGTCAAACCGGGTTATAAGAAGAAAATTCAATGGGCGGTTGATGAAAAGCGCCGCAAAACCAAGCGTGCCGAAAATCGCGCTCGTGGTCGTGCAGAGCGTAAAGCAAAACGCCAAACATTTTAATAGTAATTGTTGGAGTACTGAGCTCCAACTTTTTTAATTATGTGACTTTCAGTCCGTCTCGCTCCGTTAGGTGCGAGACAAAAAAACACCCGCTATGCGGGTATGCATCGAAGGTTATACCAAAAAAACTCCAAACGCGATACAATAAAGGTGTTCAAGCCAATTGTAAAGCGAAAGGAGAAAAATATGGCACAAAAGGCTCATAGTTTATCGTACACAAAGTAGAACTGTTGTGTTCACACCTAAGTATAGACGAAAAGTCATCTAAAATCAATATCGAAGTAAGAATCACAAAAAATTTTAAAAAATGGCAATATTTGTTAACAAGGATTTCGTAGTTTGTTATAATGTGGTTGTAAATGATTAAGATTGGTAATCAAAAAATAAAGAGGGGAATGTCATGAATAAGAAATATAACAAGTTTCTATTTTTGTTGTTTATAGTTTATTTATTTGGATATTTTTCAATTTCAAAAAATTTAATTCCTATAATGTGTCTTTTTCAAGTATTTTTGATAGAAAATATATTTAGAGTTCGAAATAGGATTATGCAAATAGGTGAAATTATAATTATTGTTGCTTCTATGATATTATTTATTGATAGTATATTGAGTTTGTAACAAAAGGCTTCTCTATAAAATCAAATTTTCCAGATACCTGCTTAAGGTGATTTATCTTCTCTCTATGCCTTCTCATCTTTATTCTACTATCTACACCACTAAACTTGACAGTCATATATTGCAGGTACAACCTCTCTACCTATAATCTCACAGTTAATCTGAGGCTAGTTTCTTAGTTTGCTCTTTGATTTTCATTGATAAAAAGAAATGCTCCTCCAAGACGGAAGAGCATCTTTTATTGTGATTTTGATTCGGTTTCTGCCGAATCTGGATGGAGTTCTTGGTAACTTGGTGCCTTGAAAAGGTCAGCACTGGTTTTACCTTGTCGTTGGCTAAAGAGACTGGTTGATTGACTACCTTTTTCCTGCTCAATCTTTTGCAGAATTGGCAAAGAATTGAGGTAAGAAATACTTTCTGTATCAACTTTTCCAAGATGATCTGCTTGGTAGAAACGTATTAAATCACCAGTTTGAATCTGGTCGCTGATTTTCAGCTGTTGGCTGGCTGCCTGCCGAACGATTTCTAGTTCAGTCTGAGCTTGTTCATCAAGATTACTGATTTCAAGACCACTTTCAGTATAGTAGGTTCGTCCATCATAACTGGTGTATTTTGGTGTGACGAAGGAATTGGCAGTCCGAAAGGCAACGATTTCTTGATGATCTGGAGACAGAAGGTCTTGCCCAACTTGAAGGAAGGAATTGGACTCAATACCAAGGAGGTGTTCGAGAGTCGGTAAGATATCGATTTGTCCACCGTAGGTATTGATGATTTGCCCCTTTTCATAACCAGGCATGACCACCATAAAAGGCACTCGTTGCAACATGGCATTGTCGTAATTCGACCAGTTCTCAGAAGTCTTTCCAATCAAGGGTGCCAGCTCAGGATTGCGGGAGTTGGAAATGCCATAATGGTCTCCATAGATGACGATGATGGATTTTTCATAGAGGCCACTTTCTTTGAGATAGTCAAAGAAGGCCTTGATAGCACTATCCAGATAGTTAGCTGTTTGGAAGTAGCCGTTGATTGTTTCATCTTTGGTTTTAGCCAATGGGAAACCAAGCTCATCGCCTGTCAGATTGCTAGCATAGGGATAGTGATTGGACACCGTGATATACTTAGTATAAAAAGGCTGCTGTAAATGCTCCAGATATTGGATAGAATCTTTCATCATGATTTTATCATTTAAACCATATTGGAAAGAATTGCTACTGTCTTGCTTGGTGAAGTAGGAAGCATCAAAGAAGTATTGGTAGCCCCATTGTTTGTAGGTCGTATTCCGGTTCCAGAAGGTCCCAATATTACCATGAAAGACTGCACTTGATTGGTAGCCATTTTTTGATAGGATAAAAGGAGCTGCCTGCTGGGTATTGGTACCACCGTAATTGACCATAAAGGAACCTTGGTCAAGTCCAAACAAACCAGTCTCCAGCATGGTTTCCGCATCTGAGGTCTTACCAGCCTTGACTTGGTTAAAGATATTCGAAAAGGCTAGGGTTGATTGCGAATGGTAGAGGGAGTTGAGGAAGGGAGTGACTTCATGCTCAGTTCCATCTATGTTGAGTTTATAGTCCAGTAGGAACTGCTGAAAACTCTCCAAGTGGAGATAAATCACATTTTTTCCTTTGGCCAAGCCAAAATAGTCTGGATTGGGCTTAGCCGAATGCTCTTGAATATAATCTGTAATAGGTTGAAGATCAGTCTCAGAAGCCTTGGCACGTTCCTTGTTTGCACTGTAGGATTGGTTGGCACTATAGCCTAAAAAGGCGGGCAAACTGAGGGCGCGGACAACATAATAATTAGAAAATCCTCTTGATAGGAGATCGGGACGCTCAATTTCAGCCAAGAAAAGATTAGCAGAAAAGAGAAGGGCTGAGAGAGCAGTGATAGCAACACTGGAGCGGAATTTGAAAGGTCTCCTATCCAGCTGGATGAATTTTTTATAGAAAAGGAAAGCCAGCAGTGGGAAATCCATAAAATAGATGAAATCCCAAAAGCGCAGTAACTCTAGTTCTGCAGTACCAACAGACACCTTGCTGACCACCTTCATGGTATTGGCCGTGATAAAGTCGCTAAATTCTCGATAGTAAAAGACGTTGGAATAGAGCCAAATGAATAAAAGGCTATAAATAGCTATACTTAGACCATAAAAGATCTTGGTTGAGCGAGCATAGAGGGCTGAAGCTAGCAGGAGTAGCCCCAAAGGAAGGGGATTGAAAAAGGCGATAAAGGCAAGGTAATTTCCCTGCAACTTGCCCACTTGAATATCTAAATTAAAGTCAACGGCATAGGCTAATAAGGTTTTGAGCCAATAGAGGATTAAAAGGGTTAGGACAAAACCCAGTCTGGTACCGACGGCTTTTTGGATTTTGTTAAAATTGCTTCTCACACATTTACTTCCTAATTTTTTATTAGTATTAGTATACCATTTTTTAAAAGAAGAGTAAAAAAGCAAGGGTAGTTTCTTTTTTGAGAATTGGCTAAAAGTTTGATATAATGGTAGTTATGAATAGAATAAGAGTTAGTAAAAGGGTTGAAAAGAAGCTCGCTAAGGGGCTAGTTTTACTAGAAGCCGGTGATCTTGAGAATGTCAATCTTAAGGATCAGGAAGTAGAAGTGCAGAGTCAGGAAGGAACCTTTCTTGGGACTGCCTACCTTTCTCAGCAAAACAAGGGCTTGGGCTGGTTTGTTAGTAAGGACAAGGTGGCCTTCAATCAAGCTTTCTTTGAAACGCTGTTTAGACAAGCTAAAGAAAAGAGAAGAGCCTACTATCAAGATGATTTGACAACTGCCTTTCGTCTCTTCAACCAAGAGGGGGATGGCTTTGGCGGTCTGACAGTGGATCTTTATGGCGACTATGCTGTCTTTTCTTGGTATAACTCTTATGTTTATCAGATTCGTCAGACCATCTCAGAAGCTTTTAGACAGGTTTTTCCTGAGGTTTTAGGAGCATATGAGAAGATACGCTTTAAGGGTTTGGACTATGAATCTGCCCATGTTTATGGTCAAGAAGCACCTAACTTTTTCACTGTTTTGGAAAATGGTGTCCTGTATCAAGTCTTTATGAATGATGGCTTGATGACAGGGATTTTCCTAGACCAGCATGAAGTTCGCGGTAGTTTAGTGGATGGATTGGCTATGGGTAAATCCTTGCTCAATATGTTTTCTTATACAGCAGCCTTTTCAGTAGCTGCGGCCATGGGAGGAGCAAGCCAGACAACTTCGGTTGACCTAGCTAAACGTTCACGAGAATTGTCTCAAGCACATTTTCAGGCAAATGGGCTCAGCACAGACGACCATCGTTTTATAGTTATGGATGTCTTTGAATATTTCAAATACGCTAAGAGAAAAGGCTTGACCTATGATGTGATTGTACTAGATCCGCCTAGCTTTGCTCGGAACAAAAAACAAACGTTCTCTGTGGCCAAGGATTATCACAAGTTGATATCCCAGAGTCTTGAGATTTTAAATCCGGGAGGGATTATCATTGCCAGTACCAATGCTGCCAATGTTTCCCGCCAGAAATTTACAGAACAAATTGATAAAGGCTTTGCAGGAAGAAGTTACCAGATTTTAAACAAATACGGTCTTCCAGCAGATTTCGCCTATAATAAAAAAGATGAAAGTAGTAATTACCTCAAGGTGATTAGTATGAAGGTTAGTAAATGAAATTAATCGTTTCAGTAATGCCAAGAAGTTTAGAGGAGGCCCAGGCTCTTGATGCCACGAGGTATCTGGATGCTGATATCATTGAATGGCGTGCCGACTATCTGCCTAAAGAAGCGATTTTGCAGGTGGCTCCAGCGATTTTTGAAAAATTTGCAGGTCGTGAATTGGTTTTCACGTTGCGAACTCGTCCTGAAGGGGGAGAAATCGAACTGTCTTCTGAGGAGTATGTTCAAATCATCAAGGAAGTGGCTCAACTCTATCAACCAGACTATATTGATTTTGAGTACTATAGCTATAAGGATGTCTTTGAGGAAATGCTGGACTTCCCAAATCTCGTTTTGAGTTACCACAATTTCCAAGAAACACCTGAAAATATGATGGAAATCTTATCAGAGTTGACGAGCCTAAATCCAAAACTTGTCAAGGTTGCGGTGATGGCTCATACGGAGCAGGATGTGCTAGACTTGATGAACTATACACGAGGCTTTAAAATCCTCAATCCTGAGCAGGAATATGTGACCATTTCTATGGGCAAGGTGGGCAAGGTCTCTCGTATCACTGCGGATGTGACAGGTTCTAGCTGGTCCTTTGCTAGTCTGGATGAGGCTAGTGCCCCAGGCCAGATTTCTCTAGCTAGTATGAAAAAAATCAGGGAGATTTTGGATGAAGCTTGATGGCTATACACGTTTAGCTGCAGTTGTTGCCAATCCTATTAAGCATTCTATTTCCCCCTTTATTCACAATAGTGCCTTTGAGGCGACAGCTACCAATGGTGTTTATGTGGCTTGGGAGATTGAAGCGAGTGACTTGGCAGAAACAGTGGCTAATATTCGTCGCTACCAGATGTTTGGTATCAACCTGTCCATGCCTTATAAGGAGCAGGTGATTCCTTATTTGGATGAGCTGAGCGATGAAGCGCGCTTGATTGGTGCGGTCAATACGGTTGTCAATGAGAATGGCAATTTAATTGGATATAATACAGATGGCAAGGGATTTTTTAAGAGCTTGCCTTCTTTTACAATTACAGGTAAGAAGATGACCCTGCTGGGTGCAGGTGGTGCGGCCAAGTCCATTTTGGCGCAAGCTATTTTGGACGGAGTCAGTCAGATTTCGGTCTTTGTTCGTTCAGTTTCGATGGAAAAAACAAGACCTTATCTAGACAAGTTACAGGAGCAAACAGGTTTTAAAGTGGACCTGTATGCTTTAGAAGATGTTTCTGAACTGCAAGAAAGGATTGCCGAGTCGGATTTACTGGTCAATGCTACCAGTGTGGGCATGGATGGTCAATCATCCCCAGTTCCTGAAAGCATCAATTTGCCAGAAACTATCTTGGTGGCAGATATTATTTACCAACCCTTTGAAACACCATTTTTGAAATGGGCTAGGAGGAAGGGCAATCCAGCGGTCAACGGTCTGGGAATGTTGCTCTATCAAGCTGCAGAAGCTTTTCAACTGTGGACAGGAAAGGAAATGCCAATAGAAGAGATTTGGCAGTCCTTAACAGAAAAATACCAATAAAGAAAGGGAGATTCTCCTATGAAAATCAGAATCGATATTCCTCATCATCCTTATGATATTCAGATTGAAAAAGGTTGTCTGGCTCAAGCTGGTCAGTGGTTGCGAGAACTCTGGCAACCACAAAAGGTAGTCATTGTGACAGATAACCATGTAGCTTCTCTTTATGCAGAGAAGTTAAAGCTCAGCCTAGAAGATGCTGGTTTTCAGGTAGCTGTTTTTGACTTTTTAGAAGGTGAAGAAAGAAAGAATTTGACCACTGTTCAGAAAGTCTATGAATTTTTGGTCAAGCAAGGTCTGACCCGCAGTGATGGGATTGTAGCCCTAGGAGGTGGCGTTGTTGGGGACCTGGCTGGCTTTGTAGCCTCTACCTATATGCGGGGTATTCACTTTGTTCAGATTCCGACTAGTTTGACAGCTCAGGTGGATTCTTCTATCGGTGGAAAGACGGGTGTTAACACTCCATTTGCTAAGAATATGGTGGGTACCTTTGCCCAGCCAGACGGGGTTCTGATTGACCCACTTGTCCTTGAAACGCTTGGAAAAAGAGAGTTGATTGAAGGGATGGGGGAGGTTATCAAGTATGGCTTGATTGAGGATCCAGAACTGTGGGCTCTCTTGACGGAGCTGGATGGTTCTGTTGAGAGCATTCTGGAACATGCAGAGGCTTTGATTGAACATTCTTGTCAGGTCAAGCGCAAGATGGTAGTTGAGGATGAGTTGGACAATGGTGTACGCCTTTACCTCAACTTTGGCCACACTATTGGTCATGCCATTGAAGCAACGGCCGGTTATGGCAAGGTCATGCATGGAGAAGCTGTGGCCATGGGCATGGTGCAGATTTCCAAGGTTGCTGAGAAAAAGGGTCTTATGCCAACTGGCATTACCCAGTTCATCACAGCTATGTGTCAGAAATTTGGCTTGCCTGTTGATTATGAAAACTGGGATGTAGATAAGCTTTATCAAGCTTTGACTCATGATAAGAAAGCGCGTGGTAATACCCTGAAATTGGTCTTAGTACCAGAGCTTGGTTCAGCGACCATTCACCCAGTTTCTCTGGAAGAGATGAAAGACTACTTGGTAAAATAAGGAGAGTATATGAGATATTTAACTGCAGGAGAATCACACGGCCCCCGTCTGACAGCTATCATTGAAGGAATTCCAGCTGGACTACCTTTGACAGCAGAGGATATCAATGAGGACCTTAAACGCCGTCAAGGTGGCTACGGCCGCGGTGGTCGTATGAAGATTGAGAGCGACCAAGTTATCTTTACTTCGGGTGTTCGCCATGGGAAGACGACTGGGGCTCCCATTACCATGGATGTCATCAATAAAGATCACCAGAAATGGCTGGATATCATGTCTGCAGAAGACATTGAAGACCGCCTTAAAAGCAAACGAAAAATCACCCATCCTCGTCCCGGTCACGCCGACTTGGTTGGGGGAATCAAGTACCGTTTTGACGATTTGAGAAATTCTTTGGAGCGTTCATCTGCCCGTGAAACCACCATGCGGGTGGCAGTTGGCGCAGTAGCAAAACGCCTCTTGGCTGAGCTGGATATGGAGATTGCCAACCATGTCGTAGTCTTTGGTGGCAAGGAAATCGATGTTCCTGAGAATCTCACAGTTGCTGAGATTAAGGAAAGAGCTGCCCAGTCCGAAGTTTCTATTGTCAACCAAGAAAGGGAACAGGAAATCAAGGACTACATTGACCAAATCAAGCATGACGGTGATACTATCGGTGGAGTTGTGGAGACAGTCGTTGGAGGAGTACCAGTTGGTCTAGGTTCCTATGTCCAATGGGACAGAAAATTAGATGCGCGATTGGCCCAAGCCGTTGTTTCTATCAATGCTTTTAAAGGGGTGGAATTTGGTCTCGGCTTTGAAGCTGGTTACCGTAAAGGTAGCCAAGTTATGGATGAAATTCTCTGGTCTAAAGAAGACGGCTATACTCGCCGCACCAATAATCTAGGTGGTTTTGAAGGTGGTATGACTAATGGGCAACCGATTGTTGTTCGTGGCGTCATGAAACCCATTCCTACTCTCTACAAACCACTTATGAGTGTGGATATCGAAACCCATGAACCCTACAAGGCAACTGTGGAGAGAAGTGATCCGACCGCTCTTCCAGCTGCAGGTGTAGTTATGGAAGCCGTTGTGGCAACGGTTCTGGCGCAAGAAATCCTTGAAAAATTCTCATCAGATAATCTCGAGGAACTAAAAAAAGCGGTAGCCCAACACCGAGACTATACAAAGAACTATTAAGGAGTTCCTATGGCAAAAACAGTCTATATCGCGGGCCTTGGATTGATTGGTGCCTCTATGGCCCTTGGTATCAAACGCGATCATCCAGATTATGAAATTTTAGGTTATAATCGCAGCCAAGCTTCGAGAGATATTGCCTTGAAAGAAGGCATGATTGACCGTGCAACGGATGATTTTGCCAGTTTTGCTCCTTTGGCAGATATCATCATTCTCAGCTTGCCAATAAAGCAAACCATTTCCTTTATTAAGGAGTTGGCCAACTTGGATTTGAAAGAAGGTGTCATTATTTCAGATGCTGGTTCGACCAAGTCAGCCATTGTGGATGCGGCGGAGAACTATTTGGCTGGCAAACCTGTTCGCTTTGTCGGGGCCCATCCAATGGCTGGTAGTCACAAGACAGGGGCTACTTCTGCGGATGTTAATCTCTTTGAAAATGCCTATTATATCTTTACACCTTCGAGTCTGACAGGTCAGGACACGCTTGAGGTAATGAAGGATCTGCTTTCAGGTCTTCATGCTCGTTTTATCGAGATTGATGCCAAGGAGCATGATCGGGTGACTTCTCAGATTAGCCATTTTCCTCATATTCTGGCTTCTAGTCTCATGGAACAGACCGCGGTCTATGCTCAAGAACATGAGATGGCAAGGCGCTTTGCGGCCGGTGGTTTTCGAGATATGACCCGAATTGCGGAAAGCGAGCCAGGTATGTGGACCTCCATTCTCTTGTCCAATCGTGAAACTATTCTGGATCGAATTGAGGATTTTAAGGAACGTTTGGAAGCGATTGGTCAGGCCATTAGTAAGGGAGATGAAGAGCAGATCTGGAACTTTTTCAACCAAGCGCGTGCACAACGTCAGGCCATGGAAATTCATAAACGTGGTGGTGTGGATAGCTCTTATGACCTCTATGTCGACGTTCCCGATGAAGAAGATGTCATCTTGAGGATTTTGGAATTGCTACGTGGAACTTCCTTGGTCAATATTCATATTAACGAGGAAAACCGTGAAGATATTCACGGGATCCTACAAATTTCATTTAAAAATGCTCAAGACTTGGAAAGAGCTGAGCATCTAATAACAGAAAATACAGACTATACAGTCGTCATCAAATAAGGAGAAAATTATGCCTAAAATAGAGCTTAGATTTATATTTGGTGTTATCTTTATTTCTTTTATCTCACTTAGAGCTTACGCTGTTAAAAAAGATGTGAAAACTACTTCAGAAGAAAGTGTTGAGACAAAAAATGAACGATCCAACAAGGAAATAAGTTAAGAGAAAACCAATTCAAAGTATGTAGACGATAGAATTATTAATGGGTTTATCAATAGCTATAATCAAAATTCTAATAGCCCATGAGAAAATATCAAAAAAGGAAATATAAAAATAAAATATTTCGCATTAAGCTACGGATATTACTTGGAGCTTTTACATGCAAATGATACTGATAAAATCAATGTAACAATAAATCAGACAAATGAAAATAGTGAATCTGGTGTTGCAGGAATGAAAGAAGTATTTCATGATATTGTTAAATCGATTGAATCATCCTTATCTGATGATGAGATAGATAACTATTTTGATAATCTTATGTCAAATGAAATAAAAATAGGTTCTAATTTAGGAACTTTGAAGATAGAGTATATACCAGATAAGGAATTAAGCAATGGACATTCAAGAGGTCATATAAAAGTGATTGCACAATAATAAAGACCACAGAGTGATTAGTAATTTTAAAAGAAATAAATAAGGAGAAAATTATGTCAAATATTTACGATAGTGCAAACGAACTCAGTCGCGGTCTACGCGAATTACCAGAATACAAGGCTGTCAAAGCAGCTAAAGATGCGATTTCAGCAGATGCTGAGGCAAGCAAAATCTTTACAGAGTACGTTGCCTTCCAAGAGGAAATTCAAAGACTAGAGCAGACAGGTCAAATGCCAGATGCGTCCTTCCAAGCTAAGATGGAAGGCTTTGGCAAGCAGATTCAGGGGAACAGCCTCTTGTCAGAATTCTTTACCAAGCAACAACAATTGGCAATTTACCTTTCTGACATTGAAAAAATTGTTTTCGAACCAGTTTCAGAATTGCTAAAATAAGAAAATAACTATCCTAAAGTCAGGAATTTTTAAGGAATTTCTGGCTTTTTATGATAAAATAGGTAAAAGTATTGCAAGTATGAGGTCCAGTATGAAACTAAAAACAAACATTCGCCACTTACATGGCAGTATCCGAGTTCCAGGTGACAAGTCTATCAGTCACCGTTCCATTATCTTTGGAAGTTTGGCTGAGGGTGAGACTAAGGTTTATGATATCTTGCGTGGTGAAGATGTCTTGTCAACCATGCAGGTATTTCGTGACCTCGGCGTAGAGATTGAGGATAAGGACGGTGTCGTTACTATTCAAGGTGTTGGGATGGATGGCTTAAAAGCTCCGCAAAATACTCTTGATATGGGAAATTCTGGAACCTCGATTCGCTTGATTTCAGGTGTTCTTGCTGGTTCAGACTTTGAAGTAGAAATGTTTGGCGATGATAGTCTTTCCAAACGTCCTATGGATCGTGTGACGATTCCTCTGAAAAAAATGGGTGTCAGCATTTCAGGGCAGACTGAGAGAGACCTGCCTCCTCTTCATTTAAAAGGGACGAAAAAACTATCATCTATTCATTACGAGTTGCCAATTGCCTCTGCCCAAGTCAAGTCAGCCTTGATGTTTGCGGCCTTGCAGGCTCAGGGGGAGTCTGTTATTATCGAAAAAGAGTGCACCCGTAATCATACTGAAGATATGTTGCAACAATTTGGTGGTCATTTAAGTGTGGAGGGCAAGAAAATCACAGTCCAAGGGCCACAAAAATTGACAGGACAAAAGGTGGTCGTACCAGGCGATATTTCCAGTGCAGCCTTTTGGCTAGTCGCAGGTTTGATTGTTCCAAATTCTCGTGTAGTGCTTAAGAATGTGGGCATCAACGAAACGCGCACCGGTATTATCGATGTCATTCGTGCCATGGGTGGAAAATTGGAAATAACTGAAATTGACCCAGTCGCTAAATCTGCTACCTTAACTGTTGAGTCTTCAGACCTCAAAGGAACAGAGATTAGTGGCGCTTTGATTCCACGTTTGATTGATGAATTGCCAGTTATCGCTCTGCTTGCGACTCAAGCCCAAGGTGTAACAGTTATTAAGGATGCTGAGGAACTCAAGGTTAAGGAAACAGACCGTATTCAGGTTGTGGCAGACGCTTTAAATAGCATGGGAGCAGATATTACTTCTACAGCTGATGGAATGATTATCAAAGGGAAACCAGGCCTTCACGGTGCTAGAGTCAATACGTTTGGTGACCATCGTATCGGTATGATGACGGCTATCGCAGCCCTCTTGGTTGCTGATGGGGAAGTGGAGCTTGATCGTGCAGAAGCCATCAATACCAGTTATCCTAGCTTCTTTGATGATTTGGAGAGCTTGATTCATGGCTAAGGTATTACTAGGATTTATGGGGGCTGGCAAGTCCACTATTGCAAGAGAATTGGACCCAGATTACGTCGATATGGATGCTCTGATAGAGAAACGCCTAGGTATGTCCATTGCGGAATTTTTCTCGGAAAATGGGGAAGAAGCTTTTCGTCAGATAGAGTCTGAAGTCCTAGCTGATTTACTACAAACAAACCAAGTTGTGTCAACTGGTGGGGGAGTAGTCATTTCTCATCGAAATCGTGACTTGCTCAAGACAAATTCTGATAATATCTACCTGAAAGCAGACTTTGAAACCCTCTACCAACGCATATCAGCTGATAAGGACAATCAGCGTCCGCTTTTTCTAAATAATAGCAAGGAAAAACTAGCAGCTATTTTCCAAGAAAGACAGGCTTGGTATGAGGAAGTAGCCAGTCGGGTTTTAGATGTGACCAAGTTAAGCCCAGAGGAAATTATAGAGGAACTAAGATGAAAATTGCTTATCTAGGTCCCAAGGGATCATTTTCACACCACGTTGTGCAGACAGCTTTTCCTCATGAGGAATTGCAGGGTTTTGCCAACATTACAGATGTCATCAAGGCCTATGAGCAAGGCTTGGTGGACTATTCTGTGGTGCCAGTTGAAAATTCTATTGAGGGTAGTGTTCATGAAACCTTGGACTACCTTTTTCATCAGGCTCGCATTCAAGCAGTTGCAGAAATCGTTCAGCCTATTCATCAGCAGTTGATGGTGGTTCCAGGTCATACTAAGATTGAAAAGATTTTTTCACATCCACAGGCCTTGGCTCAAGGAAAGAAATTCATCGATGAACAGTATCCAGAGGCACAAATCGAGGTGACTGCTAGTACTGCCTATGCGGCCCGCTTTATTTCCGAACATCCAGACCAGCCTTATGCAGCAATTGCACCAAGAAGTTCTGCAGAAGAATATGGCTTGGAACTGATTGCTGAGGATATTCAGGGAATGGAAGCCAATTTCACACGTTTCTGGGTTTTGGGAGCTGAAGATGTAGCCATTCCCTTGCAAGCACAAAGTGAAAAAATGAGTTTGGCCTTGACCTTACCTGACAACCTTCCGGGCGCACTTTATAAGGCCCTGTCGACCTTTGCTTGGCGAGGGATTGACCTGACAAAAATTGAAAGTCGTCCACTCAAGACAGCACTGGGTGAATACTTTTTCATTATCGATGTAGACTATACTGATAAGGACTTGGTTCACTTTGCCCAAAAAGAACTAGAAGCGATTGGAATCCAGTATAAAGTTCTGGGTGCCTATCCTATTTATCCAATATCAGACCATGGAAAGGTGAGAAGATGAGTAAAGAAAATCCCTTAAGCCACCACGAGCAGTTACGTTATGACTATCTCTTTAAGAATATTCATTACCTCAATGAGCGAGAAAAAAAAGAGTTTGCTTACTTGCAAGACAAATTAAATAGGGCAAGTAGTGACGCTCCCTCAGAAAGTCAGGAATTGACAGAGGATTATAGAAAGACAAGTGCTAACACTTCGATTCCTTCTTATAATAGCCGTAGTCGTTCTGAGAGATATCAGAAAATCAATTCTCTTCCAAAGAAAAAAACTAAAAAGCGGAAGCTACGTTGGGGGCGCATTTTTGCAGGATTACTGGCTATCTTAGCTTGTCTAGCATTGGGTATGATTTTTATGTTCTTAAAAGGTTATACCAATGCTAATCCAGATCAAACTACCAATGCCCGAGCAGCTCAAGTAGAAGTCTTTAACGGTCAAGACACAAGAGATGGAGTTAATATTTTGATCATGGGTACAGATGGCCGAATCGGTCAAAATAGTGCTGAGACGCGGACGGACTCTATTATGGTATTAAATGTTGGCGGCTCAGATAAGAAAATTAAGCTGGTCAGCTTCATGCGTGACAATTTGGTTTATATAGACGGTTACAGTCAAGTGATTAACGGTAGAAAACAGACAGATAACAAGTTAAACGTAGCCTATGAGTTAGGAGAACAAGAGGGGCAAAAAGGGGCAGAAATGGTTCGTCAAGTCTTGAAAGATAATTTTGACTTGGACATTAAATACTATGCCTTGGTCGATTTTCAGGCCTTTGCTACAGCGATTGACACACTTTTCCCTGATGGGGTGACAATTGATGCTCAATTTTCAACATTGAATGGGCGCCAACTAACAGAAGCTACAGTCGGAGATGATTTACACGCTACTGAGACTGAGTCTCCAACCCAAACCATCAAAGTCGGAAAACAGCAGATGAATGGCTCGACCTTGCTCAATTATGCTCGTTTCCGTGATGATGATGAGGCGGATTACGGCCGTACCAAAAGACAGCAACAAGTACTGACAGCAGTTCTTCAGCAAATCAAAGATCCAACCAAGCTCTTTACGGGCTCAGAGGCACTTGGCAAGGTATTCGCAATGACCTCAACGAATGTTCCTTATACCTTCCTGTTAACAAATGGCTTGTCTTTCCTAGACGGAGCTCAAAATGGTATTGAAAAATTGACGATTCCAGAACTGGGTGACTGGGTAGATGCCTATGATGTTTATGGAGGCTTGGGCTTGCTTGTCGATCAAAACAAATATCAGAATAAATTATCTCAGATGGGCTTGAGATAAGATAAGACAGAAAAATCAAAGTTTGATAGCTATTTATCTAGCAGTCAGGCTTTGATTTTTTACAGCCTGCAATAGATTTTTACCCCCTATTTGTGGTATAATGAAACGATACGATAGAAAGAATAATGAATAATATGACTGATTTAAAAGCAATTCAGGCCCGTAGTCTGGAGATGGCTGAATATTTTGTTGCCTTTTGCAAGGAACATGATTTACTTTGTTATCTCTGTGGAGGAGGTGCTATTGGTACCCTTCGAAACAAGGGTTTTATTCCTTGGGATGACGACCTAGACTTTTTTATGCCTCGTAAAGATTATGAGAAATTAGCAGAATTATGGCCTCGTTATGCAGATGAACGTTATTTCTTGTCAAAGAGTAACAAGGATTTTGTAGACCGCAATCTTTTTATTACCATCCGTGACAAGGAAACCACCTGTATCAAACCTTACCAGCAGGATTTGGATTTGCCACATGGATTAGCCTTGGATGTCTTGCCTTTGGATTATTATCCGAAAAATCCAGCTGAGCGGAAGAAACAGGTTCGCTGGGCCTTGATTTATTCACTCTTTTGTGCACAGACTATTCCAGAAAAGCATGGCGCACTTATGAAATGGGGAAGTCGTATTTTACTGGGTGTGACTCCAAAATCTCTCCGTTATCGCATTTGGAAAAAAGCTGAGAAAGAAATGACCAAGTATAGTCTGGTTGAGAGCGATGGCATCACAGAATTATGCTCAGGTCCTGGCTACATGAGAAACAAGTACCCAATCACATCTTTTGAAGACAATCTTTTCTTGCCATTTGAAGGAACAGAGATGCCTATTCCAGTTGGCTATGATGCCTATCTCAGTACTGCTTTTGGGGATTATATGACTCCTCCGCCAGTAGACAAGCAGCTACCGCATCATGATGCTGTCATCGCTGATATGGATAAGTCTTATACAGAATACAAGGGAGAATATGGTGGCTAAGAAAAAAATCTTATTTTTTATGTGGTCTTTTTCTCTCGGGGGTGGCGCAGAGAAGATTCTGTCGACAATTGTTTCAAATCTAGATCCAGAAAAGTATGATATTGATATTCTTGAAATGGAACATTTTGATAAGGGATACGAATCTGTTCCCAAGCATGTAGGCATTTTAAAATCCCTTCAGGATTATCGCCAAGCCAGATGGATTCGAGCTCTTTTGTGGAGAATGAGAATTTATTTTCCAAGATTGACACGTCGCTTGCTTGTAAAAGATGACTATGATGTTGAAGTTTCTTTTACCATTATGAATCCTCCGCTTTTGTTCTCTAAAAGAAAAGAAGTCAAGAAAATCTCTTGGATTCATGGAAGTATCGAAGAATTTCTTAAGGATACCTCCAAAAGAGAATCACATAGACGCCAGTTGGATGCTGCGGATACCATTGTAGGAATTTCAAAAAAGACCAGTCATTCTATCAAGGAAGTTTATCCAGATTATGCTTCGAAATTACGGACAGTCTACAATGGTTATGATTTTCAGAGTATTCTAGAAAAATCTCAAGAGAGGATCGATATCGAGATTGCGCCTCAAAGTATCTGTACTATCGGACGGATTGAGGAAAATAAGGGTTCTGACCGTGTAGTGGAAGTGATACGATTATTACACCAAGAGGGAAAAAACTATCATCTCTATTTTATCGGGGCTGGGGATATGGAAGAGGAACTGAAAAAACGCGTCAAAGAGTATGGGCTTGAGGACTATGTACATTTCCTTGGTTATCAAAAAAATCCATACCAGTATTTGTCTCGGATGAAAGTTCTCTTGTCTATGTCTAAACAAGAAGGTTTTCCTGGAGTGTATGTGGAAGCCTTGAGCCTTGGAATCCCTTTTGTCTCTACGGATGTTGGAGGGGCTGAGGAACTATCACAAGAAGGAAGATTTGGACAAATCATTGAGAGCAATCAAGAGGCAGCTCAGGCAATTACGAACTACATGACCTCTGCCTCAAACTTCGATGTCAATGAGGCTAGCCAATTCATTCAACAATTTACAATTGCCAAACAAATCGAACAAGTAGAAAAACTATTAGAGGAGTAGCATGGAAACTGCATTAATTAGTGTCATTGTGCCAGTCTATAATGTGGCGCAGTACCTAGAAAAATCGATAGCTTCCATTCAGAAGCAGACCTATCAGAATCTGGAAATCATTCTTGTTGATGATGGAGCAACGGATGAAAGTGGTCGCTTATGTGATTCAATCGCTGAACAAGATGATAGGGTGTCAGTACTTCATAAAAAGAATGAAGGTTTGTCGCAAGCACGAAACGATGGAATGAAGCAGGCTCACGGAGATTATCTGATTTTTATTGATTCAGATGATTATATCCATCCAGAAATGATTCAGAGCTTATATGAGCAATTAGTTCAAGAAGATGCGGATGTTTCGAGCTGTGGTGTCATGAATGTCTATGCTAATGATGAAAGCCCACAATCAGCCAATCAGGATGAGTATTTTGTCTGTGATTCTCAAACATTTCTAAAGGAATACCTCATAGGTGAAAAAATACCTGGAACAATCTGCAATAAGCTAATCAAGAGAGAGATTGCAACTGCCCTATCCTTTCCAAAGGGATTGATTTATGAAGATGCTTATTATCATTTTGATTTAGTCAAGTTGGCTAAGAAGTACGTTGTTAATACCAAACCCTATTATTACTATTTCCATAGAGGGGATAGTATTACGACTAAACCCTATGCAGAGAAGGATTTAGCCTATATTGATATCTATCAAAAGTTTTACAATGAAGTTGTGAAAAACTATCCTGACTTGAAAGAGGTTGCTTTTTTCAGATTGGCCTATGCCCATTTCTTTATTCTAGATAAGATGTTACTAGATGATCAGTATAAACAATTTGAAGCCTATTCTCAGATTCATCGTTTTTTAAAAGGCCATGCCTTTACTATTGCTAGGAATCCAATTTTCCGTAAGGGGAGAAGAATTAGTGCTTTGGCTCTATTCATAAATATTTCCTTATACCGATTCTTATTACTGAAAAATATTGAAAAATCTAAAAAATTACATTAGAACGGGGGTGAGCAAGTGATTGATGGAAAACGATTATTATTTAGTTTGACCATAGTCAGTTATGCCTTGACGCTAGTAAGTGGAATTGTGTATCTGTTTAATAATAATAATGTTAGCTTACTTTCTACTTTATTGTTCTTGTTGGTTAGTAGCTTAATTGCTTGTTGGAATGATATCAAGTATTACTTAATCCATTTTATTTTCTTTTTAACTATTTTTGTATTTCTGGTATCAAGGCCGACCATTGATTATTTTAGAGATGGCGCTTTGGATACCTATCATCCCATAGCCTATCGTTTTGCCTTTATAGTTGTCATGGTTTCGATTCTGGGCTTGACCATAGGAGGCGTCCTGGCTCGTTACTTCATAGCTAGGAAGAAAATAAAAGTACCAAATATAGGAAATTCTCTAAAAGAGCTTTATATCAAGCGGTTACGCTTTGTATCACTAGGAGTTTTTCTTCTAACCTATCCTTTCTATTTCATTAGATTATTTGAACGACTCCTGTATCGCTTGCAGACTTCCTACTATGCCTACTATGCAAATTTTGAAAGTAAACTGCCTTATTTTACCTACATTTTGTCTACCTTTACGGTCTACGCAATGTGTATGTATCTGGCAACCAAACCAAAGAAATGGCAGGCCACAGCAGTGCTTGTCTCCTTTATTGCAGCTAATACTATTCATTTGGCAATTGGGACGCGAAATCCTTTTATTTTAAGTATTTTATTTGCTTTTGTTTATTACTTTATGCGGGAGCAAACCGAAAAAGGAAAATGGATTGGATTTAAAGAAAAGTTAGCGATTTTTGTAGGATCTCCTATTCTCATGTTAGCGATGGGAGTACTCAATTATGTACGGGATAATGTCCAAGTTTCCCATACAGGTTTCTGGGATATCTTACTTGACTTTATCTATAAACAAGGGACTAGTTTTGGTGTCTTGGCTCGAGGTTTTCTATTTAACAGTAGCCTCCCTTACCGAGATTTCCGTAATTTTACTTTTGGTCCTGTCCTTGATTATTTTGCAAGGGGGAGTTTGGGGTCAATTTTCGGAGGAAAAGCCTTTGAGCATACAACCAATAGTGTGGAGCTAGCAATTGATAGTAATAGTTATGCCCACAATCTATCCTATCTTGTTTTGAACAAGGAATATTTGAAAGGACATGGTATCGGAAGTAGTTATATCATGGAGTTGTATACAGACTATGGTATGATAGGAGTCTTTCTACTTAGTCTCTTGCTAGGTATGTTATTCATAGCCATGTTGCAAGTAGCCTATCGCTCTAGAACAATCCTATTTGCCTTGTCCCTACTCATCTTGAATAATCTATTCTTTATGCCAAGAAGTAGCTTTTCAGAAAGTTTCTTCAATTTATTTACAATGCAATTCTGGGGAATTGTTCTTGTGATTATATTCGTAGCGAAAATGCTTACAAAGGAAAACCAGTATCTACTAAACAAAGGAGAAAAAAATCATGTTTGAACATTATTCAGTAGCTGATTTGTTTGCAAATCTATACAAAAAACGAAAAGCAAATATTCTAGCTCTTATCGCTTTATTTGCTATCATTGCTGTACCATTTACAATTAAAGCAGTTAAGAATAAAAATACTGTCAAAGACACAACAAGTTATTCAACTTATATCAGCTATAAAATTACACCTCCGGAAGATTCAGCCAAAACGATTTTGAATCATCAAATTGGTGGGTATAGTGATTTCTATGGGAAATTAATTGAAGGGAATTTAAATGGAGCTTATCTTTTCAATGATGTAGAACCGAGTGAGTTGAAAAAAATTGCCAGTGAATTGGATACGACAGAGTCAGCCTTGAAAAATTCTACAAGCGACTATTGGTGGAAAAAATTGACCGTCTATTATATGATTGACGATGCAGGGGTTGGTGTGAAAATTTTGACACCAAGTAAAGATGCTAATGACTTGTTGGAGCGAAAAATTGATGGATTGATTGAGAAATTTAAACACACTTATGCAAATGTAAAAATTGAAAAATTGGAAACCATCAATTCTAAAGAATTGAATGCAAATGGTGAGACAGCGCTTGGATTAAACGTCAAGAATTTGATTCTTCGTTTAGCTGTTATTGGAGTAGTCTGTGTGATTTTGCTTGTGATGGGAAATGTATTGATTTATCTCTTTAATCCAACAATCAATAGAGCAGGTGATTTTTCTCAGTATCAAATTGATTTTGTAACAGAGATTACAACAATTGCTAATCTAGCAGATATTCTATCATACAAAAATGCTGGACAAGAATTGACTATTGTTAGCTCAAATAAAGCTATTCTAGATAAATTAAAACAAAATCAAGAGACTTTGAAAGGAATGCATTTTGTAGATTTACAAGATGTACCATCTCTTTTAGAAAGAGATACAGTCCTTCTTGTTGAAGAATACGGAGTGACTCGTTATAAGAAATTTGAACAAAGTCTTCAAATTCTTCGAAACTTAAATCGTTCTATCCTCGGTGTAGCAACCTTTAAATTATAAGCATCCTGATACATTGTGTCTTTAAAGTTGGCGAAGAGTCGATTTTGAGGCTCCATAATATTTGTAGTGATAGATATTATGGAGTCTATTTTGTTGTCTTGTTAGAAGATGGTAGTCACGGATAGTCCTCTAGTAAAGAATATCAACAAATCCGTTAGATTCTCAATTCAAAGATTACTTAAAAGTTAATTGAAAAGACTTCTATGAAAGATATAAATCATAAACTTTCAATCTTATTATAATTATCGTACTGTAACTAAATAATTAAGACTTAATAATTTTTGTATTTTCAATCCCAATTGGAGTTTTTGCTTTTTTAACGATATATTTGTCCTTGGTTAAAGTTCAATAAATTTTATTTGAAATCCTCAAAAAGTTAGTTTTTAATCTTAAATTTTTGAGGATTTGAGTTCCTAAAAATTTTTTAAAATAATTAAAGACTAGTTGTTGAAAATAAAAGAGTTATTTTAACTAACTTTATGATATAATGAAAAACGAGGTAAATTGAATGAAAAGTATAAAATTAAATGCTCTATCTTACATGGGAATTCGTGTCTTGAATATTATTTTTCCCATCTTAACTGGTACCTACGTCGCGCGTCTCTTGGACCGAACTGACTATGGTTACTTCAACTCAGTTGACACTATTTTGTCATTTTTCTTGCCCTTTGCGACTTATGGGGTCTATAACTACGGTTTACGGGCCATCAGTAATGTCAAGGATAACAAAAAAGATCTGAATAGAACCTTCTCTAGTCTTTTTTATTTGTGCATAGCTTGTACAATTTTGACTACTGCTGTCTATATCCTAGCTTATCCTCTCTTCTTTACTGATAATCCAATCGTCAAAAAAGTCTACCTTGTTATGGGGATTCAGCTCATTGCCCAGATTTTTTCAATCGAGTGGGTCAATGAAGCTCTGGAAAATTACAGTTTTCTCTTTTACAAGACTGCCTTCATCCGTATCTTGATGCTGGTCTCTATTTTCCTGTTTGTCAAAAATGAACACGATATTGTTGTCTATACACTTGTGATGAGTTTATCGACACTGATTAACTATCTGATTAGTTATTTTTGGATTAAAAGAGACATTAAGCTTGTTAAGATTCACATAAGTGATTTTAAACCGCTCTTTCTCCCTCTAACAGCCATGTTAGTCTTTGCAAATGCCAATATGCTCTTCACTTTTTTGGATCGTCTCTTCCTCGTTAAAACAGGGATTGATGTCAACGTTAGTTACTATACCATGGCTCAACGAATTGTGACCGTTATAGCTGGGGTTGTAACAGGAGCTATCGGAGTGAGTGTGCCTCGTCTCAGTTACTATTTGGGTAAAGGAGACAAAGAAGCCTATGTTTCTCTGGTTAACAGAGGAAGTCGAATCTTTAACTTCTTTATCATTCCACTCAGTTTCGGACTCATGGTTTTAGGACCAAATGCTATCCTGCTTTATGGTAGTGAAAAATATATCGGAGGCGGTATCTTAACCTCTCTCTTCGCTTTTCGTACGAACATCCTGGCACTGGATACCATTCTTGGTTCCCAAATTCTCTTTACAAATGGCTATGAAAAACGAATCACAGTCTACACAGTCTTTGCAGGATTGCTCAATTTGGGCTTAAATAGTCTCCTCTTTTTCAACCATATCGTGGCTCCTGAATACTACTTACTGACAACTATGCTATCAGAGGCCTCTCTGCTTGTTTTCTATATCATTTTCATCCATAGAAAACAGCTCATCCACTTAGGACATATCTTTAGCTATACTGTTCGATACTCGCTCTTTTCACTTTCCTTTGTAGGAATTTATTTCCTGATTAATTTCTTGTATCCTGTGGATATGGTCATTAATTTGCCATTTTTGATTAATACTGGTTTGATTGTCTGGCTATCAGCCATCTCTTATATTGCTCTACTTGTCTTCACCAAAGATAGCATTTTCTATGAATTTTTAAACCATGTCCTAGCCTTAAAAAATAAATTCAAAAGATCATAGGAGTTTAGAATGAAACAACTAACCATTGAAGATGCCAAACAGATTGAATTAGAAATTTTGGATTATATTGATACTCTCTGTAAAAAGCACAATATCAACTATATTATTAACTACGGTACTCTGATTGGGGCAGTTCGACATCAGGGCTTTATTCCTTGGGACGACGATATTGATCTGTCCATGCCTCGAGAAGACTACCAACGATTTATGAACATTTTTCAAAAGGAAAAAAGTAAATACAAACTTTTATCCTTAGAAACAGATAAGAACTACTTTAACAACTTTATCAAAATAACAGACAGTACAACTAAAATTATTGATACTCGGAATACAAAAACCTATGAGTCTGGTGTTTTTATCGATATTTTCCCTATGGATCGCTTTGATGATCCTAAGGTCATTGATATTTGTTATAAGCTGGAAAGCTTCAAACTTCTGTCTTTCAGCAAACATAAAAATATTGTCTATAAAGATAGCCTTTTAAAAGATTGGATACGAACAGCCTTTTGGTTGCTCCTTCGACCTGTTTCTCCTCGTTATTTTGCAAATAAAATCGAGAAAGAAATTCAAAAATATAGTCGTGATAATGGGCAGTATATGGCTTTTATCCCTTCTAAATCTAAGGAAAAGGAAGTCTTCCCAAGTGGTACCTTTGATAAAACAATCAATCTCCCATTTGAGAATTTAAGCCTTCCAGCACCTGAAAAATTTGATACTATTTTGACACAATTTTATGGAGATTATATGACCCTACCACCAGAAGAAAAACGCTTCTACAGTCATGAATTTCACGCTTATAAATTGGAGGATTAGGATGCAGTATTTAGAAAAAGAAGAAATTAAAGAAATTCAACTAGCCCTGCTAGACTATATTGATGAGACTTGTAAGAAACATGATATTCCTTATTTTCTAAGTTATGGAACCATGCTTGGAGCTATCCGCCACAAAGGTATGATTCCCTGGGACGATGATATTGATATTTCCCTTTATCGTGAAGATTATGAGCGCTTATTGAAGATTATTGAGGAAGAAAATCACCCTCGCTACAAGGTTCTTTCCTACGATACCTCTTCTTGGTACTTCCATAATTTCGCATCGATTTTGGACACTTCTACTGTTATCGAAGACCATGTTAAGTACAAGCGCCATGACACCAGTCTCTTTATCGATGTCTTCCCAATTGATCGCTTTACAGATTTGAGCATTGTCGACAAGAGCTATAAGTATGTGGCTCTTCGTCAACTGGCTTATATCAAAAAATCACGCGCAGTTCACGGTGACAGCAAACTAAAAGATTTTCTTAGATTATGTAGCTGGTACGCTCTCAGATTTGTCAATCCGAGATACTTCTATAAGAAAATAGATAAGTTAGTTAAGAATAGTGTTGTAGAACAGCCGAAATATGAGGGAATGGTTGGAGTTGATAAAGAGGGAATGAAGGGTGTTTTCCAAATAAATACTTTCAAAGAGTTAATCTTAACAGAGTTTGAGGGAAGAATGTTACCAATTCCTAAAAATTATGATGTCTTTTTAACCCAGATGTATGGGGATTATATGACACCACCATCAAAGGAAATGCAAGAGTGGTATAGTCATAGTATAAAAGCTTTTCGCAAGGTGGAGAAGTAATTCTGTTTTATGAGAGAACAAATCTTGTGAGTGTCTATTGAGGAGATTAGGACATTGATATTCTTATACAAGCTTGGACACAAAAAGGAGTTCTAGTTTACTAAGACCAATTTTTTATACATCAGCAGAAAATATTGCAAATTGTGGTCTGTAGAGATGGTAAAGGAAAGTGTGATATACATGAAGAACATAATGATAAGAAATTTAATATTATTTAGTTTTCTTGTATGTCCTTTAAATATGGCTGCCAAATTATCCGCATCCACTTTATTAATGTAAAATCTAAGTCAGGGAGTTATACTATTCTTTTAGAAAGCTAAGGGTACTTTGTTTTAATTATGTGACTATTGATCCTTCTCGCTCCGTTAGGTGCGCGTCGAAGGTTATAGCCTAAAAACTTCAAATGCGATACAATAAAGTTGTTTCTGTAAATCGAAAAGTGAAAAAATATGGTACAAAAGTCTCATAGTTTATCGTACACAAAGTGGCGCTGTAAGTATCACATCTTATATAGACGAAAAGTAGTCTATAATCAATATCGAAGTAGTTTAAGCGAAGTATTTCATCGCTTGTGTAGTTATAAGGAAGTTGAAATTATCAGTTAGATTATGTACATATGTCAACTCTTTGTAAACTGTAGTGAGTTTAAGAAAAGCTAAGATCGAGAAAGGACACATTTTGTCCTTTCTTTTTTAAGTACGACGGGCATGTCGTGCATCTGAGGTGTAAGTCCTCCGTGGGCACCCGCTACTGGTGAACCCAATAGCGATTCCCAAGCCTGACTATCGTGAGGTAGCGGATTAAAACGGTCTGGGGATAGACCGTTTTAAGTCTGACGCTAGAAATAAGAATCATCAGAGGAAGGGATAGCGAAATCGTGGCTCTACGAACAGGAACGTGATAGTAAGGCGTATATAGTGGATAAGGGGGCTTAAAACTCTAAAGTACAAAAAGGTAGTCGTAATCTATATGCGTAAATCACGAGAGTAATTGAATTCGGACTAAGGTTTGTGTGAAAAAGATAAATCTTCCTAGAGTCTAAAGACTCTGCGTCAGATTTCCTATTTTCACTGTAACCTTTTAACGTCCTCGTATCTTGTATAAACGAGGAAAGATGTACGACTTATCCCGTGAGGTCTCATGAGCGCTGAAAGCGTAGTAACAACGAATTATGAGAAGTCAGCCGAGCCCATAGTAGTGAGGAAGCTTCTGTAATGGAAGTGGAGCGAAGGGGTGACCAACTAATCGAAGTAATCCTACTTCACTTGTGTCTGTAAAACGAGCAGTTTTATAGAACTGGACTCTGTCACGTATTGACTGGGTGAAGGTTCACCAATATAAAATGTCCCTCAGGCATCAAAACAAGAAAGGAATACGCACATGTCAAAATTGCTAGATAAGATTTTATCACGCGAAAATATGCTTGAAGCCTATAATCAAGTAAAATCCAATAAGGGCTCAGCTGGGATTGATGGAATTACTATCGAAGAGATGGATGACTATCTCAGACACAACTGGCGCCTGACTAAGGAACTGATAAAACAGAGAAAATATAAGCCTCAACCAGTTCTTAGAGTTGAGATTCCCAAACCAAACGGAGGCATCCGTCAACTAGGAATTCCAACAGTTATGGATAGAATGATTCAACAGGTCATTGTCCAAGTCATTAGCCCCATTTGTGACCCCCCATTTCTCAGATACGAGTTATGGCTTCAGACCAAATAGGTCATGTGAAAAATCCATCATGAAGCTCTTAGAGTACTTAAATGACGGCTATGAGTGGATAGTGGATATAGACCTAGAGAAATTTTTCGATACGGTTCCTCAAGATAGATTGATGTCCTTAGTACATAATATTATCGAAGACGGAGATACGGAATCCTTGATTCGTAAGTATCTTCATTCGGGTGTTATCATTAACGGTCAGCGTCATAAAACGCTAGTTGGGACACCACAGGGAGGAAATTTATCTCCTCTCTTATCCAATATCATGCTTAATGAATTGGACAAGGAATTAGAAAAGAGGGGACTTCGATTTGTGCGCTACGCAGATGATTGTGTGATTACGGTCGGAAGCGAGGCCTCCGCTAAGCGTGTGATGTATTCAGTCAGTCGTTTTATTGAGAAACGGCTAGGTTTGAAAGTAAACATGACCAAGACTAAGATTACTAGACCAAGAGAGTTGAAATATCTAGGTTTTGGGTTCTGGAAATCATCATCTGGTTGGAAAAGTCGTTCCCATCAAGATAGTGTTCGGAGATTCAAGCTTAAATTGAAGAAACTAACACAGAGGAAATGGAGTATAGACTTAACAAGACGTATTGAGCAACTGAATTTGTCCATTCGAGGATGGATAAACTATTTCTCATTGGGAAATATGAAAAGTATAGTCACCAGCATAGATGAGCGCTTACGTACTCGCCTACGAGTGATTATCTGGAAGCAATGGAAGAAGAAATCTAGACGATTATGGGGATTGCTTAAGTTAGGGGTTCCTAAATGGATAGCAGATAAGGTATCTGGCTGGGGCGACCACTATCAATTAGTAGCTCAGAAGTCGGTACTTAAACGTGCTATATCAAAACCAGTCCTTAAAAAACGTGGACTGGTTTCGTGTTTGGATTATTACCTTGAACGACATGCGTTAAAAGTTAGTTGAACCGCCGTATGCCGAACGGCACGTACGGTGGTGTGAGAGGGGCTAGAAATTATCTCCTACTCGATTGTTGAGAGCGATAAAAATCCGTTTTTTGAAGTTTTCAAAGTTCCGAAAACCAAATGCATTTCGTTTGATAAGCTTGATGAGATTATTGGTCGCTTCTAATTTGGCGTTGGAATAGGGTAATTGAAGGGCATTGACGATTTTCTCTTTGTTCTTTAGAAAGATTTTAAAGACAGTTTGACGAAGAGGATGAACTTTCTTTAGATTGTCCTCGATAAGTCCGAAAAATTTGTCTTGCTTCTTATTCTGAAAGTGAAAAAGCAAGAGCTGATAGACATTGTAGTGGTGTCTCAAGTCTTCTGAATAGCTCAAAAGCTTATCTAGAATCTCTTTGTTGGTTAGATGCATACGAAAAGTAGGGCGATAAAATCGTTTATCACTCAGTTTATGACTATCTTGTTGAATGAGTTTCCAGTAGCGTTTGATGGCCTTGTATTCATGGGATTTTCGCTCAAATTGATTCATGATTTGGACACGTACACGACTCATAGCACGGCTGAGATGTTGGACAATGTGAAAGCGGTCGAGAACGATTTTAGCGTTAGGAAAAAGTTTACTGGCAATATCGTAGTAAGGGCTAAACATATCCATCGTAATGATTTTCACCTGACAACGAACAGCTCGCTCGTAGCGCAGAAAGTGATTTCGGATGATAGCCTGTGTTCTGCCTTCAAGAACAGTGATGATGTTGAGATTATCAAAATCTTGTGCAATGAAACTCATCTTTCCCTTAGTAAAGGCATACTCGTCCCAGGACATAATCTCAGGAAGACGAGAAAAATCATGCTTAAAGTGGAAATCATTGAGCTTACGAATGACAGTTGAAGTTGAAATAGCCAGCTGATGAGCAATATCGGTCATAGAAGTCTTTTCAATCAGCTTTTGCGCAATTTTTATTGATGAGAGAAGTTTTGGAGAGGGTCATTTTCGAGCAATGATAGCACTTGAAACAGCTTTTCTAAGAAGGGGTTCTATTGGGGATACCAATTGTTTCAAGGTAAGGAATTTTAGACAATTTTTGAAACTCATATTTCTTAATTTGGCTAGCGCAATTAGGACGAGATAGAGCATCATTATCCAGTTTAGCGATGATTTCCTTGTGGGTATCCCTGTTAATTTAATTGTTCCATACGATTCTTTCTAATGATGGTTTGGTCATTTTTCATTCTAGATATTACGGAACTTTTTCTACAACAAATAGGCTTCATAATATCTATAGGGAATTTACCCACTGCAAATATTATAGTTCCCTATTTTCTTAATATAGAATCTAACTTGACAAAAACAAATGTTCATTGTATAATCGAATGGATAGAAATATTGAACGAAAGAGGTTAAGGATATGCTATCAGAAAAACAATTTAAACTTTTACGTTTTTTGTTGATTCACAAAGACGAAAACTTTACGCAGAGACAATTGGCTGAACAGCTAGATTTATCTTTAGGAACAGTCAATGCATTGGTTGGAAAACTTAAAGAAGAGAAGTGGATTGATGAGGAACATCACTTAAATGAACTAGGCAAGAACGTTTTAGAACCCTATCGAGTAGAAAATGCTATTATAATGGCTGCTGGAATGAGTAGTCGTTTTGCTCCTTTGTCTTATGAAATTCCCAAAGGATTGCTTCAAGTCAAGGGGGAACGCTTGATAGAGAGGCAAATCAGACAACTGCAAGAAGCAGGAATAGAAGATATAACCGTTATTGTAGGTTATCTACAAGAAAAAATGTTCTATCTGGAAGAAAAGTTTGGCGTTAAAATCGTTGTGAATAATGATTACTACAAATACAATAACTGTTCTTCTCTCATGCTAGTCAGAGATCAACTTTCCAACACTTATATCTGCTCTTCGGATAATTATTTTGTAGAAAATCCGTTTGAACGATACATTTACAGAGGTTATTATTCGACTATATTTGCAGAAGGAGACACAGACGAATACTGCTCTAAGGAAGATTCCAATCACACGATTATCGATATTCAAATCGGTGGGACGAATACTTGGGCTATGGTGGGGCACGTTTATTTTGATCGTGCATTTAGTGAAAAATTCGTAGATATTTTGGAAACTGAATTTAAACATGAGCCGTATCGCGAACAGCTCTGGGAAGATTATTATAGTCGTCACGTCAAAGAACTTCCTTTGGAAGCTCGGCATTATTCAGCAGACATTGTTAAGGAGTTTGATTCACTAGATGAGTTGCGTCAGTTTGATGAACACTATTTGGTGAATACTAATTCGGAAATCATTGATAACATCTGTAAGACATTAGGATGTATAGCTTCAGATATTGTCAATATTAAACCCCTAAAAGACGGTTTAACCAACACTTCGTTTTCATTTGACTGCCTAGGAAAGAAATATGTTTACCGTCATCCAGGTAGAGGAACGGAGAATTATATCGATCGTGCTAGCGAGGCAGCTTCCATGGAAATTGCTACAAAATTGAAGATTGACCGTACTTTTGTTGCTATGAACAAGGATGAGGGCTGGAAAATTTCAGAATTTATTCCTAACGCCAAGCAACTAGATTATGATAATTGGGATGATGTAGCAAAAGCAATGGAGCTCTTGAGACGCTTGCACCAATCTGGAGAAAAAACGGATCATTCTTTTGATCAATTTGAGGGAATTGATGATTTTAGACAAAAATTAAAAGCCAGCAATCGTTTTGAATTTGATGGGCTTGAAGAGTTGGATAAGAATGTCTCAGTTCTCGAGAAGCTTTTACAAGAAGATCAAGCGAAAAAGGTTCTCTGCCATGGAGATTCTTATAGCCCAAATTTCTTGTTGAACGAAGATGGCGAAATGAGCTTGATTGATTGGGAATATTCTGGTATAGGAGATCCAGCGGGAGATTTAGGGACCTTTATTGGATGTTCAAATTATACAGTGGAAGAAGCTGAAAAGGTACTTGAAATCTATCTACAAGAAGTTCCAGACAAGAAAACCAAACGTCACTATTTTGCCTATGTATCAGTGACTTCATATTATTGGTTCTTGTGGGCCCTGTTCCAAGAAAGCGTTGGAAAACCAGTAGGTGAATTTCTTTATATCTGGTATCGTTATACCAAGCAGTATGGAAAACTTGCATTAGATTTATACTTAGAGGATAATTAAGATGAAACCGACATCAGAAATTGAAGAATTAATAGCAAATGAAACGAAAAGAAGGCTAGAAGAAATGGAATCACCAAACTATGTGTTTGCCCAGCCATTTCTAAAAAGTGATTTTACTATAGTCATCGTCTTAGTTCTAATTAACCTTATTCTGATTATCCTAGCCATGACAGGAGGTATTCAATAAAATGTCCAAGATGAATGACTTCATTCAACAGGAGACGATAACGGGTATTGTTCCCATGACCAACAAGGATCGTCAGTATTCTTTCTGGGATCTCTTCCTATCGACAAGTGGTTTTGCCATCGCAACCTGGTGTTATACCCAAGGAGCCTATGTGGCTCAATATTTGACCTTTAATCAAATGTTGATTAATATTTTTAGTTTTAACATTATCTGGGTCTTTATTGAATGTCTCCCAATCTTGTTTGCAGTTAAATATGGAATTGATTTATGGATTTGGTTGAGAGCCGTTCTAGGTAAAAAAGGGGTGGCCGTTTTATCAACCGTGATTAGTCTGGCAAATTTTGGTTGGTACGCCGTTACCGCCAATCTTTTTGCCAGCTCCATGATTCATTTAGCAAATAATTTTGGGCTTGGTTTAGACAAGGGAGTATGGGCACCGATTCTAGGTACCCTCTGTGTTTTCCTTGGAACGCTGATTGCTCTTGGGGGCCCAGAGGTGATTAAAGGTACTAATCGCTTTCTGGTGGTTGCCTTGTTATTTGTTGGGCTAATTATCGTTGGAATCTGTTTTGTTGCGGTTCCGATTAGGGATATTATGAATGTCCAACCTGCCATCCAAGAAAATTTGACACCGATTGAACGTTTTATGATGTCAGGGGAAGGAAATGTGGCCGTAGCCTTTTCTTGGTCTACACAGGCATTGGTTTTACCACGTTTGGCAAAATCAGAACGCAGTGGCTATTGGGCTACAGCCTTGTCATATGGGGTTGTTGCGCCATTCTTTGCTGCGACAGGTGGAGTCATGGCTCTAGCCATGTTTGTCAAAACAGGTGTTTATGAAAGTGATCCAACAACCATGCTATCAACTCTAAGTACCCCAGCCTTTGCCCTTTTAAGTTTACTACTAGTAGCCTTTGCCAATATTGGAACCCAAGGTACAGGATCTTATGTGAACTGTATGATTGTAAAAAGCGGGATGCCCAAAGTAAGCTATAAACTAATGGTTTGGATTGCCATGGTTTACGTGAGCCTACTCACCATCTGGGGAGGAGTGGATGAATACTTCGGTTCCTTCATCTCGCTGGCTGCCTATATTCAAGGCCCCATTATTGGTATGATCGTTGTCGACTACTTTATCTTAAGAAAACGAAAACTCGATTTGCGTTCAGCCTATTTCGTTGAAGGACATGACGCCTATGAGTTTACAAATGGCTTTAATATGGTAGGATTATCTTGTGTAATCATTTCTTTGTTAGTTGCAGTACTATTTGTTTACAACCCTATAACAAAGCACATCCAGAGTCCTATGTTCCTGCTCACAACTGGTAGTGGCTTCACTGCAATTTTTGGAGGTCTATTGTACTGGTTAGCTAGCTTAACTCGTTTAAAACGCTATATGCTCAAGGATAAAGATTCTGTTACGATTTAAGTTTAAGAGAGAACGTTGTGTACTACCCCAAAAAGTTGGAAAAATAATTATTGAAAGGATTTAGTTCTGTATTGCACAGGACTAAGTCCTTTTAGTTTTACAACTGTAGTGGGTAGAAGAAAAGCTAAGATCTAGAAAGGACACATTTCGTCCTTTCATTTTTGATGTTCATAGAGATAAAAATCCGTTTTTTGAAGTTTTCAAAGTTCCGAAAACCAAAGGCATTTCGCTTGATAAGTTTGATGAGATTATTGGTTGCTTCTAATTTGGCGTTAGAATAAGGTAGTTGAAGAGCGTTGACTATTTTCTCTTTGTCCTTAAGAAAGGTTTTAAAGATAGTCTGAAAAATAGGGTGAAGCTGCTTTAGATTGTCCTCGATAAGTCCGAAAAATTTGTCTGGCTCCTTGTTCTGAAAGTGGAAGAGTAAGAGCTGATAGACATTGGAGTGGTGTCTCAAGTATTCTGAATGGCTCAAAAGCTTATCTAGAATTTCTTTATTCGTCAAGTGCATACGAAAAGTAGGGTGATAAAATTGTTTATGGCTTAGTTTACGACGATCCTGTTGGATGAGCTTCCAGTAGCGCTTGATGGCCTTGTATTTATGGGATTTTCTATCGAACTGATTCATGATTTGAACACGCAAACGACTCATAGTACGGCTGAGATGTTGGAGTAAAACAGTCCAGTGGACTGTTTTAGCCTGAGTCTAGAAATTCTAAAGCGAAGCAGCTGTTTAGCCAAGTTATAGTAGGGACTAAACATATCCATAGTAATGATTTTCACCTGACAACGAACAGCTCTATCGTAGCGCAGAAAGTGATTTCGGATGATAGCCTGTGTTCTGCATTCAAGGACAGTGATGATATTGAGGTTATCAGAATCTTGCGCAATAAAGCTCATTTTTCCCTTAGTGAAGGCATACTCATCCCAAGACATAATCTCGGGAAGTTGAGAAAAATCATGTTTAAAATGGAAGTCACTGAGCTTTCGAATGACAGTTGAAGTTGAAATGGAAAGCTGGCGTGAAATATCGGTCATAGAAGTCTTTTCAATCAGCTTTTGCGCAATCTTTTGGTTGATGATACGAGGAATTTGATGATTCTTCTTGACGAGAGAGGTTTCGGCGACCATCATTTTCGAGCAATGATAGCACTTGAATCGACGCTTTTTCAGGAGGATTCTAGTAGGCATACCAGTCGTTTCGAGGTAAGGAATTTTCGACGGTTTTTGAAAGTCATATTTCTTCATTTGATGTCCACAATCAGGACAAGATGGGGCATTGTAATCCAGTTTAGCGATGATTTCCTTGAGTGTATCCTTATTGATGATGTCTAGAATCTGGATATTAGGGTCTTTAATATCGAGTAGTTTTGTGATAAAATGTAATTGTTCCATATGAATCTTTCTAATGAGTTGTTTAGTCGCTTTTCATTATAGGTCATATGGGACTTTTTTTCTATAACAAAATAGGCTCCATAATATCTATAGGGGATTTACCCACTACGAATATTATAGAGACCTTTTTATATTAGTAAGTACAAGATTGAGTGCATAGTGGAATGTTTTATCTTTTGTGTTAAAAAGTATCAAGAGATAGTAGATTCCACAAGTTGCAATAGTCGAGAGAACCATGAGGATCATATTGAGGTTGACTGTATAAGAGTTGATTTGGAAAAGGAATTTAAATGTGAAATAGATGGGAATGAATCCGAGCGATACAATAGTATAGCGTGTTAAAGTAGTAAAGATTTCTTTTAAGTCAAGTAGATGATGTTTCTTGATAAAGTAAATTTCTAGTAGAACAACTACGGTTTCTGCAATAATAGTAGTAGCAATGTAATACTCTGGTGCAAAAATATTATTGAAATACAAGAGACTGTTGAGTAGGATATTGGCACCGCCACCAATAAAGTAAAAGGCTGTTAAACGATTTTTGTGGTCGTTGATGAAGATAATTTGTTTACCAAGGATTAACTCAATGGCCCAAATGATAGTCCGAAAAGCGAAGACACTAGTTCACAATACCAGCTTCAAGGTATTTTTCAGAAGAGTAGATGACTGCAGCATAGTTTCCTAATACCATAATCCCAATACTGGTTGGAATGATAAGGAAATAAAAGAGGGCGGCTCCTTGGTTTAGAAGATTTTTATAAGATTCGTAGTCTTTCTTACCGAGATAGTAGCCGAGACGTGGAATACTAACGTTGATAGCTCCGCTCAGGACACTGGCAATCAACATAACGATGCTAGAAGCAATGGTGTAATAAGAAATGTAGTTTTCATCAGGTCCTTTGGTAATAAACATTCTATCAAGTAAGGTGTAGAGCATATTGGCATTAGCTAGAAGCAACATGGTCAAGAGTGGTTTAGATGCTTTGACTAATTCGACAAGACCAATCTTAACAAAGGAAACTTCTCTCTTGATCCAGAGAAAACTGAGTAGATAGTTGAGAATTGTCGTTGCACTCATGATGATTGCATAAGGTACGATATCATTTGGAGTTTTTACAAAGGTGAAGATAGCGACCAACATGGCAATACGAATAACCAATGTTTTATATAAGATGAATGCATAATTTTCATAAGCTTCATTCATCCACTCGATATAAAGGAATTGGAAGAGAGCCTGGACACCAAGTATGTAGTAGAGTTCTTTTAAATTTTCAATACTATTATCTAGGTAAATAAACAAAAAGTAGATACTTGTTGTAAGGACAGAAGTAATTACAGATATATAGAATAACTTGGAAAAGACATAATTAATCTTATCTTTGTCGTCCTTAACCTTACTGATAGCTCGAATTCCATAGTTATAGATTCCAAATGCGGCTAAAGGAATGACAAAGCTAGCCCAGGTATTTGCGGTATTGAAATAGCCGTAATTGGATTTGCTGAGAATCCGAGTCAGATAAGGATTGGTTATCAGCGGAAAAACGATATTGAGAACATTGACTAGTAAGCTAGCCAGTGCATTAACTTTTATATTTTTCATTGTACTTTCTTTCTTGTATTGTAAAATGGTCTCTAGTATTATATCACATTCTCGCTCCATTCTTTTGATAAAATCGTAAAAATCTAGTATAATAGATAGAACTGAAAGTATGAGGTTACTAGCAATGAAAATGAAACAAATTAGTGATACAACTTTGAAAATCACGATGTCTTTAGAGGATTTGATGGATCGAGGAATGGAGATTGCTGACTTTCTCGTTCCTCAAGAAAAAACAGAAGAGTTCTTTTATGCTATCTTGGATGAGTTAGAGATGCCTGATAGCTTTTTAGATACAGGTATGTTGAGCTTCCGTGTGACTCCAAAACCTGATAAGGTAGATGTCTTTGTAACCAAATCAAAGATTGACCAAAATCTAGATTTTGAAGACTTATCGGATTTGCCAGACATGGAAGAATTGGCTCAAATGTCGCCAGATGAATTTATCAAAACCTTGGAAAAAAGCATCGCGGATAAAACTAAGGATGATATCGAAGCGATTCAATCTCTTGAGCAAGTCGAAGCCAAGGAAGAAGAGCAGGAACAGGCTGAACAAGAAGCTGAGAGCAAGAAAGAACCTTACATCTACTACATCCTTTCTTTTGCTAAGTTGGCCGACTTGGTAGCTTTTGCCAAGACAGTGACTTTTGAGATGGAAACTTCTGAACTCTACAAGATGAATGAGCGCTATTATTTGACCATTTTAGTGGATATTGAAAATCATCCAAGTCCATATCCAGCTTGGCTTTTGGCCCGTATGCGCGAGTTTGCGGACGATAGTGACATCAGTCGCTCAGTCTTGCAGGAGTATGGCCAAGTCTTGATGAATCACGATGCAGTACTTAATCTGCAAAAGATTGGATAATCATTTCTGGAAAGCTTTTTCTAGATTTTAAGAAGAGCGAATCGTTTGATTCGTTTTTTCTTTTCTAGATTGAAATAGTGATTTACTATAATAGGAATTTTCATAAAATTCTGTTATAATGGCTATATTAGAAAATTTCGAGGAGACAAACATGACAGTTAAAATTGCTTTACTAGGATTTGGTACCGTTGCAAGTGGTGTGCCTTTCCTCCTAAAGGAAAATGGAGAAAAAATCAATCAATCAGCACATTCAGAGATTGAAGTTGCCAAGGTATTGGTCAAGGATGAAGATGAAAAGAATCGCTTGCTTGCAGCAGGGAATGACTTTAACTTTGTAACCAATGTGGATGACATTTTGTCAGATCAAGACATTACGATCGTAGTGGAATTGATGGGGCGTATCGAACCAGCTAAAACCTTTATCACTCGTGCCTTGGAAGCTGGGAAACACGTTGTGACTGCTAACAAGGACCTTTTGGCTGTCCATGGTGCAGAATTGTTAGAAATCGCTAAAGAGCATAATGTAGCACTTTACTACGAAGCAGCAGTAGCTGGTGGGATTCCAATTCTTCGTACTCTAGCAAATTCCTTGGCTTCTGATAAAATCACGCGCGTGCTTGGAGTAGTCAACGGAACTTCCAATTTCATGATGACCAAGATGGTGGAAGAAGGCTGGTCTTACGATGATGCTCTTGCGGAAGCACAAAGACTAGGATTTGCAGAAAGCGATCCTACGAATGACGTAGATGGTATTGATGCAGCCTACAAGATGGTCATTTTGAGCCAATTTGCCTTTGGCATGAAGGTTGCCTTTGATGATGTAGCCCACAAGGGAATCCGCAACATCACACCAGAAGACGTAGCTGTAGCTCAAGATCTTGGCTATGTAGTGAAATTGGTTGGTTCTATCGAGGAAACTCCTTCAGGAATTGCTGCAGAAGTGACTCCAACCTTCCTACCTAAAGCACACCCACTTGCCAGTGTAAATGGGGTAATGAACGCTGTCTTTGTAGAATCTATCGGTATTGGTGAGTCTATGTACTACGGACCAGGTGCTGGTCAAAAACCAACTGCAACAAGTGTGGTGGCGGATATTGTCCGTATCGTTCGTCGTTTGAATGATGGTACCATTGGCAAAGACTTCAACGAATACAGCCGTGACTTGGTCTTGGCAAATCCAGAAGATGTCAAAGCAAATTACTACTTCTCAATCTTGGCTCCAGACTCAAAAGGTCAGGTCTTGAAATTGGCTGAGATTTTTAACGCTCAAGATATTTCCTTCAAGCAAATCCTCCAAGATGGCAAAGATGGTGACAAGGCGCGTGTAGTGATTATCACACATAAGATTAATAAAGCGCAGCTTGAAAATGTCTCAGCTGAATTGAAGAAGGTTTCAGAATTCGACCTATTGAATACCTTCAAGGTGCTAGGAGAATAAGATGAAGATTATTGTACCTGCAACCAGTGCCAATATCGGGCCAGGTTTTGACTCGGTCGGTGTAGCTGTAACCAAATATCTTCAAATCGAGGTCTGTGAAGAACGGGATGAATGGCTGATTGAACACCAGATCGGCAAATGGATTCCTCATGACGAGCGTAATCTCTTACTAAAAATTGCCTTGCAAATTGTACCAGATTTACAACCAAGACGTTTGAAAATGACTAGTGATGTTCCCTTGGCGCGTGGTTTGGGTTCTTCCAGCTCGGTTATTGTAGCTGGGATTGAACTAGCCAACCAACTGGGTCAGCTCAACCTGTCTGATCATGAAAAATTGCAGTTGGCGACTAAGATTGAAGGACACCCTGACAATGTAGCTCCGGCCATTTATGGTAATCTCGTTATTGCCAGCTCCGTTGATGGGCAAGTTTCTGCTATCGTAGCAGACTTCCCAGAGTGTGATTTCCTAGCCTACATTCCCAACTATGAATTGCGTACTCGAGACAGCCGTGGTGTCTTGCCTAAGAAATTGTCCTATAAGGAAGCTGTTGCAGCTAGTTCTATCGCCAATGTGGCGGTTGCGGCCTTATTGGCAGGAGACATGGTGACCGCTGGGCAAGCAATCGAGGGAGATCTCTTCCACGAGCGCTATCGTCAGGACTTGGTGAGAGAATTTGCGACGATTAAGCAAGTGGCCAAAGAAAATGGTGCCTATGCAACCTACCTCTCTGGTGCTGGGCCGACAGTTATGGTCTTGGCTTCTCATGACAAGATGCCAACGATTAAGGCAGAATTGGAAAAGCAACCTTTCAAAGGAAAACTTCATGACTTGAAAGTTGATACCCAAGGTGTCCGTGTAGAAGCAAAATAAAGAATAGAAGATGGGATGGGGAAACTCTCGACCAGAGAGCTTCCTATCCTTTTTTTGAAAAGAAGTTTATACTCAATGAAAATCAAAGAGCAAACTAGGAAGCTAGCCGCAGGTTGCTCAAAGCACTGCTTTGAGGTTGCAGATGTAAGCTGACGTGGTTTGAAGAGATTTTCGAAGAGTATTAGTTAAAAACTTGATAAAGGAGAAATAAAGATGGCAGAAATTTATCTAGCAGGTGGTTGTTTTTGGGGCCTAGAGGAATATTTTTCACGCATTTCTGGAGTGCTAGCAACCAGTGTTGGCTACGCTAATGGACAAGTCGAAACGACCAATTACCAGCTGCTCAAGGAAACAGACCATGCAGAAACGGTTCAAGTGATTTATGATGAAAATGCAGTGTCACTCAGAGAAATTTTGCTTTATTATTTCCGTGTCATCGACCCTTTATCCATCAATCAACAAGGGAATGACCGTGGTCGCCAATATCGAACTGGGATTTATTACCAAGATGATGCAGACTTGCCAGCTATCTATACAGTGGTGCAGGAGCAGGAACGCATGCTGGGTCGAAAGATTGCAGTAGAGGTGGAGAAACTTCGCCACTATATTCTGGCTGAAGACTATCTTAAGAAGAATCCTTCAGGTTACTGTCATATTGATGTGACCGATGCTGATAAGCCATTGATTGATGCCTCTAACTATGAAAAGCCTAGTCAAGAGGTGTTAAAGGAAAGCTTAACTGAAGAGTCCTATCGTGTTACCCAAGAAGCTGCTACAGAGGCTCCATTTACCAATGCCTATGACCAAACCTTTGAAGAAGGGATTTATGTAGATATTACGACGGGTGAGCCACTCTTTTTTGCCAAGGATAAGTTTGCCTCAGGTTGTGGTTGGCCAAGTTTTAGCCATCCGATTTCAAAAGAGTTGATTCACTATTACAAGGACCTGAGTCATGGAATGGAGCGAATCGAGGTTCGTTCTCGGTCGGGGAATGCTCATTTGGGTCATGTTTTCACAGATGGACCTCGTGAGTTTGGTGGCCTCCGTTACTGTATCAATTCTGCTTCCTTGCGCTTTGTGGCTAAGGATGAGATGGAAGAAGCAGGATATGGCTATCTACTGCCTTACTTAAACAAATAAAACAGAGATGGTGGGCGCTTCCCACTTTCTTTATTTCCAGAATACGAATAGAAGGGATTTATGAAACACCTATTATCTTACTTTAAACCCTACATCAAGGAATCAATTTTAGCACCCTTGTTCAAGCTACTAGAAGCTGTGTTTGAGCTCTTAGTTCCTATGGTGATTGCTGGGATTGTTGACCAATCCTTGCCCCAAAGAAATCAAGGTCATCTATGGATGCAGATTGGCCAGCTCCTTATCTTTGCAGTGATTGGCGTTGTAGTGGCCTTGGTAGCTCAATTTTACTCAGCCAAGGCAGCGGTTGGATTTGCCAAAGAATTGACAGGTGACCTCTATCGCCATATTCTTTCCTTGCCCAAGGACAGCAGAGATCGTTTGACCACTTCTAGCTTGGTCACTCGCTTGACTTCGGATACCTACCAGATTCAGACTGGTATTAATCAATTCCTGCGTCTCTTTTTGCGAGCACCTATTATTGTCTTTGGCGCTATCTTTATGGCCTATCGCATCTCAGCTGAGCTGACTCTCTGGTTCTTGATCATGGTTGTCATTTTGACCATCGTCATTGTAGGTCTTTCTCGGTTGGTCAATCCTCTCTACAGCAGTCTCAGAAAGAAAACGGACCAACTAGTTCAGGAAACACGCCAGCAATTACAAGGGATGAGAGTGATTCGTGCTTTTGGTCAAGAAAAACGAGAGTTACAGATTTTTCAAACCCTTAACCAAGTTTATGCTAGTTTACAAGAAAAGACGGGTTTCTGGTCTAGTTTATTAACACCTCTGACCTATCTGATTGTTAATGGAACCCTCCTTGTTATCATCTGGCAAGGCTATATTTCTATCCAAGGAGGATTGCTCAGTCAAGGGGCCCTCATTGCCCTTATCAACTATCTCTTGCAGATTTTGGTGGAATTGGTCAAGCTAGCCATGCTGATAAATTCCCTCAACCAGTCATATATCTCAGCCAAGCGAATCGAGGAAGTCTTTGCTGAGGCTCCAGAAGATATTCATTCAGAATTAGAACAAAAGCAAGCTACCAGTGATCAGATTTTACAAGTTCAAGAACTGACCTTTACCTATCCTGATGCGGCCCAGCCTTCTCTGAGAGATATTTCCTTTGATATGCAGCAAGGGCAAATCCTTGGTATCATTGGGGGAACAGGTTCTGGTAAATCAAGCTTAGTACAACTCATCCTTGGACTTTATCCAGCAGACAAGGGGTGCATTTACCCTTATCGAGATGGATCTAGTCCTCGTAATCTTGAGCAGTGGCGGTCTTGGATTGCCTATGTGCCCCAAAAAGTCGAACTCTTTAAAGGAACCATTCGTTCCAACTTGACTTTAGGTTTAGATCAAGAAGTAACTGACCAAGAACTCTGGCAGGCATTGGAAATTGCTCAAGCCAAGGATTTTGTCAGTGAAAAGGAAGGACTCTTGGATGCCCTAGTTGAGGCAGGAGGTCGAAATTTCTCAGGCGGACAAAAACAAAGGCTGTCGATTGCTCGAGCAGTCTTGCGCCAGGCTCCATTTCTCATCCTAGATGATGCGACCTCGGCGTTGGATACCATTACGGAGTCCAAACTCTTGAAAGCTATCCGAGAAAATTTACCAAACACGAGCTTAATCTTGATTTCTCAACGAACCTCAACACTTCGTATGGCAGACCAGATTCTCCTCTTGGAAAAAGGTGAGCTCCTAGCTATCGGCAAGCACGAGGACTTGATGAAATCCAGTCAAGTCTATCGCGAAATCAATGCATCCCAACATGGGAAGGAGGACTAGCATGAGACGACAAACTGCAAACCAGACGCTCAAACGTTTGGCAAAAGATTTAGCAAGCAATCCCTTCCTTCTTTTCCTAGCCTTTCTAGGAACTATTGCCCAAGTTGGATTATCAATTTATCTTCCTATCTTGATTGGGCAGGTCATTGACCAAGTCCTGGTGGCTGGTTCTTCACCAGTTTTTTGGCAGATTTTTCTCCAAATGATCTTGGTTGTCATAGGAAATACCCTTGTGCAGTGGGCCAATCCTCTTCTCTATAATCGCCTAATCTTCTCTTATACCAGAGACTTGCGAGATCAAATCATCCATAAGCTCCATCGGTTACCGATTGCTTTTGTTGATCAGCAAGGAAGTGGAGAGATGGTCAGTCGTGTGACCACAGATATCGAACAGTTGGCAGCTGGCTTGACCATGATTTTTAACCAATTTTTTATTGGCGTCTTAATGATTTTGGTTAGTATTCTAGCCATGCTTCAAATTCATCTCCTCATGACCCTCTTGGTCTTGCTGTTGACGCCACTGTCTATGGTAATTTCACGCTTTATTGCCAAACGCTCCTATCATCTCTTCCAAAAGCAAACAGAGACGCGGGGAATTCAGACTCAGTTGATTGAAGAATCGCTTAGCCAACAGACAATTATCCAGTCCTTCAATGCTCAAGAAGATTTTATCCAAAGACTGCGTGAGGCTAATGACAACTATGCAGGTTATTCGCAGTCAGCTATCTTTTACTCTTCAACGGTTAATCCTTCGACTCGCTTTGTAAATGCGCTTATTTATGCCCTTCTAGCTGGAGTAGGAGCTTATCGTATCATGATGGGGTCCACCTTGACCATTGGACGCTTAGTGACTTTTTTGAACTATGTTCAGCAATACACCAAGCCTTTTAACGATATTTCTTCAGTTCTAGCCGAGTTGCAAAGTGCTCTCGCTTGCGCGGAGCGTGTTTATGGAGTCTTAGATAGTCCTGAGGTGGCTGAAAGTGGTAAGGAAGAGTTGACCAGTGACCAAGTTAAGGGAGCTATTTCCTTTAAACATGTCTCTTTTGGCTACCATCCTGAAAAGATTTTGATTAAGGATTTATCTATTGATATTCCAGCTGGTAGCAAGGTAGCTATTGTTGGTCCGACAGGTGCCGGAAAATCAACTCTTATCAATCTCCTCATGCGTTTTTATCCCATTAACTCGGGAGATATCTTGCTGGATGGGAAATCCATTTATGACTATACCCGGGCATCATTGAGACAACAGTTTGGTATGGTGCTCCAAGAAACCTGGCTCAAGCAAGGAACCATCCATGACAATATTGCCTTTTGTAATCCTGATGCTAGTCGGGAGCAAGTGATTGCTGCTGCCAAAGCAGCCAATGCAGACTTTTTCATCCAACAGTTGCCGCAGGGTTACGATACCAAGTTGGAAAATGCAGGAGAATCTCTCTCTGTCGGTCAAGCCCAGCTCTTGACCATTGCCCGAGTCTTTCTGGCTATTCCAAAGATTCTCATCTTAGACGAGGCGACTTCCTCCATCGATACACGGACAGAAGTGCTAGTTCAGGATGCATTTGCTAAACTCATGAAGGGGCGCACAAGCTTTATCATTGCTCACCGCTTGTCAACCATTCAGGATGCGGATATGATTCTAGTCTTAGTGGATGGCGATATTGTGGAGCATGGCAATCATCAGGACCTCATGGCTAGAAAAGGCAAGTATTACCAAATGCAGCAAGCTGCCGCTTTTAGCTCTGAATAAGCCTTTCTATTTTAAAATCTTATGAACGAAAAAAGTTGCCTTCGGGTGACTTTTTTGTTACAATAGCTAGAAAAATTATTCACTGTAAATTGTCTTATAGAAAAGGAGCCTAGAATGAAAGTCTTTCAGCATGTAAATATCGTGACTTGTGACCAAGATTTCCATGTTTATTTGGCTGGAATCTTAGCAGTTAAGGATTCTCAAATCGTCTATGTTGGTCAAGAGAAGTCAGAGATTTTAGAGCAAGCTGAGCAGATTATAGACTATCAGGGAGCCTGGATTATGCCTGGTTTGGTTAATTGCCACACACACTCTGCTATGACAGGATTGAGAGGAGTCCGAGATGATAGTAATCTTCATGAATGGCTCAATGACTATATCTGGCCAGCAGAAGCTGAGTTTACTCCCGACATGACTACTAAGGCGGTTAAAGAAGCTCTGACAGAGATGCTCCAGTCAGGAACAACAACCTTTAATGATATGTATAATCCCAATGGTGTGGATATTGAACGGATTTATCAGGCAGTGAAAGATTCCAAGATGCGTTGTTATTTCTCACCTACCCTCTTTTCTTCGGAGACAGAGACAACTGATGAAACTATAAGCAGAACTCGATTCATCATAGAGAAAATCTTAGAATATAAAAATCCAAATTTCAAGGTGATGGTAGCTCCACATTCTCCCTACAGTTGTAGTATAGACTTGCTGGCAGAAAGCTTAGATATGGCAAAAGAGTTGAATATTCCTCTCCATATCCACGTGGCGGAGACCAAGGAGGAGTCAGGAATTATCCTGAAACGATACGGCAAACGTCCCCTCGCTTTTCTAGAAGAACTGGGTTACTTAGATCATCCTTCTGTCTTTGCTCATGGGGTAGAATTAAACGAGCGAGAAATTGAACGTTTGGCAACTTCTCAAGTGGCTATCGCCCATAATCCTATCAGTAACCTTAAACTGGCCTCAGGAATCGCTCCAATCATCCAACTCCAAAAAGCAGGAGTGGCAGTAGGAATTGCGACAGATTCGGTTGCTTCCAATAACAATCTAGATATGTTTGAGGAAGGACGGACTGCAGCTCTCCTTCAGAAAATGAATAGCGGAGATGCCAGCCAATTTCCTATCGAAACAGCTCTCAAGGCACTGACAATCGAAGGGGCTAAGGTCCTTGGAATGGAAAATCAGATAGGAAGTCTAGAAGTCGGCAAGCAAGCAGATTTTCTCGTTATTCAACCACAAGGGAAAATCCATCTTCAACCCCAAGAAAATATGCTCTCTCACCTAGTCTATGCTGTCAAGTCCAGTGATGTAGATGATGTCTATATTGCCGGAGAACCAGTAGTTAAGCAAGGTCAAGTTCTGACAGTAGAACTTTAAAAGAAAAATCACGAAAAAATTTTAAAAAAAGTTTGCAAAAATCTTGCATTCTTTTTTTGACTATGCTATACTTATATACGGTTTGAAAAAACTGCCTAAGACAGTAGGGGAGCTCGACTCATAAATATCCTACCGAGGACAAAACGTATCATGTAAAAAGAAGCGTATTGTACTTTCGTGTCTAGGTTTGGGCGCGTTTTTCTTTTGGAAAAATTCCCCAAGCAAAATAATAACGGAGGTGAACACACTAATGAGTGAAGCAATTATTGCTAAAAAAGCGGAACTAGTTGACGTAGTAGCTGAAAAAATGAAAGCTGCTGCATCTATCGTCGTTGTAGACGCTCGTGGTTTGACAGTTGAGCAAGATACAGTTCTTCGTCGTGAGCTTCGTGGAAGCGAAGTTGAGTATAAAGTGATTAAAAACTCAATCTTGCGTCGTGCAGCTGAAAAAGCTGGTCTTGAAGATCTTGCATCTGTATTTGTTGGACCATCTGCAGTAGCATTTTCTAACGAAGATGTTATCGCACCAGCGAAAATCTTGAACGACTTTTCTAAAAACGCTGAAGCACTTGAAATCAAAGGTGGTGCAATCGAAGGCGCTGTCGCATCTAAAGAAGAGATTCTTGCTCTTGCAACTCTTCCAAACCGCGAAGGACTTCTTTCTATGCTCCTTTCTGTACTTCAAGCGCCAGTGCGCAATGTTGCTCTTGCAGTCAAAGCGGTTGCAGACAACAAAGAAGACGCAGCTTAATCTTAAGCTACGCAGCGTAGCCTAGCTACGAAAATATATTATAAATTTAAAACATATTTGGAGGAAATAACAATGGCATTGAACATTGAAAACATTATTGCTGAAATTAAAGAAGCTTCAATCCTTGAATTGAACGACCTTGTAAAAGCTATCGAAGAAGAATTTGGTGTAACTGCAGCTGCTCCTGTAGCTGTTGCTGCAGCTGGTGCTGCTGACGCTGGTGCTGCTAAAGATTCATTCGACGTTGAATTGACATCTGCAGGCGACAAAAAAGTTGGCGTTATCAAAGTTGTACGTGAAATCACAGGTCTTGGACTTAAAGAAGCTAAAGAACTTGTTGACGGTGCACCAGCACTTGTTAAAGAAGGCGTTGCAACTGCAGAAGCTGAAGAAATCAAAGCTAAATTGGAAGAAGCTGGAGCTTCAGTTACTCTTAAATAAGAGGCATATACCAATTAGAATTCGGAATACTATAGTATCAGCCTTTTAGAATCGTGAACATATTTTAGAAACTGATAAATTAATTTAGTTTCCTACCAAAAACCCTACCAAAAATTAATTTGGCAGGGTTTTTCTTTTTAGCAAATTTATCGTGGAGAACAATTGAATATTGTTCTCCTTTTTTTATTTTCAGGAGGGAAAATGACAAAAGAATTACAATCATCACGCTATATTGTCATTTCATTTTTAGTACGTGAAATGGGAATTGATATTGTTGAAGCCATCTCTCTTATGGCTGAATTAGAAAAAAGTGGCTTGGTTCGATTGGAATCAAGTGGAGATTTAATACTCAAAGAACTTGGAGGAGCGCTATGAAACGAATTACCGCAAATCAATACCAAACTTCAGAACGGTATTATAAATTACCTAAAATTCTTTTTGAGGATGAGAAATATATGGATATGAAATTAGAAGTAAAGGTGGCTTATTCAATTTTAAAAGATCGTTTAGAATTATCTCTTAGTCGTGGTTGGATAGATGAAGAAGGGGCGGTTTATTTAGTATTTTCTAATTCTAAACTGATGAGGCTGTTAGGTTGTTCGAAGTCAAAACTACTATCAATCAAAAAAACTCTTAAAGAATATGACTTAATTGATGAAGTTCAACAGTCTTCAAGTGAGAAAGGAAGACTAGCTAATAAGATTTATTTAGGGGAGTTGTCTTCTACCCCAGTAGCTAATTCAAACAGGCCTAGTGTTAAAAAAAGACTAGGGCAGGTTGAAAATGAAACGGCCCCCGTCTCACATTCAGCCACTAGTGAGACTGAAGTTAGTGAGACTGAATCTTTATTTATTGAGGATGAGGAAGAAAGGAATACTCAACCTATCTTGAGAAGAAAAGTAGAAAAGGTCACAAAATATGATCGAGATTATATTTGGGGATTGGTACAAGATCAATTTAGACGTGAGGGTTTTTCTGAAACAGCCAGTGATATAGCTATGACTGATTTTGAGAGAATCTATCAATATGCTCTAGATAATGTTCACTTTGTTAGACGAGCGGAAGTACTTGCTGAATTTGTGTTTAATGGCCTATATTCCGTTTGGAATAACCGTGTTAGAAAAGGAGGTGGTTAAAATGTCGCCAATCGAGTGGATATTAGTTATGCTCATTTTCATTTCAAGTGGTGTGACTCTTTGGACATTGATAGTCGATCAGGAAGGGGGGATAAAGAAATGAAATTTATTGATTTATTTTCAGGTATCGGTGGTTTTCGACTAGGAATGGAAAGTGTCGGACACGAGTGTATTGGATTTTGTGAGATTGATAAATTTGCTAGGAAATCTTATAAGTCCATTTTTCAAACAGAAGGAGAAATAGAATTTCATGACATACGAGATGTTTCAGATGACGAATTTAAAAAACTTAGAGGGAAAGTCGATGTCATCTGTGGGGGATTCCCTTGTCAAGCATTTTCAATCGCAGGAAGACGATTGGGATTTGAAGATACTAGAGGCACTTTGTTCTTTGAAATTTGTCGGGTGGCCAAACAAATCCAACCACGTTTTCTTTTTCTTGAAAATGTTAAAGGCCTACTCAATCACGATAAGGGACGGACGTTCACCACAATCCTTACCACGCTTGATGAATTGGGGTTTGATGTTGAGTGGCAGGTGCTTAACAGTAAGGATTTTGGCGTTCCCCAAAACAGAGAGAGGGTGTTTATTATCGGACATTCTAGAAAGAGAGGTACCAGACTCTTATTTCCTTTCAGACGAGAAGGTCAAGCAACTAACTCTGAGACTTTGAAAGTACTAGGAAATTTGAATCCATCAAGAAGTGGAATGAGTGGTAAAGTCTATTATTCAGAAGGTCTTGCGCCAACCTTAGTTCGTGGAAAAGGAGAAGGATTTAAAGTTGCGATTCCTTGTATGACAACAGACAGATTAGAAAAAAGACAAAATGGTAGACGTTTCAAGGATAATCAAGAGCCAATGTTTACTTTAAATACTCAGGATCGCCATGGTATTGTCGTTGTTGGAGATTTACCAACTAGCTTTAAGGAAACTGGTCGCGTCTATGGAAGTGAGGGCTTATCTCCAACACTGACTACAATGCAAGGAGGAGATAAAATCCCCAAAATACTAATTCCAGAACCAATCCAATTTCTAAAAGTACGGGAAGCAACGAAAAAAGGATATGCTCAAGCAGAGATTGGGGATTCAATCAATTTAGAAAGACCAAGTTCTCAGTATCGTCGTGGTAGAGTTGGAAAAGGTATAGCGAATACGTTAACAACTAGTGGGCAAATGGGAGTAGTAGTTGCTAGTTATGAAGGAGAAGATAAACAAGTTTATCATGTAGCTGGTGTCTTAATAGATGGACAATTTTACCGTTTGAGAATACGACGAATCACTCCTAAAGAGTGTTTTCGCCTACAGGGATTTCCTGATTGGGCTTTTGAAGCTGCTAGAAAAGTCTCTAGTAATAGTCAGCTCTATAAACAAGCTGGTAATAGTGTAACCGTTCCTGTGATTGCCGCAATCGCAAAAAAATTAAAAGAAATAGAGAAAAAAGATGAAAGCATTAAATAAAGAATCAATACTAGATTGTGATGAATTAGAAACAGAATTACATGATGCAGAAATCAAACAGCTGGATGAACAAATATTTTTACTGCCTAATTATCCATGTGAGTTTGAGGTGACATTTTTAGATGATTACCATAAAAAACATAATTACCCACTATTTTATGAATCCTATCTTCAAAACGTTATGGAATTCCTGGAAAGTCAGGATATAAAGAACGGAGCTGATGCCTTTGTAGATGATCATCAGAATCTTGTTTTTGTTTTATATGGGCAAGGCTATCGAGCCGAGGGAAAAGAGGGAATACTTACAACCCAAGTAACTGTAAAAGCTTATGATGAAGACAAGAAACCGATTAACTTCGCAAATTTATTAGATTCCTTAATCGTCTCAGAATATCAAATGGAACCGAATCTTTGGGAGGTTTCTCATGATTGATCTCTATCTAAGTAAAAATAGCCAAAGAAATCAACTTCTTTTAGACTTCTTTCAAAAATACGGCATCGAGGTATCTTGTCATTCAGTTTCTGAAATGACAAAGGACAAATTAATTGAGATGATGAGCTATTCTTCAGATTGTTTCGAGTTTTTATCTCCAAATTTATTACGTTTTAAGAATCGAGATAACCTAAAATTAACAGATTTCATCGAAATGATATTAAAAAATCCTGAACTAACCATCAGACTTCCTCTTGCGGTTTCAAATAAGCGAGTTTATCCAAATCTGAATCTGGAGGAGGCTAGAGCTTTATTGCCAAGAGATACGAAACAATTGATTTACATGGCACAAACACATTATTTATCAAGTTAAAGGAGAATCAATATGGCAGAACGATTTTGGGAGAACTTGTCCATTATTTTGGCTGAAAGAAATATCAGCTGGATTGAGTTAACCAGAAAAATGTTTGCGGGAGAGTTTCACTATCCAAGTGAATTGAATCGTTTGTATCAAAAGATTCGTCACTACAAGATGGAACAACGAATGCCTCAAAGTCCATGGGTAGAAAGGATTGTGCAGGTATTAGATTTAGATTATGAAGATTTATTTCGGAGGTAACTATGAAAAGAATAATTCCAGTTTATATATTCCAACAAGTAAATGTCCTATTGGTATCTCTATACTTACTGAAATTGCTTTGTATCGGTGAGTTAACTATACTACAGATTCTCTATGGTGCATCACTCATTTCTTTTTTATGGATATATGGCCAACGAAAACAAGTGGTCAAGGTCAATATGAAATCTAGGATAAAATGGCTTGGTATTGGATTCGTTAGCCTACTAATTATAAGTCTATGTTTTAGTCTGATTCATGCTCAAGGAAGCACGAATCAAGCAAACTTAATTGGCCTTCAACATCAAGTTCCTTGGTTTTCATTTTTATTGTTTTTAATCAATGCGAGTATGGTTGAAGAATTTCTGTATAGAGAAATTTTATGGAACTTGGTCAGAAAATTAGAGATTCGAGTTGCTTTGACAAGTGTTTTATTTGCCTTAGCTCATCATCCAGGAACCATTCTAGCTTGGTGTTTATATGTTTCATTGGGAGTGTTTATAGGGATGGTGCGCTATAAATCGGACTTATGGGGCAGTATGGGTCTACATTTGGTGTGGAACCTACTAGTTTATAGTTTGCTGCTTTTTTAGACCAAATTAGCTTGTTTTAGGGAAATGAAATGCTAACGTTATTTAACAATGTTAGTCTTTTATTTCAAAATCTTTGTTTAGTATGAATTTAGCTCGACAGAAAAAATAAGAAATGTGATAAAAATTTCAACTACTCTTATCTATAATAAAGCTACCTGTTCTTTGAAAATTAAATCCACTCCGTCTTGATTAGCGTGCCTGTGTAAGTAGGGACTGAGAGTATTCCCCTGTGAAGGGCAACTGGCACAAGACGTGTGTGAGAATTTTCTAACAGACACGGAGTTTATCGTTACCAGACTGAAACGATGCGACAAACTAGATAAAGGAGTTAATCATGAAGGTAGTAAACTTGTATGATTTGAAACAAATGGGAAATAAAGGTGGTTGTACCATCCAATTGATTCATCACTTTCCTTTTGGTATGGGCTTAGGACATCTCAAAAAAGACTACATTGAATTTAAACGTGTAGGTATTTTTGATGGGAAAGCAGTAGAAGTTACTCTTCGAGAACCTTATTCGAGAGATCTACTGCAGGTTGTCAAGTCGATTAAGCAACATCAGAAATTGATAGCTTATCGCTATAAAGAAGGAAAGCTGCTATTTGTGAAGAAGGAGGCATCAGATGTCCTCTGAACAACAGGAACGAATGGCGGTTCAATATGCAGAGCGTAGTCTGTTATTTACTGTAAGAAGTCTCTTAAAGATTCTAGAATGGTCTAGACGTCAGGCTTTAGCACAGGATTCCGCCTATAAGATAGGGGTACAGAAATTAGAAGAATTGCTACAATCTCCTTATTCGATTGATACAATTAATCTGAAAAAAGATTTTTTAGACAAACCAATTGATATAGAGAAATTTAAAGCTTTTTTAGAAAAAGAAGAGATTCCTTTAGCCATCGCTTGGCAAGGGGATTCTCTACATTTCTACACGAAAGACCGTTCGATTCTAGACAATCATTTAGACCATCTGTTAGAAAAAATTGTTAATGATCCGGAGAAATTAGCTGATTTTACCATGGATAAGTCATTAGACGATGCAATTGATGAGGCTAAATCCCAAATTACCTTTAGACAAGAAGGTGCCGTCAAACAGAAAGAGATGGTGAGATGATGTACAGTGGAAAGAAATTCCTACTATTTTCACTGTTAGGTATCTTACTAGGCTATCTTTTTCATCGTTTGACGCTTTTGTATGATTCCTATACTGGAAATAGCTTAGATAAATGGACTCATCTCCTGATGGAAGGTCAAGATGAAGTTATTCAGTCGCCATGGAATGTTTCCTTTACTGGAAAATCAAGTGCTTTTTTTCTACTAGGTTTTGTGATGATGTTACTAGTTTATCTCTATTTAGAGACTGGCAAAAAACAATACCGAGAAGGGGTAGAATACGGGAGCGCCCGTTTTGGAACTCTAAAAGAAAAGAAGCTCTTTTACAGTAAAGAATTTTCTCATGATACGATCTTAGCACAAGATGTTCGTCTGACATTATTAGATAAAAAACCACCCCAATATGATAGAAATAAGAATATTGCGGTGATCGGAGGTTCAGGAAGTGGGAAGACATTTCGCTTTGTGAAACCCAATCTGATTCAGATGAATAGTTCTAATATTGTAGTGGATCCTAAAGATCACTTGGCCGAGAAAACAGGCAAACTCTTTTTAGAACATGGCTACCAAGTAAAGGTGTTAGATTTAGTCAATATGAAGAACTCAGATGGCTTCAATCCTTTTCGCTATATAGAGACAGAAAATGATTTGAATCGTATGCTGACGGTTTATTTTAATAACACCAAAGGCTCTGGCTCCCGTAGTGATCCATTTTGGGATGAAGCTTCTATGACTTTGGTACGAGCTTTAGCCTCCTACTTGGTCGATTTCTATAACCCACCCAAAACAAGAGAACAGCTCATAGAAGAAAGTCGTTTGAGTCAAACAGAATACCAAAACTTGTTGAAACGTCAAAAAAAAGAAGTGGAAGAGCGAAAAAAACGAGGGCGTTATCCAAGTTTTGCTGAAATCTCAAAACTCATTAAACACTTATCCAAGAGTGAAAACCAAGAAAAAAGTGTCTTAGAAATTCTATTTGAAAATTATGCTAAAAAGTATGGAACTGAAAATTTTACTATGCGAAATTGGGCAGATTTTCAAAATTATAAGGATAAGACTCTGGATTCTGTTATAGCTGTAACCACTGCTAAATTTGCTCTCTTCAATATTCAAAGTGTCATGGATTTGACCAAAAGAGATACCCTTGATATGAAGACATGGGGCAAGGAAAAATCAATGGTTTACCTAGTTATCCCAGATAACGACAGTACCTTTCGCTTTCTTTCAGCCCTCTTTTTTTCAACCGTATTTCAAACCCTAACAAGACAAGCAGATATTGATTTTAAGGGACAATTACCTCTTCATGTGAGAGTTTATTTAGATGAGTTCGCAAATATCGGAGAAATTCCAGATTTTGCTGAACAAACCTCAACAGTCCGCTCTCGTAATATGAGTCTCGTTCCTATTCTACAAAATATTGCCCAACTTCAAGGACTCTATAAAGAAAAAGAAGCTTGGAAAACCATTCTTGGGAACTGTGATAGCTTAGTCTACTTAGGTGGTAATGATGAAGATACCTTTAAATTTATGAGTGGGTTACTCGGTAAACAAACCATTGATGTTCGAAATACTAGTCGTTCCTTTGGCCAGACAGGTTCAGGATCCCTTTCTCATCAAAAGATTGCTCGTGATTTAATGACACCTGATGAAGTCGGAAATATGAAACGGCATGAATGCCTGGTTCGAATTGCCAATATGCCAGTCTTTAAAAGCAAAAAGTACAATTCCACTAAGCATCCAAACTGGAAGTACCTAGCCAATCAAGAAAGCGATGAACGGTGGTGGAACTATCAAATCAATCCTTTGAATCAAAGACAAGAAAATCATCTTGAAGGCCTTAGAATTCGTGATTTAACTTTTGAATCTAGTTTAAAATAAAAATAGAAAAGAGGAAATAGATGATTACGCATTTTAAAGGTTTTGTTTATGGAGTAGACGCAAGTGCTATGTTTGCACAAGCTATGTCTTTGTTACAGAAGGGATTGATTGCGGTTGGTGCCTTTCTCGTTGTTGTGGGGATTGTCAACCTTGCAACCAATATTAAAGATGGTGGACCAGGTGTTCGGAATGCCATTCTGGAAATTGTCGGTGGTGTTATGGTCGGGGCTGCTGGAGCCTTTGTAACCCAGATTTCAATTTAGGAGGATAAACAATGACATGAATCTTAGTTTAGTCTCACCTTTTGTTTACCTTGCATCTGAAAAAATATCAGCTGAAAATTTATTTGAAGGATTTAATGTAGATTTACAATCTACGGTAGATCTGATTAAATCCCTATCTAGCTACAATCCAACAGTTTGGACTTATATGTCTAGTATTACTAAAAGTGTCATGCAGCCTCTCGGAGTTGCGATTTTATCAGTTGTTCTCATCTTAGAATTTTCGAAGATGGCAAAGAAAATTGCTAACTCAGGAGGAGCGATGACCTTTGAAGCATTAGCGCCGATGTTGATTAGTTATATTATGGTCGCAGTTGTAATTACCAACACTACCGTCATTGTAGAAGCCATCATCGGGATTGCGAGTCACGCCATTGAACAAGTGGCCTCGATTGTGGCTCACGGTGGGGCAAAGTATGATACCATCTCTGGATTAAAAGGTTCAGGATTTATTGGCCGGATGATTGTGGGCTTTTTCGCCCTCCTCATTTGGCTTGTTCGGATAGTAAGTGCAGCCATGGTTAATCTTTTGGTATCTATTCGATTTATTCAACTCTACCTTATGATCCCATTTGCCCCTCTTACGATTCCAACATTTTTAAGTGATGAATGGAAGTCTATTGGTATAGGCTATTTAAAAAATATTATGGTCTATGCGGTACAAGGGGTTCTTATTTTTCTGATTGTTTCTCTTGTTCCTTTATTTGAATCTGCTGGGAAAATAGCTGTTTCAAATGGTGCAGGAGTCTTGCAATCACTTGCGATTATGTTTGGTAGCTTGATACAAGCTATCTTACTGATTATTGCCCTCGTTGGTTCTCAACGTACGGCTCGCTCAATTTTAGGTATGTAATTAGATAAAGGCTAGGAAGTGATTGCTTCTTAGCCTTTTTAGAAAGGAAAGTCATGAATACACGTGTCTTTAAAGACATCTCAAAATACCAACACAGGGCTTGGTTAGGCTTCACCACAAGACAAATCATCTTTGTTTTACCAGCCTTTATTGTCACAATTATTGTTTTGGGTTTGAATCTCTTTTTCTGGCAATTTGGAGATTGGTTTGTTTACGGTTTTGTGTTTGCTTTTACCATTCCCCTCATGCTTTTTGGAGTCTATAAACCCAATGATTTATATTTTGAACATTATTTGAAATACCGTCTTCATTTTGAATTAACGGTTCCCCTACGCACAATTACAGGAAAGAGAGGATCTGAACATGAAAAGAAAATCAAATACATTAAAGAAACAAAAAACTTCAATGACTAATCAGAAAGAAGTTAAAGGGAAAAAAGAGGAAGTGTTACCATCAACGGCTAATACCCTTTCCTATCAAGCCCTTTATCAAAATGGTCTGATGCAGGTGAAAGAAGATTATTTCTCACAAAGCTATTTACTTGGTGATGTCAATTACCAAACAGTTGGTTTAGAAGATAAGGGCGCAATCATTGAGAAGTATTCTGATTTGATTAACTCTTTAGATGACCAAACCAACTTCCAATTGACCATCTTTAATAAAAGATTGAATCTAGAAAAATTCAGACAAAGTGTTTTGTATGAAGAAAAAGAAGATGGGTATGATAGCTATCGTAAAGAATTGAATCGGATGATGAATCAAAATTTAGACAGTGGTGAAAATAACTTTTCAGCTGTGAAACTGATTAGCTTTGGTAGAAAGGATTCTAATCCCAAACAAGCCTATCGTTCCTTGTCCCAAATAGGAGAATATTTCAAGAGTGGTTTCTCAGAAATTGATGCACGTTTTGAATCCTTGGCTGGAGAAGACCGTGTCAACTTGTTGGCGGATATGCTTAGAGGAGAACACCATCTTCCTTTTTCTTACCGTGATTTAACGAGATCTGGTCAGACAACTCGTCACTTCATAGCACCTAATCTCTTGGATTTTAAAAACAAGAATTACCTACAAATCAATGACCGCTTATTGCAGATTGTCTATGTCAGAGATTACGGTATGGAATTAGGAGATCAGTTTATCCGAGACCTCATGCAAGGAGATTTGGAATTGATAGTGAGCCTTCATGCTCAAAGTTCGACCAAGGCAGATGCTATGAAGAAACTACGAACAAAGAAGACCTTGATGGAATCCCAAAAGATTGGGGAACAACAAAAACTAGCTCGTACAGGTATCTATTTGGAAAAAGTAGGTCATGTATTAGAAAGCAATATCGATGAAGCTGAAGAACTCTTAAAAACCATGACAGAGACAGGAGATAAACTATTTCAAACAGTCTTTTTGATTGGTGTTTTTGGTCAGGATGAAGAAGAACTTAAACAAGCTCTAGACACGATTCAACAAGTGGCCGGCTCAAATGACCTAATGATTGATAAACTTCCATATATGCAAGAAGCAGCCTTTAATAGTTTGCTGCCATTTGGTTGTGATTTTTTAGAGGGCGTATCACGGAGTTTATTAACATCCAATATAGCAGTGAACTCTCCTTGGACTTCAGTAGATTTACAAGACCGTAGTGGGAAATATTACGGTATCAATCAAATCTCAAGCAATATTATTACCATTGACCGCAGCTTATTAAATACACCGTCTGGTCTGATTTTAGGGACATCTGGAGCTGGGAAAGGGATGGCAACCAAGCATGAGATTATCACGACCAAAATCAAGGAATCTGGTGAAAATACTGAAATTATCATCGTGGATCCAGAAGCAGAGTACAGTGTTATTGGACGGGCTTTTGGTGGAGAAATGATTGATATTGCGCCTGATTCCCAAACCTATCTCAATGTTCTTGACTTGTCTGAAGAAAATATGGATGAAGATCCTGTAAAGGTAAAATCAGAATTTCTTTTATCCTTTATCGGCAAGTTATTGGATAGAAAAATGGATGGAAGAGAAAAATCGATTATTGACCGAGTTACGAGACTCACCTATCAGTCATTTAAAGAGCCTTCTTTGGAAGAATGGGTTTTTGTCTTGAGTCAACAGCCAGAAGAAGAAGCGCAGAATTTGGCACTTGATATGGAACTGTATGTTGAAGGTTCTCTTGATATTTTTTCTCATAAGACCAATATTCAAACAGGATCCAATTTCTTAATCTATAATGTTAAAAAGTTAGGAGATGAGCTGAAACAAATTTCCCTTATGGTTGTTTTTGATCAGATATGGAATCGTGTCGTTCGGAATCAAAAATTAGGGAAGAAGACCTGGATTTATTTCGATGAGATGCAGCTTCTCTTATTAGATAAATATGCCAGTGATTTCTTCTTTAAATTGTGGAGTCGTGTCAGAAAATATGGAGCTAGTCCGACTGGGATAACCCAAAACGTCGAAACCTTATTGTTAGATCCAAATGGTAGACGGATTATTGCAAATAGTGAATTTATGATTCTCCTCAAGCAAGCAAAAAATGATAGAGAAGAATTGGTTCAACTCTTAGGCTTGTCAAAAGAACTCGAAAAATACCTAGTCAATCCAGAAAAAGGGGCTGGACTAATAAAAGCTGGTTCAGTTGTCGTTCCCTTTAAAAATAAGATTCCTCAAGGTACTCAATTGTTTGATATCATGAGTACGGATCCTGATAAAATGGCTTCTAATTAAGGGGAAGGTAAATGAAGGATAAAAGAGAAATCATACGTGCCCGAAAGGAATTTAGAAGAAGTCTAAAAGATGAGAAGAAATTCTTGAAAAAAGGAAAGAAGGAGGTAAGGAAACAGAAAAAAGATTCCGCTGTACTGGATGAAAAAGCATGGAAAAAAGAGATAAAAGAAAAGCTAGAGGAGATGAGAGAAGCATCAAAGGCTAGAGTAAAACAAGCAAATGAAGATTACAATCACATCCTTCAAAATAGTCCTCCATCTCTTTTGAATCGCAAAGAATTAAGAGACAGACGATTGCCTCATGCTAGGAAACGATTGAAAATAGCCAAGAAGCAATTTAGAGAAGCCAAGGTAGAAGCAAAAGAAGAAAGAAAAGAGAGTCGTAAAGAAAGAAAAACCAATCAAAAATTTCTCTACGGTCAGGAATCGAAACAAAAATCTAATTTTTTCTTTCAAGGGAAGAGTTTAGAAGAATTAAAAGCTAAGAAAGAAGTCAAGGCCGCCAAAGAAAATTTAAAATCTACTAAACAAGCCTATAAATCCAAAAAGGTTAGTAGGAAAGCCAAAACTTTCCTTTATGTCCTTGGACGTGAAGGTGGAGAGTTAGCTTCAGAAAATGAAGATTTAGAAGGCTATCGCACACTTCAAGAGACCATTAGAAAAGGGAAACGCTACAGTCGGCTTTCTTATAACATTGGGAAAGCTAGTGTCAAAACAGGACAAGTAACAGGTCGTTTTACCAAGAAAAGACTGACCAACACAAAAGAGCGATACCATCATTTTAAGGATGGAAAAGGATGGAAACTAGCAAAAGATAATCCAAGCTCCTTTAAAAATCGGTATCGAAAATTAAAGAAACAAGGTCTTACAAGTGTCCGAAATATCTATCAAAAACTAAAAGCAGCCTTTTCCTTCTTTACATTTGCGGCTGGAAATCCTGCAACATGGATAGTTGGAGGAATAGTCTTTCTTCTTTTACTTATGATGAGCTTCTTTTTAGGTTTTTCATCTGCTAGTTTGATTCAACAAGATGAATTTGAATTAACAAAAGCTTATACCCACCTAACTTGGGAAGACGCAGAACATACTCGTACAAATGACAAAGGCATTACCTATTACACAAAAGTTGATGATGTGATGGGGTATATGAATTTTAAATTCCATGACTATGAGTTACACAAACCAGTTCACTTATTTAGTTCAGAAACTTACAAGGATTATCTATCTACTTTGTGGCATGATTTAAACGATGGGGAAGATTTGAAATCCATGCAAGACCTTTATGAAACTCCTAAGTATAAACTCTCGAAAGACGATCAAGAGGAAATGAAGGAACTAAAAGAAGAAGGTGTCTATGCTTCCATGCAGGAATTGGACAATCCGTTTGAAGGACAAAGCAACGAAGATAGTTTAACCATGACTTATCGTTATGGATACTATGATTTAGACGGAAAACCTACTCTTCAGGAGTACATTCTATTAGAAGCGAAGGCTCACCAAACGATTGTCGCACCAATGGATGGTGTTGTATCTCTAGACGGTGATAATGTTATTCTCACTAACGGAAAAGGAGAGAATGAGAGTCGCTTAACCTTATATTCCATTCATAATGGCCGTGCGATTGAGGGGACTAGAGTTCTAACGGGTGATGTTATCGGTGAAACACCAGATGATACAGGTTTGAAAGTTTCCTATCAAAAGTATAAGAACAAGAAAGAAAAATTGGTGTATGTCAATCCGCAATTTTATTTCCCAAAAGTCATTCAACTTCAGACTACTATCTTACCAGCTATTGGTCAGTTTGGTGGGGATGAGTTTGAACGAGCAAAACATATTTATGAGTTTTTGAAATCTCAAGGGGCAAGTCCTCAAGCCATTGCGGCAATTTTAGGAAATTGGTCGGTAGAGTCTTCTATTAATCCTAAACGTGCTGAAGGGGATTATTTATCTCCTCCTGTTGGCGCTACCGATTCCTCATGGGATGATGAAGCATGGTTAGCGATTGGAGGTCCAGCTATTTATAGTGGTGCTTATCCTAATATTCTTCATAGAGGTTTGGGGTTAGGTCAATGGACAGATACTGCAGATGGTTCAACACGTCATACAGCTTTATTGAATTATGCACATATCAAAAATAAGAAGTGGTATGATTTAGACCTACAACTTGATTTTATGCTTCATGGGGATAGTCCTTACTATCAAAGTTGGTTAAAGGATTTCTTTGGAAATACAGGCAGTGCAGCCAATCTTGCCCAACTCTTCCTCACTTATTGGGAGGGAAATTCTGGTGACAAACTACTGGAAAGACAAACCAGAGCAACGGAATGGTATTACCAAATTGAAAAAGGCTTCAGCCAAACAAATGGAGGACAGGCAAAAAGTGACCCGCAATCCCTTGAAGGGGTTCGTGGAGACTTGTATGATCATTCTGTTCCTGGTGGTGGAGATGGTATGGCCTATGCCTATGGACAATGTACATGGGGTGTTGCGGCTCGTATGAACCAGTTAGGATTAAAGCTAAAAGGTAGAAATGGAGAAAAGATTTCAATCATTAATACTATGGGAAATGGTCAGGACTGGGTTGCGACAGCTTCAAGTCTTGGAGGGGAAACGGGCTCTATACCAAGAGCAGGTGCCATTGTTTCTTTTGTAGGAGGTACACATGGGACACCAGCAGACTATGGTCATGTGGCTTTTGTCGAGAAAGTATATGATGATGGTTCTTTCCTTGTGTCTGAGACAAACTATGGGGGTAATCCTAACTATACCTTTAGAAAAATCTCTCAAGCAGATAGTGCCATTAGTTTTGCCTATACGGTGAAATAAAAGAATCATGTCATCAGTTTAGGTGACATGATTCTTATTTTTTATAGAGTGACATATTTAATGCCATAGGCTGATAAGTTACTTGATGATCGTCTTTAATCAATTGACTGTAAGCAACAAATCCGAACTGTTCATAAAATTGAATGACTTTAGGATGATTGATACTATCTAAAAATACCATCTGAGTTCCTACAATTGCTCGAAATTCTTCAATTTTTTGAATTACAATTTCAAATAACTCTTGTCCTGATAGTTTATTTAGCTTTGTGTTTTTGCCGAATTGACCGATAAGTAACACAGGAAGATAATCAATATTTTTGGGACTTTTCCCTTTTAGGACGAGTTTCTTTTTTAAGGATTTCTCTAAATCAGAAATATCAACAACTTTGAGAGATAAACTAAAGAATCCTATGATGTTATTTGTTTCAGTTTCTTCAACGATAAAATTACGAGAACGATGTTGTTTTTCAAAATTGGGGGCTTTATCAGATAGATAAGTCAACATCTCTTCATTACCGTTGAAATCAACATTTTCTAAAATGATAGTTTTAAATAGATCCTGAACTTGTTTCTCAGTTTTATCAGGAGCTAGCACTTGAATATTTTCAAGATATTGCTTAAGTGGTGTTACTTGAATTGTCATCTTACAGATACTTTGAAATGAGTTTATTTTTCGTTGGAGCGGTAGCGTCCTGTGATTCAATAGATTTCAAGACGGCTTGTAGCTTTTTAGATGGTTTATGATTAAGAATTTTTAGAGCATCTTCGTTTGTTAGTTTTATATCACGTGTTAAACTGATTGTAGCCATTTGTTCTACCTCCTGTTTCTACTTAAATTCATTATAGCTTATTTTGAACAAAAGTTCAATCTGAAGATAGTGTATGTTTTTTATAGTGTATAAATCCAAAATAAGTTTTTCTCTTGCGTTTGTAGCTCATATTCGTTAGAATAATGGTGTAGATGAGTGGTCGGCTCATGTTCAATCTGATATTAATCTTGGACATAAGGGCCAAGCGGTGGCGGACACCAGAATAAACCGACTGACTAGGTGGCTTACAGGTTCTGTAAGTCATCTTTTTTACTTTGATAGTAACGTTTTATCATTTTAAGGAGAACGAGGTTTTGGCTCGTTCTCTTTTTTTGTTGTGATACTTCTTTCAAGAAATATTTGGTAGGATTGGAGTGAAAAAGATTAACTAGGAAAGAAGGAAGTATATGGAAGCCATTTATCAACGTGATTCGGATCAAGATGGACTGACTGATGCTCAAGAATTGGCGCTAGGAACCAATCCTCTTAGCGCAGATTCTGATGGTGATGGTCGTTCAGATTTAGTAGAAGTAGAAGAAGGAACCAATCCCTTAGAAAAGGATTTTAAAAACATAGACCAAACAAGTATAACTGAACCGTCCTCAGTATTTATGGAAATGAAACAAAAGATTTCAGATATGATGGAGAATCACTATAAGGAATTTATACAGGCTCTGATTAGTATTGAAACAGGGATTGAAAACCAACAAGACCTAGAAGACTTATATACTAACTACATGAGAACAGATGCCGTTTCTCTTTTGTCTAGTGATTTAGAAACCAGTCCTCAAGAGGTGGAAATGGAGATAGAGTTGTAGGGGAATCATGTGATTCTCCTATTTTCGTATAGATGAAAGGAGGAGCTAGTATGGAAGCAATGCAATTATTGGCTATGTTTCGTGGAACAATTCCAAAAGATAGGGAGAAAATGGACCTATTTCTTCGCTATCAGGCGCAACATTTTGATGAGAAATGGCTAGACTTGGTAGAGAGTTTTTTGGGTGAAGAGGGCAAGATAGAAGAGATACCTCATGTCTATTCGTTTCATCAAGATATTATTTCTTTCCTAGAGGCCAGTTCTGAAAATAATGACCAAGATTTAGAAAGTTACACAAGAAATTTTGGACAAGCAGGTCTAAGTAAATTATCTCAATTAAGCAATTTTGAGAAAAACTTGGTGCTAGAAGTCGCAACCTATAACCTTTCCACTCGATTTTACATCCAATCTGAAAAAGAAAAACTAGAACAACTAAGTGAGCTTGTATTTCATCAGAAACAGGATGTCAATTTAGTCAATGTCTATCGGGTTGCGAATAATCTATCTGACCGCATTAGTAGAGATATAGAGGAGTTTCTTCTAATGGTTGATTCCAAAGAACTAAAAAAAGAGGTTCTTGAGATTCATTTTGAAGAAAAAGAAGGAGATGTTCTAGCCTATTTGGGTTCAGAATTGATGGCTACTTTAGATACAGTTACAAATCTTGTCCATCATGAAGACAACTACCAACAACTCCCACTGACACAAAAGCTGAAGATTATTACTCATTTTGATGAGGTAAAGGCTAGAAGTGAAAAATCTAAGCAAGTAGCGGAATCCTTATCTCCTTCAAGTGATATTGAACAGGAAACGGAAGAAACGAACTCTTTTTCTAATGTCGATAAAATTGTAGAAGAAGCTTTGAGGGAATATCCGATTGGTTCACAAGTAAGTTATAAAGGACAAGTATTTCAGTTTGTTTCGATTGAAAATGCACAGTTAAATGGCTTAGTTCGCCTAGAGCTATTCAATGATTCCAATCAATTATTTGAAGAGAATCCTATCTTATACTTGAACAGTTTGGAAGAGATTGAACAAGTATTGTCTCATGTAGAACTTGAGAAAGAAGAATCAGAGATTGAGATTGATTCATCAAGTGAAGGTCAGGAAATAGATTTGTTTTCCTATCTAGAAGAAGATAAAGAAAAGGATAAGGAGACAAAACCTTTAATTTCAAATATAGAAGAGACGGATGTCCCTGTTCAAGATTTTGTTTTTCCAGATGATTTAGAGGACTTTTATCCAAAGACAAATCGAGAAAAGATTGAAACGAATATCGCCGCAATTGAACTTGTTAAAAGATTAGAAAAAGAGAGACGACAAGCGAATCCAGAAGAACAAGAACTATTAGCCAAGTATGTTGGCTGGGGTGGCCTTGCCAATGAATTTTTCGATGAACTCAATCCAAAGTATGAAATAGAACGTTTAACTCTTAGGAGCTTAGTAAGTAAATCAGAATATTCGACCATGAAACAAAGTTCTCTCACAGCCTATTATACAGACCCAATGATTATTCGCCAGATTTGGCAAAAATTACTGGATGATGGTTTTGAGGGAGGAAGGATTTTAGATCCTTCTATGGGAACTGGGAACTTCTTTGCGGCGATGCCTAGAAGTATACGAGAGAAATCAGAACTCTACGGGGTTGAGTTAGACAGTGTGACAGGCGCAATCGCAAAACAACTCCATCCCAATACCCATATTGAAGTGCGAGGATTTGAAGAAGTTCCCTATCAGAATAATAGTTTTGATTTAGTCTTAACGAATGTTCCTTTTGGAAATTTTCGCATTGCAGATAAAAACTATGATAAACCTTATATGATTCACGACTACTTTGTCAAACACTCACTTGATTTAGTAAGAGACGGAGGACAAGTTTCGATTATCTCATCTATTGGCACAATGGATAAGCGGACAGATAATGTCTTACAAGAGATTAAATCAAGCACTCATTTTTTAGGGGGAGTTCGTTTGCCGGATACGGCTTTTAAAAAGATTGCAGGTACTCGAGTGACCACAGATCTCCTCTTTTTTCAAAAGGATCAAGCAAAGAATCTTAATGGAGAGGAGCTTGTCTTTAGTGGCTCTATTCCCTTTGAGAGTGATAAGCGTGTCTGGATCAATTCTTATTTTGATGGGAAATACAATACACAAGTTTTGGGTGAATATGAGGTACGCAATTTTAATGGAGGAACTCTCAATGTTAAGGGGGAATCAGAAACATTAGCTACTGACATAATGAAAGCATTAGAGAATGTGGAGTTACCTAAACCAATTGACAATTCTTTGAAAGAACCTGTTTTTATCCAAGAAGAAGTGGATCATTCTATCCCAAGTCGTATTCGTGAGAACTTAGCGCTCTATTCTTTTGGATATGAGGGAAATCAAATTTATTACCGAGATACGCATGGCATTCGGAAAAGTTCAAAAGTAGACGAAATTAGTTATTATGTAAATGAGAAGGGAGATTTTAAAGCATGGGACAGTTCTTTGTCTGAACATAAAATAGACCGATTCGTGCAACTTCATTTGACAGATGAGGAAGCACTAGATGTTTACAAGTCAGAAGAAGCGAGTAAAAGAGGGAAATATAAGGGATTGTTCAAAAAAACGGTCTTTTATGAAAGTCCCTTATCGGATAAGGATATTAGTCGTATTAAGGGCATGGTTGATTTGAGAGAGACCTATCAATCCTTAATTGAAATTCAACGCCATCAAGATTATAGTAGAACAGATTTTCAGGTATTGCTTAGTAAACTCAATCGTAACTATGACCGTTTTGTAAGTCAATTTGGATACTTGAATGCCTCCGTTAACAGGAACTTATTTGATAGTGACGATAAGTATTCTTTACTAGCAAGTTTAGAAGATGAATACATTGACTCTAAAGATCAGAAAGTAAAATATAAAAAATCTTTAGCCTTTGAGAAAGCATTGGTTAGGCCGGAGAGAGTGATTACAAGAGTTTCAACGGCTTTAGATGCCTTAAACTCTAGTTTATCGGATGGTAGAGAGGTTGATTTAGACTATATGGTATCAATTTATCCCGAACATAGCCAAGCTGCTATTTTAGATGAGTTAGGTGACCAGATTTTAATAGATCCAGAAAGCTATTTAAGAGGGGAAAGAAAATATCTTTCTAAGAACCAGTTTTTATCAGGAGACATTCTCAACAAGATAGAAGTAGTTCAACTATTAGTGGAGGAAAACAACCAAGAATATGATTGGAACCACGCTTTAGATTTGTTAGAATCTGTTCGCCCTCCAAGGATTCATCTGGCAGATATTGAGTTTAAAATAGGGTCACGTTGGATTCCTCAATCCGTTTATGGTAAATTTGCCTTTGAATGTTTTACCAATCGTGAATTTGAATTGTCTTCGCCTGATGTTGACCAAGTCATTGAAGTGAATCCTGTCGATGGCCAGGTTCATTTAAGGACATCATTTGCTTATCGCTATCCAAGTGCCAAAGATAGTAGTCTTGGAGTCAGTGGGTCACGTTATGATACAGGAAGAAAGATTTTTGAGAATTTACTAAATTCGAACCAACCGACGATTACCATGACTGTTGCGGAAGGAGAAAAGAAAAAGACCATCACAGATTTGGAAAAAACCTCTGTTCTAAGAGCAAAAGAGCAGCATTTACAAGAACTCTTTCAAGACTTTGTCTCACGGTATCCCGAAGTCCAACAAGTCATTGAAGAAAGCTATAATCGTCTTTATAATCGAACGGTTAGTCGAGAGTATGACGGTAGCCATCTAGTCATTGATGGCTTGGCACAAAACATCAGTCTTCGTCCTCATCAAGAGAATGCCATTCAAAGAATCGTAGAAGAAAAAAGAGCCTTATTAGCTCATGAGGTAGGTTCAGGAAAGACCTTGACCATGCTTGGTGCTGGGTTTAAATTAAAGGAGTTGGGGATGGTTCATAAGCCCTTGTATGTGGTGCCCTCTAGTTTGTCTGCTCAGTTTGGCCAAGAAATCATGAAATTTTTCCCTACTAAAAAAGTCTTTGTGACTACTAAGAAAGATTTTGTGAAGGCGAGAAGAAAACAATTTGTTTCTCGTATTATTACAGGAGATTACGATGCCATTGTCATTGGGGATTCTCAATTTGAAAAAATCCCTGTTAGTAAGGAAAGACAGATGAACTATATTGAGGATAAACTCAATGAACTACGAGAGATTAAAACACATTCTGAAAATAAGTATACCGTTAAAGAAGCAGAACAATCAATTAGTGGTTTAGAGAAACAATTGGAAGAACTCCAACGCTTTAATTGTGATAGTTTTATTGATTTTGAGAACTTAGGAATTGATTTTCTCTTTGTGGACGAAGCACATCACTTTAAAAATATTCGTCCGATTACTGGCCTTGGAAATGTAGCAGGGATTACTAATACAACTTCTAAGAAGAATGTAGATATGGAAATGAAGGTGCGACAGATTCAGGAAGAACATGATTTTAAAAATATTGTCTTTGCGACAGGAACTCCTGTTTCCAATTCTATTAGTGAGTTATATACTATGATGAACTATATTCAACCAGATATCTTAAAACGCTATCAAGTTGATTATTTTGACTCTTGGGTAGGTGCTTTTGGAGAAATTCAAAACTCTATGGAATTAGCTCCTACAGGGGATAAGTACCAACCTAAGAAACGATTTAAAAAGTTTGTCAATCTACCTGAGTTGATGAAAATTTATAAAGAAACAGCCGACATTCAAACACAAGATATGTTGGATTTACCTGTTCCAGAAGCTCATATTATCCCTATTGAGAGTGAGTTAACTGAAAACCAGAAACTCTATTTAGAAGAATTAGTTATGAGGTCAGATATGGTCAAATGTGGAACAGTTGATCCGAGTCAGGATAACATGTTAAAGATAACAGGTGAGGCGCGAAAACTAGCTATTGATGTGCGTTTATTGGACTCTAGCTATAGTCTAGCAGACAATCATAAACTGCTTCAGGTAGTGGATAATGTTGAAAGAATTTATCGTGAGGGAATGGAAAATAAGGCTACTCAGATGATTTTTTCAGATATTGGCACACCTAAGAAAAAAGATAATGGCTTTGATGTTTATTCTGAGATTAAGGCTTTATTAGTTGATAGAGGAATCCCTAGTAAAGAAATTGCCTTTGTACATGATGCCAATAGTGATGAAAAGAAGAATAGTTTGTCTCGAAAGGTCAATGCAGGAGAGGTGCGGATTCTCCTTGCCTCAACTGAAAAAGGAGGAACAGGTTTAAATGTTCAGAGCAAAATGAAAGCAGTCCACCACCTAGATGTACCGTGGAGACCAAGTGACATTCAGCGTGCGTCCGTAAAGGCGGTATAGTAAATCTACTCTTGGCAAAGTAGTAGGCGTGACCTTAATGCCTATCATCACCCAACTGACCTGTGAGGGAAACCAAACATCAGGGAACAAAGCACGTTGGGAAACTCATAAGTTGATGAGTTATCACATCACGACTGAATGAGGAGATGATAATGTAACAGATGTTACTGAGATAATTATAAGGATAAAATCTAAACTGATTGAAGGATAGTCTAAACGGTCTGTGTCGGGACTGTGAGGTAAGATAACTAAAATCCTCATACTATGGAACTTCATTATCACTGTTGAAGATAGTGAAGCAAAGGGATTCCATAGCGTATTCATAGTAAATGAAAACAGATGAACGTCCTATCCGATGAAATTATCAAGCTATGTTACTATACCAGCTAAACGGAGATTACCTAAGTCAAAACGCTTGTAAAAGCTATTAAACATAAGGTTTATGAATATTTGATAAGGTAACGGAGTTCCCATAGTAGTCCGAGCGTGTTAATGGCACGTACATGGCGAAGGGGAACAGTTTATAACATTAACATTATGGAAAGGAAGGTGTGTGAGACACCATGAGAAATCCTCAAAATGTGTTAAACAATCTAACAAAACACAGTAAAGATAAAAACTATCAATTTGAGCGACTGTATCGTTTGCTTTATAACAAAGAAATGTACTTAGTTGCCTATCAAACGATTTACGCTAACCCAGGACACTTGACACCTGGAGTAGACGAGTTGACGATTGATGGTATGAGTATAGCTAGAATTGACCAATTGATTGATTCCCTGAAAGATGAATCCTATCAGCCACACCCATCAAGACGAACCTATATTCCTAAAAAGAATGGGAAGCTACGTCCACTAGGTATTCCATCATTTGATGATAAGCTCTTACAACAGGTTATTAAAATGATTTTGGAAGCTATCTACGAGGGACAATTTGAACCCTCTTCCCATGGTTTTCGTCCGAATAAAAGCTGCCATACAGCACTTACTCAGATTCAGAAGACCTACACTGGAACAAAATGGTTTATTGAAGGAGATATCAAGTCATTCTTTGATAATATCAATCATGATGTGATGATTCGCATTCTCCGAGAAAGAATTACTGATGAGCGGTTCTTACGCTTGATTCGTAAATTCCTCAATGCGGGATACGTGGAAGATTGGAAATTCTACAAAAGCTACTCAGGAACTCCACAAGGAGGGATAATCAGTCCCATTCTAGCCAATATCTATTTGGATAAGTTTGATAAATATATGACGGATTATGTGAAGAACTTCTGCCAAGGGAAATACCGGAAACGTACCCCAGAATATCGCCAAAATGAGATAGCGTTGGGAAAAGCAAGAAGAGCATTAGAATGTGTTTCAACGGAAAATCAACGACAAGAAGTTATCCAGCGTATTCGTCAATTGGAAAAGGAAAGAGTGTTAATTCCTCATAGTGATCCTATGGATAGTAGTTTTAAACGTCTAACCTATACCCGATACGCAGATGATTTTATCTGCGGTGTGATTGGCAGTAAAGAGGACGCTCATCGCATTAAAGCAGATATTAAGGACTATTTGGAAGCGGTTCTCAAATTGGAACTCTCTGTGGAGAAAACCTTGATTACCAATGCGAGAGATAAAGCTAAGTTTCTGGGATATCATCTGTATATTCGCCAATCGAATTTAGCTAAGCGTGATTCGGCAGGACGATTGGTAAGAAATTATACAGGTAGATTAGTCCTAGAGGTTTCTATTGAAACTATTCGAGACAGATTACTGTCTTACGGAGCTATGAAAATGACTTATCATAGAGGCTACGAAGTTTGGAAACCAACGGCCCGTTATTTCATGAAAGATTGCGATGATTTAGAGATTTTAGAACGCTACAATGCAGAAATAAGAGGTTTTTATAACTATTATTGTATCGCTAATAACAGCTCTATCCTTCATCGCTTTAAGTACATAATGGAATATAGCATGTATAAAACTTATGCGACTAAATATCGTACGACTAAATCCCACATCATCCGTAAATATAAAAAGGATGGTCAATTTAGTGTACAGTATATTGGACGTAAAGGGGATACAATGACCCGTTATTTCTATAACGGAGGATTTAAACGTCAAAAGAAATCTTTCCTTGAAAATGATAATTTGCCAAATACGGCGAAATATTTTAGTCGAACAAATTTAATTGATAGATTAAAAGCAAGCCGTTGTGAGTATTGTCAAGCGACCGACAGTTCCCTAGAAATCCATCATGTAAGAAAACTAAAGGATTTAAAGGGAAAGACTTTTTGGGAACGTTTGATGATTTCTAGACAACGGAAAACAATAGCACTGTGTAAAGATTGCCATAAGAAATTACATCATGGCAAGTTAGATTGAGTTTATAAACGGAGAGCCGTATACATTGAAAGGTGTACGTACGGTTCGGGGGCGAGTATTTGGAAACCTGCCGTAGTAATATGGTAAGGCGCTGGGTACTTAGCCTACAACGCAATGGACGTATTATCCGACAGGGAAATGAAAATAAGGAAGTGGATATTTACCACTACATTACCAAAGGTTCATTTGATAATTATCTATGGGCAACTCAGGAGAACAAACTCCGTTATATTAAGCAGATTATGACTTCTAAGGAGCCGATTCGTGCTGCAGAAGACATTGATGAGCAGACCATGACAGCTTCTGATTTTAAGGCACTAGCAACAGGTAATCCTTATCTCAAATATAAGATGGAACTAGAGAATGATCTAACTCTATTAGAAAATCAAAGACGCGCCTTTCAACGCAGCAAGGATCACTATCGTCATACAATCTCTTACTGTGAAGAAAATATGCCCATTCTTGAGAAACGATTAAGCAAGTATGAAGGCGATATTCAACAGTCTGAAATATCGAAAGACCAGGCATTTTCTATGAGGGTAGGTAAGCAAGCTTTTGATCAACGAGCTGAAGCAGGGGAATCCCTACACCGTCTTATTCGTCATAATCAAGCTGACAGCAAAGAATTTCGTACCCTGGCAAGCTATCGAGGATTTGACATTAAAATGCTTAGTCTTTCAACCAATCAACCTCTTCCTGAAACCTTCTCTGTTAAGATTGTAGGAGAAAATCAGTATTCTGTCAGTTTAGATTTGTATTCTCCTTTGGGGACGATTCAAAGGCTTCAGCATACGATTGATCACATTAAAGAGGACCAAGTGAAAACTCAGAACTTATTGGATGAATTAAAGGATAAATGGACTACTGCTAAGGTAGAAATTGAGAAAAACTTTCCAAAGGAAGAGGATTATCAAACTAAAAAGGCCGAATACGATGTACTCGCGCCATTGATTGAAACAGAAACGGATTTAGATATTATTGACCAGGCCTTAAGACAATTCCATGAAAAAGGAAAAGAAAAGCAAGAACAACTTTCTTTTGAATTAGATTAAAAAATAGATACAAATAGCGGACAAGAAAAGAAAAGCGCGGTAAAATAAAGATAGAAAGAAACGAGGTAACGATTATGATGGAAGATACCTATTATCAATTAGAAGAGGCCTTAGTACAGGGATTTCAAACACCTGAAGAATACCAAGCTTACAAGGAGTTAAAGGAACATTATGAGGATGTGACGGGGGATTACAGTTTTTCTAAACGAGAGCTCACTAGCCAATTGGAAATCGCTCTTCAGAATCATCGAGGTGTGGACTTTGAAGAACATGAGAAAGAGGAGTATTTGGACTTAGTTCAAAAGCTAGAGGAATTTGATTCCTCTCTTGCCACCCATTATCGTCAGTTGATTGACTAGAAAGGAGAAAGTCATGAATGATTTACTCCTTATCCCAGTAATTTTTTTAGCAGTAGGAGGAATTCTCATTCTTTTATGGAGACTCTTTCTTATTGCCAGTGGACTTTTCCTGATTGGTTTTGTCAGTTTTCTTATTTTCGTAGAAGTCTATGGAATTTATTTGTTCTTTACTGAATCTAGTTTATATTTTGATGATATCAGACAACATGGTTTAACTAGTTTTACGGCTGTGTACCTTTTCATCAATCTGATGTTGGTTCTAGGATTCAGTTGGCGCTTCATTAACTCCATAAATAAGAAAAAAATGTGAACTTTTTAGATTGTCAAAAGACTTTATCTGAATCTAAATTTTTTCGAGTCCTTGAATAACTTCTTGAAGTTTATCAATGACGGCTTCAAATGTTTGGAAATCTTTATTTTTAAAACCTCGTTTTCGAATTTCTTTCCAGACTTGTTCAATAGGGTTCATTTCTGGTGTATAAGGTGGGATAAAAGCCAACTCAATATTACTTGGAATCTCTAAGGTACTTGATTTATGCCATATAGCATTATCCATTACAAGTAAAATATAGTCATCTGGATAAGCTTGTGATACTTGCCGTAAAAATTCATTCGTCCACTCAGTATTACATCCTCCAGCAATAAGGAAGAAGGAATCTCCTGTATGAGCATTTATCGCTCCATAACAATAGCGATATTCTCGCATATAATGACTATGAATGCTAGGTCGGATTCCTTTAGGAGCCCAACAAGAACTCATCTTACTGATTCTCACGAAACCAGCTTCATCTTGATACATCAAACGTACTTTGTTATAAGATCCCTCCTCTTTAAAGCGCTTACTTAAGGTATAGAATGTAGATTTTATTTTTAGACGTCTCAATTGTCTGAGCGTCTGCCTTCTTGGGATGTTCATGTCTAGGAGTGATCGTTCGCTAACCATGGCGTTTTAGGAGATAATAGAAACCATCACGTGTGGAAGTACGACCAATTTCTTTTTGATAGGCTTCAAATAAGTGATTGATAGTTACAAATTCCCCAGTCTGAGCATCTTCTATATGGCGTTTTAGAAATGCTTTCTCTTCTTCATAAGTCATATATTCGCGATGGCGATCGCCACGAGTCTCTTGAAGAAGAGCATCCAAACCAAACTCCTTATATTTTTCAAATTCCTCCAAACAGTTGTTTTATTGCAATCTAGCAGATTTATGATTTCCTTATAACTCTTTTCTTTTGAGCGAAAATAAATAATCTGTAGACGTTTGTGATATTTGGCGTACGATGAATCTCTTAGGAATTGTTCAATTTTTTGTATTTCTTCGTTTGTAAGTTTCATAACTACTATAATATGTTTTTTGATTTTAGGCTAGTATGAGTTTTTCCTCATCTATATTTAAGGATACTTGAAAGTTATATTTTAGAAAAACAATTATGAAGTTCTTAAATACAGAATATATTATAAATGCTGATTCAAAGTGAAGTTTTATATGTTTTTTGATTTTGTTGAGCATAAAATCTATTAACTAAATTCGAACTACAAAAATTAATTTTAGATGAACTAAACTGTAGGCTTTGGAAAGTTCTCTTATTCGATTTCAGAATGAATCGCTGATACAGGATTAAAAGAACTAAGTATTTCTTTTTGTTTTGAATGAGATACGTGAGTATAGAT
>NZ_CAMIAF010000002.1 GCF_946190375.1 Streptococcus mitis | reverse complement strand
GGTAAAGCAAATGCAGGAAATGCAGTAAACACACCAGCAGCTAAGGTAGAAGTTAAAGATCCAGCTAACTTAACAGACGCTGAGAAGAAAGCGATCGAAGATAAAGTTAAAGCAGTAAACCCAGGATCTAAAGTTGTAGTAGACGATAAAGGAAACGCAACAGTAACAACACCAGAAGGAAATACAGCCGTAATTCCAGCAGCAGACGTAACTAAGTCAGCAGCAGATGCAGGTAAAGCAAATGCAGGAAATGCAGTAAACACACCAGCAGCTAAGGTAGAAGTTAAAGATCCAGCTAACTTAACAGATGAAGAAAAAGCAAAAGTTAAGAAAGCAGTAGAGGATGTAAACCCAGGATCAACTGTAGTAGTAAATGATAAAGGTGATGTAATCGTTACTAAAGGTGATGGAACAGTATTAGTAATCCCAGAACTTGACTTAGTAATTCCAGAAGATAAATTAACTGATCCAACTCAACAAAATGGTGTAAATACACCAGCAACTAGAGTGTTAGTTGGAGATAAAGCTAAATTAACAGCTGATGAAATTGAAAAAGTTAAAGAATCAATTAAAGCAGTCAACCCAGGATCAACTGTAGTAGTAGACGAAAACGGAAATGCGACAGTAACAACTCCAGAAGGTAAGACAGCAACAATTCCAGCAGCTCAATTAGTTAAAGATGCTAAAGATGTTGCAGCTAAGAACAATGGTGAAAACATCAACGTTGACTTCGAAAAAGAAACAGTAGCAGACTTCAATAACTTAACAGATGCAGAAAAAGAAGCTGCAAAAGCTAAGATTAAAGGAGCAAATGCTGATGTAGTAGAAGTTATCTTCGACAAAGCAGGAAACGCAACTGTAATTACTAAAGATGGTAAAGTTTACACAATCGTAGCTAAAGATATCTTTAAACAACGTCCTTCTGCAGACAATGGAAGTTCAGCTAATGCTGGTCAAACAGCATCAGCACAAGCAAATGCGCGTAAAGTAGCTCAAGAATTGCCAAATACAGGTACAGCAGATTCTACTGTAGCTATGGTAGCAGCTGCCGCAAGTGCATTACTTGGTCTTGGTCTTGCAGGCCGTCGTCGTAAAGAAGACGAAGAAGCTTAATTGGTAGATTGTTTGATAATTATCGAATGATAAATCCGATTTTCAAAGCTTAAATAAGTACCTCTCATAAGAAAATCTCCTAGCAGGAAAGTCTGCTAGGAGATTTTTGCATTTCAGGAAGTGGACGGCTGACTTGGTAACCAGCTGAGGGTGAAGGTTAGTTGCTCAGCTTTTAGGAGATCTTGGTGTTGAATAGTTGATACTAGAGTTGTGTCCAGTCGGCATTCTTTGACAAAGTTGAAGTGGCTGTGGTTTTGCTCAGTATGAATACCTAGCCATTTATTTTCTTTAGCTAGGTAGATACGGAGGTGGTTAAAGAGAGGGATTCCGAGATCATAGCTTGGTTTTCCTGGACAGGTTGGATAAAATCCGAGAGCTGACCAGATGTACCAGGCCGAGAGACTACCATTGTCTTCATCGCCAGGATAGGCTTGCCAGCTTGGGTGAAAGGTTTTCTGACGTAAGGTCTTAATAAGAAGGGCAGTGTAGTCAGAGTAGTTGCTGTAACGGAAGAGATAAGGAATGTGGAAGCTCGGCTGGTTGGAAATGGCGAGTTGCCCAAAAGGAGCAGTAGCCATTTCGCTCATTTCGTGAATCTCGTAACCATAGCCTGTTGTCTCAAAGATGGGAGCATCTTGACAGGTTTTCAAAAGATAGTTGCTGAAGGCTTCTTTTCCACCCATAAGCTGGATTAAGTCTGGGATGTCGTGGAGAACGCCTAAAGTTGCTTGGATGGCAGAACATTCGGCATAATCACGTCCCCAACTATAGGGAGAGAAGTCAGGGCGGAAGTTGCCTTGATTGTCTCGCGCTCGCATGTAACCTGTCTCAGCATCAAATAGATGGCGGTAATTTTGAGATGCAGTCCTATAGGTTTCCGCGATGTCATTCTGACCAAGTTTTTCGGCACAGCTGGCGATACAAAAGTCACTATAGGCGTAGTCTAGGGTATGGCTAACACTTTCGTGGTGGTCGGTAGAGAGGTAGCCCAGTTCTTGGTATTGGGCTAGTCCGTGGCGACCATTGATGCCGAGAGGATTGGACTTGGTGGCTGTTTCAAGCATGGCTTGGAGGAATTCTACTTCTAGGTCAGGAGCCATGTCCTTGCAGGCGCTATCTGCGATAATACCGTCTAAAAGTGTACCGGGCATCATACCCCGTTCATCTGGAGCCAGCCATTTTGGAAGAAAACCAGTATCGCGGTAGCTATTGAGAAAGCCTTCTAAAAAGAGACGATAATACTCTGGTATGACAAGGGCAAAGAGGGGGAAGGTGGTGCGGAAGGTATCCCAGAAACCATTGTTGCTGAAGAGGACACCAGGCTTTACAGTTCCAGTAGCCAGATCTTTGTGGATGGCTTGCCCTGATTCATCAATCTCATAAAAAGTTTGAGGAAATAGGAAGAGTCTGTAAAGGCAGTGGTCAAAGAAGGTTTGGTCAGCCTCTCCTGTCTCTATAATGTCAAAACGATGGAGGAGATTTTCCCAATCTTTTTGTGCACTTGCTTTGCAGTTATTGAAGTCTTGTTGAGGTAGATTAAGCAGTGCTTGAGAAGGCGAGATGAAAGAAGTCGCTAGCTGAATTTCAGCATGACTATCTGCCAGGTCGATTCGCCAGTCTCCACCTTCTTGACTGATAGCAAGGATATCCGTATTCATTAGCAGGGTAGTGAACAGTCTCAGTGGATTTTTGTTGGTCTCAGTTTTACCTTCTTGTCGCAGGGCAAGAGTTCGCTTATCTACTTGCTCTACTGTCAGTTCATCTGCTGCGTGAAGATAGAGGGAGAGTGATTTGCCTTGCTTTTGCTCCAAACGAATAGAAGCACCGTAGCAAGTCGGTGTGAGCTGGGTTTCAATCTGATAGCGCAGGGAGAAAATCTTCAGATAATGAGGTTGGAAAGAGGCCTTATCGATATCATAGGAAGACTGACGATGGAAGAGGCTGTCTCCACCCAGTTGGCCTGTGACAGGTGTCAGAAGGAGCCAAGAGTAGTCCCCAATCCAAGGGCTGGGCTGGTGGGTTAGTCGAATCCCCTGAAAGATAGGCAAATGCGGATCGAAAAACCAAGAGCCCTCCTGGTCACTGGTCTGGGGTACAAAGTAATTCATCCCAAAAGGCACGCCTGTGTATGGCAGGGTATTTCCCCGAGAAAATGCATGCTTGCTGGCAGTTCCAAATCGGGTATCGATGGTTTCAAGTAGTGGTTTCATAGTCTTTCCTTTGGCTGTTTTTCTACATTATATCAGAAAAAGATATCCTTTAGAAAAGGAGTTTCAAAGATAACTATTTTGTAGAAAAATGACTATCATTTGTGTATGTATTTTCTGTCTCAAAAGCTATATACTGAAAATGAAACTTGTTTGAAAGAGGATACTGCACGATGATTTATTCAAAAGAAATTGTTAGAGAATGGCTAGATGAAGTAGCAGAACGGGCTAAGGACCATCCAGAGTGGGTGGATGTTTTCGAGCGTTGCTACACAGACACCTTGGACAATACGGTTGAAATCCTAGAAGATGGTTCCACTTTTGTCTTGACAGGGGATATTCCTGCCATGTGGCTTCGGGATTCGACAGCTCAACTCAGACCCTACCTTCATGTGGCTAAAAGAGATGCCCTCTTGCGTCAGACCATTGCAGGTTTAGTCAAACGTCAGATGACCTTGGTGCTCAAGGATCCTTATGCCAATTCCTTCAACATTGAGGAAAACTGGAAGGGGCACCACGAGACCGACCATACAGACCTTAATGGCTGGATTTGGGAACGCAAGTACGAGGTGGATTCGCTTTGCTATCCTTTGCAGTTGGCTTATCTCCTCTGGAAAGAGACTGGCGAGACTAGCCAGTTTGATGGGACTTTTGTCGCAGCGACTAAGGAAATTCTCCATCTGTGGACGGTAGAACAAGACCACAAGAACTCTCCTTATCGTTTTGTCCGAGATACCGATCGTAAGGAAGACACCTTGGTAAATGATGGCTTTGGACCTGATTTTGCAGTGACAGGTATGACTTGGTCAGCCTTTCGTCCGAGTGATGATTGCTGTCAGTATAGTTACTTGATTCCGTCAAATATGTTTGCTGTAGTAGTCTTGGGTTATGTGCAAGAAATCTTCGCAGCATTAGATCTGGCTGATAGCCAGAGCATTATTGCTGATGCCAAGCGCCTCCAGTCTGAAATCCAAGAAGGAATTGAAAACTACGCCTACACAACCAACAGCAAGGGCGAAAAGATTTATGCCTTTGAAGTGGATGGTTTGGGAAATGCTAGCATCATGGATGATCCAAACGTACCAAGTCTGCTGGCTGCACCTTATCTGGGTTACTGTTCGGTCGATGATGAAGTTTATCAAGACACTCGTCGTACCATTCTGAGCCCTGAAAATCCATATTTCTACCAAGGAGAATACGCTAGCGGTCTTGGAAGTTCTCATACCTTCTATCGCTATATCTGGCCCATTGCTCTGTCTATCCAAGGCTTGACAACGACAGATAAAGCAGAGAAGAAATTCTTGCTGGATCAGCTGGTTGCTTGCGATGGGGGGACAGGTGTTATGCATGAAAGCTTCCACGTGGATGACCCAACTCTCTACTCTCGTGAATGGTTCTCTTGGGCCAACATGATGTTCTGTGAGTTGGTCTTGGATTACTTGGATATCCGCTAAGGAGCGCGCTTTAGCGCAACTGATTCTTGGAAAGAATCACAAATTTACATTTAAAACGTTAAAATTTAAATTTAGAATGAGGTCTTACTTCATGGAAAATGTTGTTGTACATATTATCTCACATAGTCACTGGGATCGTGAGTGGTACTTGCCTTTTGAAAGCCACCGTATGCAGTTGGTGGAATTATTTGACAATCTCTTTGATCTCTTTGAAAATGACCCTGAGTTCAAGAGTTTCCACTTGGATGGACAAACTATTGTCCTTGACGACTACTTGCAAATTCGCCCTGAAAATCGTGACAAAGTTCAACGCTACATTGACGAAGGAAAATTGAAAATTGGTCCCTTTTACATTTTGCAGGATGATTACTTGATTTCAAGTGAAGCCAATGTCCGTAATACTCTTATCGGTCAGCAGGAGTCTGCAAAATGGGGCAAATCAACTCAAATTGGTTACTTCCCAGATACCTTTGGAAATATGGGGCAAGCGCCTCAAATCCTTCAAAAATCAGGCATTCATGTGGCAGCTTTTGGTCGTGGTGTGAAGCCGATTGGATTTGACAACCAAGTCCTCGAAGATGAGCAGTTTACTTCTCAGTTTTCAGAAATGTACTGGCAGGGTGCGGACGGAAGTCGTGTCCTCGGGATTCTCTTTGCCAACTGGTACAGTAATGGGAATGAAATTCCAGTTGATAAAGACGAGGCCTTGACCTTCTGGAAACAAAAACTGGCAGACGTGCGTGACTATGCTTCAACCAACCAATGGTTGATGATGAACGGATGTGATCACCAGCCTGTACAGAAAAATCTGAGCGAAGCCATTCGTGTGGCAAATGAACTCTTCCCAGATGTGACCTTTGTTCATAGTTCTTTTGATGAATATGTTCAAGCTGTGGAAAGTGCTCTACCAGAGCAGTTATCAACGGTTACAGGCGAGTTGACCAGTCAGGAAACAGATGGCTGGTACACACTTGCCAACACTTCTTCATCTCGTATTTACCTCAAACAAGCCTTCCAAGAAAATAGTAACCTCCTAGAGCAAGTGGTTGAACCCTTGACGATTATCACTGGGGGGCACAACCACAAGGATCAGTTGACCTATGCTTGGAAAACACTTTTGCAGAATGCACCCCATGATAGCATCTGTGGCTGTAGCGTGGATGAGGTTCACCGCGAGATGGAAACCCGTTTTGCCAAGGTTAATCAAGTCGGAAACTTTGTTAAGAGCAATCTTCTTAACGAGTGGAAGGGTAAAATCGCTACGGCTAAGGCTCAAAGTGATTATCTCTTTACTGTCATTAACACAGGCTTGCATGATAAGGTCGATACTGTCAGCACAGTGATTGATGTTGCGACTTGTGATTTTAAGGAATTGCACCCAACGGAAGGCTACAAGAAGATGGCTGCTCTTACCTTGCCAAGTTACCGTGTGGAGGACTTGGATGGGCGTCCTGTAGAGGCTAAAATCGAAGACCTCGGAGCTAATTTTGAGTACGATTTACCAAAAGATAAGTTCCGCCAAGCTCGTATCGCTCGCCAAGTGCGCGTGACTATTCCTGTTCACCTAGCACCTCTCTCTTGGACAACTTTCCAGTTGCTGGAAGGAGAACAGGAATACCGTGAAGGCATTTACCAAAACGGGGTGATTGATACACCATTTGTAACGGTGAGTGTGGATGACAACATCACAGTCTATGACAAGACAACTCACGAAGCCTATGAAGATTTTATCCGCTTCGAAGACCGTGGGGACATCGGAAATGAGTATATCTATTTCCAACCAAAAGGAACAGAGCCAATCTATGCAGAGTTGAAAGGCTATGAGGTCTTGGAAAACACAGCTCGCTACGCTAAGATTTTGCTCAAACATGAATTGACCGTGCCTGTCAGTGCCGATGAAAAGCTAGAAGAAGAGCAAAAAGGTATCATCGAGTTTATGAAGCGTAAGGCTGGACGGTCAGAAGAATTGACAAGCATTCCTCTTGAAACTGAGTTGACTGTCTTTGTTGACAATCCACAAATCCGTTGCAAGACTCGCTTTACCAATACTGCCAAAGACCACCGTATCCGTCTCTTGGTCAAGACTCATAACACGCGTCCAAACAATGATTCTGAAAGCATCTATGAGGTGGTGACACGACCAAACAAACCAGCTGCTTCATGGGAAAATCCTGAAAATCCTCAACACCAACAAGCCTTTGTCAGTCTGTATGACGATGAAAAAGGTGTTACTGTATCTAACAGGGGGTTGAATGAATACGAAATACTTGGAGACGACACTATTGCAGTGACCATTCTGCGTGCGTCAGGTGAGCTAGGTGACTGGGGCTACTTCCCAACGCCAGAAGCACAATGCTTGCGTGAGTTTGAAGTCGAATTTGCGCTTGAATGCCACCAAGCCCAAGAACGCTTCTCAGCCTATCGTCGTGCTAAAGCCTTGCAGACACCGTTTACCAGCCTTCAGCTTGCTAGACAGGAAGGAAGCGTGGCTGCGACTGGTAGCCTCTTGAGCCATTCTGTTCTCAGCATACCGCAAATCTGTCCAACAGCCTTTAAGGTAGCTGAAAATGAAGAAGGCTATGTCCTCCGTTACTACAATATGAGTCAAGAAAATGTGCGCATATCAGAACGCCAACAAACCATTCTTGACTTACTTGAGCGACCATACCCAGTTCATAGAGGCCTCATTTCACCACAAGAGATTCGTACAGAATTCATCAAAAAAGAAGAAATCTAAGATTTTGAAAGTGTTTGATAACTAATACTACAAGATAGAAAGGAGGGGCGAAAAGGTAAGAACTAACTGCTGATTCGCCCCTTTTTATGGTAAAAACAATGACCATTGCAACGATTGATATCGGAGGGACTGGAATTAAGTTTGCCAGTCTGACTCCTGATGGGAAAATACTAGATAAGACAAGTATCCCAACGCCTGAAAACTTGGAGGACTTACTAGCGTGGCTAGATCAACGCTTGTCAGAGCAGGATTACAGTGGGATTGCTATGAGCGTTCCAGGTGCGGTCAATCAAGAGACAGGTGTGATTGATGGCTTCAGTGCGGTGCCCTACATCCACGGATTTTCTTGGTATGAGGCGCTTAGCTCTTATCAGCTACCTATCCATTTAGAAAATGATGCCAACTGCGTTGGACTCAGTGAATTACTGGCCCACCCAGAACTTGAAAATGCAGCCTGTGTCGTGATTGGGACAGGGATTGGCGGAGCCATGATTATTAATGGTAGACTTCATCGAGGTCGCCACGGCCTGGGTGGAGAATTTGGCTACATGACAACCCTTGCCCCTGCTGAAGAGCTCAACAACTGGTCGCAACTAGCGTCAACTGGGAATATGGTGCGCTACGTGATTGAAAAATCTGGTCAGACTGACTGGGACGGTCGCAAGATTTACCAAGAGGCGGCAGCTGGCAATGCTCTTTGCCAAGAAGCCATTGAGCGCATGAACCGTAATCTGGCGCAAGGCTTGCTCAATATTCAGTATCTCATCGACCCAGATGTCATTAGTCTGGGAGGCTCTATCAGTCAAAATCCAGATTTTATTCAAGGTGTCAAGAAGGCTGTTGATAACTTTGTTGAAACCTACGAAGAATACACGGTCGCACCTGTTATCCAGGCCTGCACCTATCACGCAGATGCCAATCTCTACGGTGCCCTTGTCAACTGGCTACAGGAGGAAAACCAATGGTAAGATTTACAGGAATTAGTTCCAAACAAACTCAGGCAATCGACTGGCTGATAAAGCACATTTCGCTACCAGATGTAGAGGTAGCTGTCGCTCAGTCTGACCAAGCCTCTATCTCTATCAAGGGTGAGGGTGGCCACTATCAACTAACTTACCGCAAACCTCACCAACTTTATCGTACCTTGTCCTTGTTGGTAACAGCTCTAGCAGAAGGTGATAAAGTAGAGATTGAAGAACAAGCAGCTTATGAAGATTTGGCTTATATGGCAGACTGTTCGAGAAATGCGGTGCTGAATGTGGCTGCTGCCAAGCAGATGATTGAGGTCTTGGCTCTCATGGGCTACTCAACCTTTGAGCTTTACATGGAAGATACCTACCAGATTGAAGGGCAGCCTTACTTTGGCTATTTCCGTGGAGCTTACTCAGCTGAGGAATTACAGGAAATCGAAGCCTACGCCCAACAGTTTGACATGACTTTTGTTCCTTGTATTCAGACCTTGGCCCACTTGTCAGCCTTTGTTAAATGGGGTGTCAAGGAAGTGCAGGAGCTCCGTGATGTAGAGGACATTCTCCTTATCGGCGAAGAAAAGGTTTATAATCTGATTGATGGCATGTTTGCTACTCTATCTAAACTACAAACTCGCAAGGTTAATATCGGGATGGACGAAGCCCACTTGGTTGGCTTGGGACGTTACCTGATTCTAAACGGTGTTGTGGACCGTAGTCTCCTCATGTGCCAACACTTGGAGCGCGTGCTGGATATTGCCGATAAGTATGGTTTCCACTGCCAGATGTGGAGCGATATGTTCTTCAAGCTCATGTCAGCAGATGGCCAGTACGACCGTGATGTGGAAATTCCAGAAGAAACTCGTGTCTACCTAGACCGTCTCAAAGACCGTGTAACCTTGGTTTACTGGGACTATTATCAGGATAGCGAGGAAAAATACAATCGCAACTTCCGCAACCATCATAAGATTAGTCATGACCTTGCATTTGCAGGGGGAGCTTGGAAGTGGATTGGCTTTACACCCAATAACCATTTCAGCCGTCTAGTGGCTATCGAGGCCAATAAAGCCTGCCGTGCCAATGACATCAAAGAAGTCATTGTAACGGGTTGGGGGGATAATGGTGGGGAAACAGCCCAATTCTCTGTCCTACCAAGCTTGCAAATCTGGGCAGAACTCTGCTACCGCAATGACCTGGACCGTTTGTCTGCACACTTCAAGACCAATACAGGTTTATCGGTTGAAGATTTTATGCAGATTGACCTTGCCAACCTTTTACCAGACCTGCCAGGCAATCTCAGCGGGATCAATCCTAACCGCTATGTCTTTTATCAGGATATTCTCTGTCCGCTCCTTGACCGACACATGACACCTGAACAGGACAAACCGCACTTCGCTCAGGCTGCTGAGACGCTTGCTAACATTAAAGAAAAAGCTGGCAACTATGCCTACCTCTTTGAAACTCAGGCCCAGTTGAATGCTATTTTAAGTAGCAAAGTGTATGTGGGACGGCGCATTCGTGAGGCCTACCAAGAAGGTGATAAAGAAAGTTTGCAAGAAATCGCCAGACAAGAATTACCAGAACTCAGAAGCCAAATCGAACACTTCCATGCCCTCTTTAGCCACCAATGGTTGAAGGAAAACAAGGTCTTTGGCTTGGATACAGTTGATATCCGTATGGGCGGACTCTTGCAACGCATCAAGCGAGCAGAAAGTCGTATAGAGGTTTATCTGGCAGGTCAGCTTGACCGCATCGAAGAACTAGAAGTAGACATCTTGCCATTTACTGATTTCTACGCAGACAAAGACTTCGCAGCAACAACAGCTAACCAGTGGCATACTATTGCGACAGCTTCAACCATTTATACGACCTAAAAACAAGAACATCGTGCTCTTACCCAGAGTGTTTCTCGTGAAACATCCCTTTCTTAAAAAAGTACTCCACATAAAATAATTTGTGGAGTTTTTTCTATAATTAGTAGTTTAACCTAACTTGCAAATAGGAGTATACTAATAATGTAATCGTTATCAAAAGTCTAAAAAGGAATTTTTAGATGGATATCAAAATAAAAAGGGAGGAAATTATGAATAAGTTTTCAAAAACCTTGAGAGACAACTGGATCTTTCTCTTGATGGTTTTACCAGGGGCACTCTGGTTGATTCTATTCTTCTACATTCCAGTATTTGGGAACGTGGTTGCCTTCAAAGACTACCACATGACCAGTAATGGATTCATAGATAGTATCATGAATAGTAAATGGGTCGGACTCGATAACTTCAGATTCTTGTTTAGTTCAAGAGACGCCTTTATTATCACACGAAATACTGTCCTCTACAATCTCGGCTTTATCTTTATCGGTTTGATTGTGTCTGTAGGAATTGCCATCATCCTCAGTGAACTCCGTTCTAAGAGAATGGTTAAGATCTTCCAAACTTCTATGTTGTTCCCTTACTTCTTGTCTTGGGTTATCATCAGTTTCTTTACAGATGCCTTCCTAAACATTGATAAAGGGGTCTTCAACCATTTATTGGAAACTCTTGGTCTCAAAGAAATCAATTTCTACGCTGACTTGGGTATCTGGCCATATCTCCTACTTTTCCTAGGTATTTGGAAAGGTTTTGGATATAGCAGTGTCATGTATTATGCGACCATCATGGGAATTGATCCAACCTACTACGAAGCAGCAACAGTGGACGGGGCTAGCAAATGGCAACGTATTCGGAACGTAACCATTCCGCAGTTGACACCATTGGTAACCGTATTGACCATCCTTGCAGTCGGAAATATCTTCCGTGCAGACTTCGGTCTCTTCTACCAAATCCCACACAATGCTGGTCAGCTTTACAACGTAACCAACGTCTTGGATGTTTATGTCTATAACGGATTGACTCAGACAGCGGATATCGGCATGGCATCAGCAGCAGGTCTCTATCAATCAGTTGTTGGCTTGATTCTGGTTATCTTATCAAACTTACTTGCAAGACGAGTTGATCCAAACTCAGCCTTGTTCTAGAAAGGAGGAGAATATGGCAGAAAAGAAAATTAAAAAAGAAAAAATTGATAATGTCGGCATTCACTCCTTCAGTAAGAAAGCAGATATCTTCTTCAGTACCATTTCTGGTTTGATCGCCCTCTCTTGTATCCTACCCTTTGTATTCGTTATCGTTATTTCGGTAACAGATGAAAAGAGTATCCTCCAAAATGGATATAGCTTCTTCCCATCTCAATTTGGATTAGACGGTTTTGAGTTTTTGGCACAGTTTAAGGATAAAATTCTCCAAGCCCTCTTCATCTCAGTCTTTGTAACAGTGGTGGGGACTATCACAAACGTTTTTATCACAACAACTTATGCCTACGCTATTTCACGGACAACCTTCAAGTATCGCAGATTCTTTACGATTTTTGCCCTTCTTAGTATGTTGTTCAACGCTGGTTTGGTACCGGGCTATATCGTGGTAACTCGTTTACTTCAACTTGGTGATACAGTTTGGGCCTTGATTGTTCCGATGCTTCTCTCACCATTTAACATCATCTTGATGCGTTCCTTCTTCAAGAAGACCATTCCAGAAGCCATTCTTGAATCCGCTCGTATCGATGGTGCCAGTGAAGCCCGGATCTTCTTCCAAATCTGTTTGCCATTGTCACTACCAGGTATCGCAACCATTACGCTCTTAACAGCTCTTGGTTTCTGGAATGACTGGTTCAACGCCCTTCTTTATATCAAGAGTGACAACTTGTATCCATTGCAATATTTGCTGATGCAAATTCAACAAAATATGGATTACATCGCCAAAGCGGTCGGCCTCTCTGGTCAACTGGGCGTTGCTCTACCGAAAGAAACAGGACGTATGGCCATGGTTGTGGTCGCAACCCTTCCAATCGCGATTCTATATCCATTCTTCCAACGCTACTTTGTAAAAGGTTTGACTATCGGTGGTGTGAAAGAATAGTGCTTGTTGAGAAAGAACATTTCTCAGTTCCCAACTTCCCTTGTGTGAAGTTGATACTCTTCGAAAATCTCTTCAAACCGCGTCAACGTCGCCTTGCCGTAGGTATAGGTAACTGACTTCGTCAGTCTTATCTACAACCTCAAAACTGTGTTTTGAGCTGACTTCGTCAGTTCTATCTGCAACCTCAAAACAGTGTTTTGAGCAACCTGCGGTTAGTTTCCTAGTTTGCTCTTTGATTTTCATTGAGTATAAGATCATTACATTGTTTATAAGTTTAAAAATAAAAAAAGGAGTTTTTGTCATGAAAAACTGGAAAAAATATGCTTTTGCATCTGCTAGTGTAGTCGCTTTGGCTGCTGGTCTCGCTGCTTGTGGAAACCTTTCAGGTAACAAAAAGGCTGCTGACTCAGCTTCAGGTGATAAGACTGTTATCAAAATGTACCAAATCGGGGACAAACCAGATAACTTGGATGAATTGTTAGAAAATGCTAACAAAATTATCGGTGAAAAAGTTGGTGCTAAATTGGATATCCAATATCTTGGATGGGGTGACTATGATAAGAAAATGTCAGTTATCACATCATCTGGTGAAAACTACGATATCGCCTTTGCATCTAACTATGTTGTAAATGCTCAAAAAGGTGCCTATGCTGACTTGACTGACTTGTATAAGAAAGAAGGGGCAGAACTTTACAAAGCACTTGACCCAGCTTACATCAAAGGTAACAGCATTAACGGTAAAATTTACGCAGTTCCAGTTGCCGCCAACGTTGCATCATCTCAAAACTTCGCCTTCAACGGAACTCTTCTTGCTAAATACGGTATCGATATTTCAGGTGTCACTTCATACGAAACACTTGAACCAGTATTGAAACAAATCAAAGAAAAAGCTCCAGATGTAGTGCCATTTGCGGTTACTAAGAACTTCATCCCATCTGATAACTTTGACTACCCAGTTCCAAATGGACTTCCATTCGTTATCGACCTTGAAGGAGACACTACTAAGATCGTAAACCGTTACGAAGTACCTCGTTTCAAAGAACACTTGAAGACTCTTCACAAATTCTATGAAGCTGGATACATTCCAAAAGACGTAGCAACAAGCGATACTTCATTTGACCTTCAACAAGATACTTGGTTCGTTCGTGAAGAAACAGTAGGACCAGCTGACTACGGTAACAGCTTGCTTTCACGTGTTGCTAACAAAGACATCCAAATCAAACCAATCACTAACTTCATCAAGAAAAACCAAACAACACAAGTTGCTAACTTTGTCATCTCAAACAACTCTAAGAACAAAGAAAAATCAATGGAAGTGTTGAACCTCTTGAACACTAACCCAGAACTTTTGAACGGTCTTGTTTACGGTCCAGAAGGCAAGAACTGGGAAAAACTTGCAGGTAAAGAAAACCGTGTACGCGTCCTTGATGGCTACAAAGGAAACACTCACATGGGTGGATGGAACACAGGTAACAACTGGATCCTGTACATCAACGAAAACGTTACAGACCAACAAATCGAAGATTCTAAGAAACAATTGGCAGAAGCTAAAGAATCTCCAGCGCTTGGATTCATCTTTAACACTGACAATGTGAAATCTGAAATCTCAGCTATCTCTAACACAATGCAACAATTCGATACAGCTATCAACACTGGTACTGTAGACCCAGATAAAGCTATTCCAGAATTGATGGAAAAATTGAAATCTGAAGGTGCCTACGATAAAGTATTGAACGAAATGCAAAAACAATACGATGAATTCTTGAAAAACAAAAAATAATCAGCTAAATTGATTTCGTGTATTCATTCCTAATTCCTAAAAATTGAATCACTGTTTTCCTCAGGTTTATCTGGGGGAGGCAGTGATTTTTTGAAACAATAACATAGATATCCATGTTTTGGATTTTTTCTCTTAAACCATTCAGGAAATCTTAAGAACCCTCTCCAATTTCCAGTCAAATAAATTGCATTCGTTTTCTCAAGCAGGTATACTAGTATAGTTAGATGAAAAATTCTGAAAATTTAAGAATAGAAAAGAGAACAAATCTTATGGCAAAAGATATTCGTGTCTTACTTTACTACCTTTATACTCCAATTGAAAATGCAGAGCAATTTGCTGCAGACCACTTGGCTTTCTGTAAATCAATCGGCTTGAAAGGCCGTATCCTAGTCGCTGACGAGGGAATTAACGGAACAGTTTCAGGTGACTACGAAACAACTCAAAAATACATGGACTACGTTCACAGCCTTCCAGGTATGGAAGACCTCTGGTTCAAGATTGACGAAGAAAATGAACAAGCCTTCAAGAAGATGTTTGTTCGCTACAAGAAAGAGATTGTCCACCTTGGTTTAGAAGATAACGACTTTGACAACGACATCAACCCGCTTGAAACAACGGGTGCTTACTTGTCTCCAAAAGAGTTCAAAGAAGCCCTTCTTGACGAAGATACAGTGGTCCTTGACACACGTAACGATTACGAGTACGACCTAGGACATTTCCGTGGAGCTATCCGCCCAGACATCCGCAACTTCCGTGAATTGCCACAATGGGTCCGTGACAACAAGGAAAAATTCATGGACAAGCGTGTCGTGGTTTACTGTACAGGTGGGGTTCGCTGTGAGAAATTCTCAGGCTGGATGGTCCGTGAAGGCTACAAAGATGTCGGCCAATTGCACGGAGGAATCGCAACTTATGGTAAAGACCCAGAAGTCCAAGGTGAGCTTTGGGATGGGAAAATGTACGTTTTTGACGAGCGTATCGCCGTAGATGTCAACCATGTTAACCCAACCATCGTAGGGAAAGACTGGTTTGATGGAACACCATGTGAACGTTATGTCAACTGTGGAAATCCATTCTGTAACCGTCGTATCTTGACATCAGAAGAAAATGAAGACAAGTACCTTCGTGGATGCTCACACGAGTGCCGTGTTCACCCACGTAACCGCTATGTTTCAGAAAATGAATTGACACAAGCTGAAGTTGTCGAGCGCTTAGCTGCTATCGGTGAAAGCTTGGATCAAGTAGCTACTGTATAAGATTAAACAGTCCTCAGGGGCTGTTTTTCTATGCTTTTTACTCAAAAATCTAAAGTTTGTTTCTGTATCTTTCAGAAAAATAAGGTATACTATATGTAAACGATTTCAAAGGAGTCCAGTTATGACGAAAACATTTTTTATTCCAAATAAACAGAGCATTTTAGGAGAACAAGAGATTTTGACTGCCAAGTCGATCTTGGCCTTGGTAGATGGTTTGGAGTCACATAGTTATGATGCGGTTTATCTCCGTCAGCCTCTTAATCGTCTCGAGTATATCGAGTGTGCGATAGTGGGTCAATCACAATTTCTCTTTAAGATTAGTTATGCTGATGGTCAAAAGGCTTACCGTGTCGATCTTCCTGACCTACTCACGAAGACAGACTGGCAGATTATCAAAGCATTTTTAGAAGCCCTACTTGCTTATACAGGAACTGAGATTGAGGGGCTAGATGGTTTTGATTTTGAAGCTTATTTCCAAGCAAGTATTCAAGCCCATCTGACAGATAATGCAGCTCGTTTTACGATTTGCCAAGGAATTTTTAATCCTGTTTTCTTTAGTCATGAGGATTTGAAAAGCTTTTTAGAAGAAGATGGCTTGGCTCAGTTTGAAGCGCGTGTGCGTGCGGTTCAAGAGACAGACGCCTACTTTGCAAGAGTTTCCTTCTATCAGGATGGAGAAGGCCAAGTGCACGGTGTTTACCATCTAGCTCAAGGCGTCAAGACTGTTTTACCGAGAGAGCCATTTGTTCCTGCTGCCTATATGGAGCAATTGGTGGATAAGGAAGTCAAGTGGGAGATTGACTTGGTTCAAATTACAGGAGATGGCTCTAAACCAGAAGACTATGAAGCCATCGCTCGCTTGGACTATGAAAGATTCTTAGAGTCACTACCATCAGCATCTTACCACCAACTAGACGCCAATCAATTAGAAGTGCAACCCATCTTAGACAAAGATTTTAAAGCATTAGCACAAGAAGAGTAAATCAGAAGCAGGTCAATCGACTTGCTTTTTAGCATATAAAAAATCCTGCCGTGAAAGACAGGATTGAATCTTAAAGAAAGGCCAAGATACGAAGATAATCCCCAATTAGTGCCACTTCAGCTACAAAGAAGAGGAGGATAATGACTCCGTTTACAAGGACAGATAAGAATAACTGATAGAAGGAGTCGGTTTCACTTGATTGACTAGGTCTTGTAATGATATGGAGACTGGCAAGCAGAATGATTCCAATGCTAATCACACACAAGAGGGCTGTAAATCGTAGGCTATCAAAGAAAGCAAAGAAACTAGCAATAGCAGTGAGGAAGATTGGGATTGCCAAGAGTTGACTATATTGTTGGAGAATCTTTTCTAGCGTCCAGTCTTTTTCCTGGTGGATAAATCGTCTCACAACGAAACTACCCAAGAGGAATGAAAAGAAGAAGAGTGTTGTTGCTACTAGGATAGAGATAATCGAAAAGAGATTTAATGAAGCAAATTGTTCAGGGAAGTGATTATGCATAGTTGCTATATGTCCATAGTAAGCATGTTTGATGTGGTAGATACTAAAGAAAAAGGAAGATGCAGAAAACAGAATGAGCAAGAGAAAGGCTGTGTAACTGTGTGTGCTACTTGTTTCAAGATTGCTCGTAGGAGATTTGATTGCTTCCACTAGCCAAGACCAAAAATCAAGCGCTTGCTCTTTCCATTTATCCGTAGATTTTAGAGTTTGGTCGGGGATATAGGGACTTTCTAAGGATTGACTGATAAGAAGGGGCTCTTTCGTGGTTGGTTTTTGCTGAGGAAGTGCTTCTTGACTCTCTTCAGCTATAGTGACTTTTTCTGTTTCTTTAGAAAGGTCTTGCTCTTCTTCAGTAGAATTGGATGCCTTCTTTTCTTCTGTTTCTGTTCTCGATTCGCTGTCTTCAGGCGTTTCAATTTTCTCTTCTTGCTGACTCTCCAGTTCGACTTCAGCTTGAGAGACTTCCTCCTCTACTTGAGTATTTTTTTCAATTGGTGTATCGAGAACGGCTATCGTTTCTTCAGCCTTGTCTGCAACATCTTGGGCTTGTTCATCAGGCTTGTTCTTGCTTGTTGTTTTTATAAAATCATTACTTTCAAACCATTCTTGTTTCATGGTAGAACCTCCTTTTTAGTTGTATATACATCATTTTGATAGATATAAGTAGATTTGTTAAGGTTTGTTGGCTGTAGTTTCAAGACTAATATAATCTTCAGCCCTAGCTATGAGTTGACCTTTTACATCGGTTTTTTCAGTTTTGTAAGGGTTGCTTAATTCGTTTGGGTGATGTTGACTCTCATCTCTTGATAACTGATAAATAGGACCATAGTGACTTGATAGGTCTAAGTTGATTTCTTGGCTTTCTTGTTGAGTTAGTGTGATGCTGAGTTCATTTTTAGAAGTTAGTTCTACCTTACCATATACTTTAATATTGTCAACGTAGAAGTGATTTTTTGTTGACTCTAGCTGACTATCTGTAAGGTCTGTATCAAAGATATTGATGATATTAGGGGTTGTGAGTTTACTGTTTTTGATACGACTTCCTTCAATTCGGAGGAGATAGGCATTATTGGTATTGAGGGTCACATTTTCAAGGCTGGCATTGGTGATACTGGTTTGACCGCGATTGGCTGAGATGTTAATCCCTTTTAGACTTCTTCCTTTTGGAACTTGGAGAATAACTTCTTCAAAACGACGAGAGTAGTTACTTGCGACATGGAGAATCCCGCCAATTCCAGAAGAGAGAAACGGACTTTCAGACAGTTTCTTATCAGTGAGGCTCAGCGTTTTATCGTTCTGATTTGTGATAAGATCATGGTGAGCAGAAAGAGATGGATGGTAAGAAATGTGGATTTGATCATCGAAAGAGTCTGTGATGGTCAGTGCGTGTTGATGGAGAGTAATCTCTAGGTTTTCGACTTCCTTGCCAAAGGTCAACTCTTCCATCCGACTATCATAGACAGGCTCCTTGGACATGGCAAGCAAACTCTTAATCCCGTCAGATTGGATGCCTACAAAGAGCAGGATAAAGCCGATAATGGTAGTCACCACACCAAAAATGAGAAATCCTTTTGTAAACTTACGCATGCTGGTCACCTCTCTTTCCTTTTTTGAGAACCAATTGCACCAAGCGAACAATGAGTAGGCCGAAGAAGCGGGCTACATAGGAAATACCTAGTAAGACTAGTGAAGAAGCACCGATAGCCAGTAAACCAGAACCAAAAATCAAGATAAAGGCTGATTTAGCTTGGGCGAGAACAGTGAAACTTTCAACTAAAAATAGGAATCCGCCGATGATACCAAGTATGGAAACCGCAAAGAAAGCTAGAATGACAGTTAAGGCTGCCACAAGGATTGCGAACAGGGACACGAGGATGGCGATTCCCAGAGGAATACCGATGGGTGCTGCAAGGAGGGCTAACAAGGCGATATGCAAAATTTGTCGGTTATTTTTTTGAGCGGGTGCCTCATTGATTTTTTTATCGAGAAGATTAGAGAGGACTTCGTGAGCTGCTTCCTTAGGAGTTCCTAAGCTAGCGATGAGTTCTTCCTCTCCTTCGACTCCAGCATCGTCAAAGAGTTCCCTGAAATAGTCCATGGCTTCAATTTGGTCAGCCTGAGGCAGTTTTTTGAGATAGAGTTCTAGCTGAGTCAGGTATTCAGTTCTTGTCATGGCGGATACTCCCTTCTATGATGCCATTAATGGTGTCTGTATAGAGTGCCCATTCATCTTTTAGGGTCAAGAGCTGCTCTATACCACCGTTTGTCAAGGAGTAGTATTTGCGCATGCGACCTTGGAACTCTCTAGAATAGGTTGTCAGAAAGCTATTGCCTTCCAATTTTTTTAGGATAGGATAGAGTGTAGATTCTTTGATATTAGCGATCAGCTTAATGGTTTGGCTGATCTCATAACCATAAGAATCCCCTTTTTCCAGTACGGCCAAGATGAGAAATTCAATCAAGGCAGAGGATGTTGGAAAGTACATGGGAAACCTCCTTTTCTAATGTGTAAGATTTTTATATATAATTTTTCTACACATACATTGTACATCTAAAAGAAAGCCCTGTCAAGAGAAATGTGTAAAATTTTTATATATAAAAAAACTCCTAGGCAAAACTAGAAGTTTAGAGGATATCTTGTATAAATTTGATATTTGATAGAAGTCAATATTTTAAAAATAAGCAAGAATCATGATTAATAATTTAGGATATTATCTCTTATGCTGTCTAGCAATGGAATAAACTCAGTAAAATCGAATTTCTTATAATTCTTTAGAACATACTTTGAAAAAATATCCTTTCCATAATGATTAGCACCACCATCTTTGGAGAATGTCTTCCCTTTTAACATGGGTGGCAAATTACGTGACAATAATAGGTCTTCGATATCAGAGGAATTTCCATTATTTCTAGTGGATAATAACGGCGTTGCCATTATGTACAAATTATTTTTCTTTGTAATCCTATTAAATGATGTGCCTCTAATTTGATCCAAATTATTTTTTGAAATCGCTAAGTCACGTGCATGTTTCACAAAATCATAAAGTGGATTCCCTGACGGTTCATTGTCAAATAAAAAAATCGTTGGATTCTTGGGCCTCTTTTTTGTTAGCTTTTCAAAATAATCAATATAATTCAAATATAGTACCTTTTCAGTATCACTCATTGGAAAACTCTCTTTGTCAGAGAAATAGTTATACCAAAATAAAAATCCACTTCCTCCCTCGGGGACATTAAAAAGATACTCAATTGTATTAGTGTGATTTAGAAATTCAATTTTAAATATAAAGTTATTACCAACTTTTTCAACAAGTTCAGGATAACTTAGATATAATTTTTTTAAAGCCGCTTTAATATACCGGGGATCAGTCTTTCCCTCTGTTATAATTAGAGGTTTGTCGTTTCCGAAAAAGTATTTATAAAATAGAAATTTCTTGTACTCTTTTTCTCTAGAATTGAATAAAGACATGTACATTTTCTTTTCTTCTTTACCGATACTGTAAAATTCTGTAGGTAATTTATATGTACTATGTTTTTTATTATAGAATAATTCTTTTCGTAAATCTTTATTATAAAAGATATACTTCCAATAATATTTCGATTCAGATTTTTTTGATGAATTTCTTCCTAATAAATATTTTTGTGAGTCTAGATTATTTTGTATCAGGGATTTTTTGTAAAGTAAGTAGTTGTTGTATTGATCTATTTGAAAAATAAAAGCAAATCGTCCCGTTAGTTGGTTGAGTGTTCCTGGTTTTTTATCTATTTCAAAAGCTCCATCTTTGTATAATTGAAAGGCCATTGCACGAGTATTTTTTACGTACTCTCTTTTTACATTTATCTTCTTGTTGACAACCAGTCCAGTAACTTCTTGGCGCTGCATGTTATTACTCAACCGTGTTTTTTTAGGATTGATTTCAAAACCAGATGAGATGATTAGTTCCTCCAATTCAGCTAAAAAGTTTTCTAACTCTTGGCTTGCTCTCAATTTATTAGAGTTTAATTCACGATTTGTTGAAAAAGTCATATCATCGGCATATCTAGAATAAGTAAAACGATACTTTTTAGCAATTTTGACAATCCGATAATCTAAAATTCTAGTAATTAAATTTGTGATGATGGGAGAAGACGGGGCTCCTTGTGGTAATTTACCTTGATAACATGCAATTTGTGCAATTACTGTAGCAATTTCTGGTGAAACAGCAAAATCTCTATCTTTTATAAAGAAGCCTCTTACTCTTCCAAAATTAAAAGAATCAAAAAAGTTTTTCAAGTCAATGTTCAGAATGTATTTCTTGTTTCGATGCATCTGAGAGTTGGTAATAATGCTTTTCCCCTTTTCAAAAGCATGAGACAGAACAGGATTTTTTTCTGTAGGTTTGAATTCTGAAACTTTCAGAAAACACTCCCATAAAACATCAGCTAATTTTTTCTGAAGAAATTTTAGCTCCTTTTTAGGTGCATGTATAACTCTATCCCCACCATTTTTTTTAGGTATTGTGAAAGAGTTGTACAAATTATCGGTTTTTACAATGTACAATAAATAGTTAATGTATCTGGCGTTTTTAAAACCAAGAAGCCTTGCAAAGTCATCCTTGGTTTTGGTTTCTAATCGATTTAATTTAGTCATTATCTTATCCTTAATAAAAAAGCGCATGAAAACTCTTATGCGAACGACAGTATAGAAATCTTCCTTCGGCAGAGATAAAACATACTGCAACTTTTTCCAGAAGAAACCTAATTGTCTTAGTTTTGAGATTACTGGAGTGAGCTGAACACTCTAGTAACATTTTTGTTAATACTTGCGAACACACAAGTCAAAAATCTAATCATGCGCAACTTTATTCTATCACAAAATAACCTGTTAATCTAGAATTAAGATATCTTAGACTATAAATTTTTATCAACATCTAAAAAAACCAGACAGAGTCTGGCTTTGCATTATTTATATTTGAGAAGTATTTTAGAATAATTAAAGGATTTTATCAGCTCTGTCCACTGTAAAGAGGGCCACAGTCATGATGATATCTACGAGCAAGAGAGCAGCTACAGCTGGTACCCAAGAGTGGAAAAGGTCAAAACTGTAACCAAAGAGGGTTGGCCCAAAGGCTGCTAGGATATAGCCTCCTGTTTGAGATAGGCCGGACAATTGGGCTGTCTTTTCAGGGGCGCTTGTCTTGAGTGAAAAGTTGACCATGAGATAAGGGAAGAGGGCGCTAGTTGCGGTTCCGATGAGGAGATGGATGGCAAGCCAGTAAAAGAAATTACCGATTGGGAAAAAGAGCATGGAAATGCCGACAACACCAGCCAGTGAGACCAGAGTGAGCATGAGCTGACGGTTACGAGTTGACAAGCTGGTTGTCAGGCTTGGGATGGTCATTGAAAAAGGAATGCTAATCAGAGAGAAGATAGAAGTCAGCAAGCCAGCTTCGTGACTGGATAGGCCTGCATGGATAGCCATGGTAGGTAGCCAGGTCATAGCGGTGTAAAAGAGCAAGGATTGAAAACCGGCAAAGACAATCACTGCCCAGACCTGTTTGTTATGCATGACCTTTGCTTTGCTTTTTTGTTTGGTTTGCGGAGCCAGTTTGTGATTATAGCGGTGATTTGGGAGCCAGACCAAAAAAGTTGCTAGACAGAGCAGGGTGAGGAGGATGATAAGTCCTTTCCAAGAACTGGCTTGTGTAATGGGCACAGCTAGATAGGAAGCCAGAGCCGTTGCAATCCCCATAGAGGTTACATATAAGGTGGTCAGAAAACCAATCTTCTTTGGTTGATTGGCTTGGATAAGACTAGGAAGCAGCACATTGATGACTGCGATACTTGCCCCAACCATCAAGGTTCCTAGATAGAGCAGGGGCAGATTGATTAGTCGAATGAGAGAACCGATGGTCAAGAAGAAAAGGCTGTAGGTGAAGAGATGCTCCAAGCCGATTTTTTGAGCCAGTCGGGTAGAAAAGAGTGAGAAGAGGGTAAACATGAGGAGGGGAAGACTGGTCAGGACACCAAGCGAACTAACTTCTACCCCCAGACCTTGCGAAATATCTCCCAAAATAATGGGTAAAACGGTAAAAGGAGTCCGCAAGGAAACACCAATTAGGATAATACCTGGAACAAAAAAGAGTGATTGCTTTTTCATATAATACCTCTTCTAGCTGATTTTAATAACAGCTTATTTTAAGGCTTTTTCCCTATAATGTCAAGTAAGGTTTCTGGCTTTCAAGATAAAAATGGGAAAGTCTTGAAAATTATGATAAAATAGTGGAAGGAAAAATTCAGGAGAGTAGTAGTGACTCAAAATGTTGAAAGTCTTCTCGTATCCATTGTAATCAGTGCATACAATGAAGAAAAATATCTGCCTGGTCTAATTGAAGACTTAAAAAATCAAACCTATCCTAAAGAAAATATTGAAATTCTATTTATAAATGCTATGTCTACAGATGGGACAACAGCCATCATTCAGCAATTTATAAAAGAAGACACAGAGTTTAACTCAATCAGATTGTATAACAATCCTAAGAAAAATCAAGCTAGTGGTTTTAACCTGGGAGTTAAACATTCTGTAGGGGACCTTATTTTAAAAATTGATGCTCATTCAAAAGTTACTGAGAGTTTTGTAATGAATAATGTGGCTGTTATTCAACAAGGTGAATCTGTCTGTGGGGGACCTAGACCGACGATTGTTGAAGGAAAGGGAAAATGGGCAGAGACCTTGCATCTTGTTGAGGAAAATATGTTTGGCAGTAGCATTGCCAATTATCGAAATAGTTCCGAGGATAGATATGTTTCTTCTATTTTTCATGGGATGTATAAACGAGAGGTTTTCCAGAAGGTTGGTTTAGTAAATGAGCAACTTGGCCGAACTGAAGATAATGATATTCATTATAGAATTCGAGAACATGGTTATAAAATCCGCTATAGCCCAAGTATTCTATCTTATCAGTATATTCGACCAACATTCAAGAAAATGCTGCATCAAAAGTATTCAAATGGTTTGTGGATTGGCTTGACAAGTCATGTTCAGCCTAAGTGTTTATCATTATTTCACTATGTTCCTTGTTTATTTGTTTTGAGTCTTGTGTTTAGTCTAGCATTGTTACCGATCACATTCGTATTCATAACTTTACTATTAGGTACCTATTTTCTACTTTTGGCATTACTCACTTTGCTGACTTTATTAAAACATAAAAATGGATTTCTAATTGTGATGCCCTTTCTTTTATTTTCCATTCACTTTGCTTATGGCCTTGGAACGGTTGTAGGTTTAATTAGAGGATTTAAATGGAAGAAAGAGTACAAGGGAACAGTAATTTATTTGGAAAAATAAGCCAAATAAATTAAAATGTGCTACAATAACAATATAGTAAAACTCTTTTAAGGAGGAGTAAATTTCTATGAATAAAAAACTCACAGATTATGTGATTGATCTGGTGGAAATTTTAAATAAACAACAAAAACAGGTTTTCTGGGGAATATTTGATATTTTGAGTATGGTGGTTTCCATCATTGTATCTTATATCTTATTCTACGGCTTGATTAATCCAGCACCTGTTGACTACATTATCTATACGAGTTTGGCTTTCCTGTTTTATCAATTGATGATTGCATTTTGGGGCTTGAACGCTAGTATTAGTCGTTACAGCAAGATTACGGATTTCATGAAAATCTTTTTTGGTGTGACTGCGAGCAGCGTCTTGTCATATAGTATCTGCTATGCCTTCTTGCCACTTTTTTCAATCCGTTTCATCATCCTCTTTATCTTGTTGAGTACCTTCTTGATTTTATTGCCACGGATTACTTGGCAGTTAATCTACTCTAGACGCAAAAAAGGCAGTGGTGATGGAGAACACCGTCGAACCTTCTTGATTGGTGCTGGTGATGGCGGAGCCCTCTTTATGGATAGTTACCAACATCCAACCAGTGATTTGGAACTGGTCGGTATTTTGGATAAGGACGCTAAGAAAAAGGGCCAAAAACTTGGTGGTATCCCTGTTTTGGGTTCATATGATGATCTGCCTGAATTAGCCAAACGCCATCAAATTGAGCGTGTTATCGTTGCGATTCCGTCGCTTGACCCGTCAGAATATGAACGTATCTTGCAGATGTGTAATAAGCTGGGAGTCAAATGTTATAAGATGCCTAAGGTTGAAACTGTTGTTCAAGGACTTCATCAAGCAGGTGGAGGCTTCCAGAAGATTGATATCACAGACCTTTTGGGTCGTCAGGAAATTCGTCTTGATGAATCGCGTCTGGGCGTAGAACTGACAGGTAAGACAATCTTAGTCACAGGTGCTGGAGGTTCAATCGGTTCTGAAATCTGTCGCCAAGTTAGCCGTTTCAATCCTGAACGTATCGTCTTGCTCGGTCACGGGGAAAATTCAATCTACCTTGTGTATCATGAATTGATTCGTAAGTTCCAAGGGATTGATTATGTACCAGTTATTGCCGATATTCAAGACTATGACCGTTTGTTGCAAGTCTTTGAACAGTACAAGCCAGCTATTGTTTATCATGCGGCAGCCCACAAGCACGTTCCTATGATGGAGCGCAATCCAAAAGAAGCCTTCAAAAACAATATTCGTGGAACTTACAATGTTGCTAAGGCTGTTGATGAAGCCAAAGTACCTAAGATGGTTATGATTTCGACAGATAAGGCTGTTAATCCACCAAATGTTATGGGAGCAACCAAGCGAGTGGCTGAGTTGATTGTCACTGGCTTTAACCAACGTAGCCAATCAACCTACTGTGCAGTTCGTTTTGGGAATGTACTTGGTAGCCGTGGTAGTGTCATTCCAGTCTTTGAACGCCAGATTGCTGAAGGTGGGCCTGTAACGGTGACAGACTTCCGCATGACCCGTTACTTTATGACTATTCCAGAAGCTAGCCGTTTGGTTATCCATGCTGGTGCTTATGCCAAGGATGGAGAAGTCTTTATCCTTGATATGGGCAAACCAGTCAAGATTTATGACTTGGCCAAGAAAATGGTGCTTCTAAGTGGCCACACCGAAAGCGAAATTCCAATTGTTGAAGTTGGAATCCGCCCAGGCGAAAAACTCTACGAAGAACTCTTGGTTTCGACCGAATTGGTTGATAACCAGGTTATGGATAAGATTTTCGTTGGTAAGGTTAATGTCATGCCTTTAGAAGCCATCGATCAAAAGATTGAAGAGTTCCGCACTCTTAGTGGAGATGAGTTGAAGCAAGCCATTATCGCCTTTGCCAATCAAACCACCCACGTTGAATAAAAAAGAAAAACGCATATTATCAGGTCAGTACAAGAAGAACCTTGGTAATATGCGTTTTGTTATGTAGAAACTTGCTCCATTTTCTTCTGAAATGGGGGTATCGCCCAGTCTATGTTATTGAAAATACGCCAAAACCTCTAATGGTTTGTGGGCGATATAATCAGGTTGATAGTCTAGTAGATCTGCTTGCTCTCCAAATCCCCAAGTGACGGCCAATTTCTGAATGCCTGTTTCTTGAGCCCCCTGCATATCAAACTTGGTATCTCCGATAATGATGGCTTGTTCTGGTGCTAGTTGATGTGTCTGCAAGGCTTGGCGAATGACATCTGCCTTATGGGGTGTTTCAGGGCTGGAACCATAAATACCATCAAAGAAATGAAAGATTCCCAAGTTCTTAGTCATGTCTTGAACGGTTGGAGTATTCTTTGTAGTGGTGATGTAGAGAGGGTAATTCTTAGATAGTTCTTGAAGCAATTCTACAATCTGAGGGAAAAGTTGAGCTTCATGGATGCCTTTTGCCTTGTAGTAGGAACGGTATATCTGGACAGCCTCAGAAATTTGGTCTTTGGGAAGGCAGGTCGCAAAACTACTTTCGAGAGGTGGTCCCATAAAACCACGAATCGTTTTGGTATCAGGACTAGGCACCCCGAGTTCCTTAAAGGTATAGGTAAAGGCATTGTGAATCCCGATAGAACTGTCAACGAGGGTTCCATCCAGATCGAAAAAAATCGCTGTGATAGAGGTCATGGTTTCTCCTATTTGATAAACTTATTCTCCGAAAATTTCTTTTTGGAGGCGACGACCAGTAGGGGTGGCAGCGAGTCCACCTTCAGCTGTTTCACGAAAGGCAGTTGGCATGCTTGCTCCTACTTGGTACATGGCATCGATAACTTCATCCACAGGAATTTTAGATTCGATCTCTGCCAAGGCCATGTCTGCTGCGATGAAAGCAAAGCTGGCTCCCATGGCATTGCGTTTGACACAGGGAACTTCGACCAAGCCGGCAACAGGGTCACAGATGAGGCCCAGCATATTTTTAATGACAAAGGCAATGGCCTGACTGGCCTGATAAGGTGTTCCACCGGCAGCCAGAGTCAAGGCTGCAGCACTCATAGCAGAGGCCGAACCAACCTCGGCCTGACAGCCACCTTCAGCACCTGAGATAGAGGCATTGTTTGCGATGACTAGTCCAAAGGCACCGGCAGCAAAGAGGAAATCCAGCTGTTGTTCGTGATTGAGGTCTAATTTTTCAATAGCAGCTGTTAGAACTGAGGGCAGACAGCCAGCACTTCCTGCGGTCGGAGTGGCACAAACCAAGCCCATTTTAGCATTGTGTTCATTGACTGCGATGGCATTTCGGGCAGCAGAGAGAATCGTGTAATCTGACAGAGTTTTTCCGTTTTTAATGTAGTGATCCAATTTTGCAGCATCTCCACCTGTCAGGCCACTACGAGATTTATTTTCATTGAGGCCAAGTTGGACAGAGGCTTTCATGACTTCCAGATTGCGTTCCATGAGAAGGAGGACTTCTTCACGTTCGCGACCGGTCAATTCAAACTCTGTTGTAATCATGAGTTCTGCGACATTTCCTTGAAAGTCCAGTTCTGCCTGCTCGACCAATTCTTTGATAGAATAAAACATGCTTCCTCCTATTTAAAGAAATTGACATTATGGAGATGAGGGATTTTTCGAATTTCTTCGATGGCCTCATCACAGTTGCGACTGTCAACTTCGATAATCATAATAGCTTTTTCACCAGCTTTTTCACGAGTAACATTCATCTGGGCGATATTGATACCATAGCGTGAAAGGGCCTCTGTTACGAGGGCAATCATACCTGGAATATCTTGATGAACGATGATGATAGTCGGTGTATTCATATTGAGAGAGACGGCAAAGCCATTGAGTTCGGTGACCTGAATGTTCCCTCCTCCGATAGAAATACCAGTCACGCTGATGGTTTTATGGGCATTTTTAACGGTAATTTTAGTGGTGTTTGGGTGAGGGGCATTGCTGTCTTTCTGAATGGTCCAGACAATCTTGATGCCACGTTTGTGGGCAATCTCCAGACTGTTTGGGATTTCAGGATCATCTGTATCCATGCCTAAAATACCTGCAACAAGGGCTAGGTCTGTTCCGTGACCACGATAGGTTTTGGCAAATGAGTTAAAAAGTTGGAATTCGACTTCTGTCGGAGTATCATCAAAAATGGAAGAGACAATCTTCCCAATACGGACAGCACCAGCGGTATGACTACTAGATGGGCCAATCATAACTGGTCCGATGATATCAAAGACAGATTGAAAACGAAGTGATTTCATCAGTTTCCCCTTATAAAAATTCTTATCTCTATTATATCAAAGAATAAAGGTCTTGGCTTTAATTGTAGATGAAAACCTTTCTAATACCTTAAATAGCATAAAAATAGTATCTTTTATGACAAAAAATACCTTATTTAGGGAAATAAAAAATAATTTTGTAATATTTCTACATAAAAGTGTCAAGAAACAGTAATATTTAAAGGGTATGATAGAAGTATAGAAAGAAGGAGAATTTTCAAATATGAAATCAACAACTAAAAAGATTAAAACAACTCTTGCAGGAGTAGCTGCCTTGTTTGCAGTATTTGCTCCATCATTTGTATCTGCTCAAGAATCATCAACTTACACTGTTAAAGAAGGTGATACACTTTCAGAAATCGCTGAAACTCACAACACAACTGTTGAGAAATTGGCAGAAAACAACCACATTGACAACATCCATATGATTTATGTTGGTCAAGAGTTGGTTATCGACGGTCCAGCAGCACCAGTAGCCACAGCTTCAACGACTTATGAAGCTCCAGCTGCCCAAGACGAAACTGTTTCAGCCACAGTGGCAGAAACTACAGAGGTGGCAGAAGAAGAAACTCCAGTAGCAAGCGCCCCAGTAGCAGAAGAAACGGTTGCTTCAACTGTAAGCGGATCTGAAGCAGAAGCCAAAGAATGGATCGCTCAAAAAGAATCAGGCGGTAGCTACACAGCTACAAACGGACGTTACATCGGACGTTACCAATTGACAGATTCATACTTGAACGGTGACTACTCAGCTGAAAACCAAGAACGTGTAGCAGATGCCTACGTTGCAGGACGTTACGGTTCATGGACAGCCGCTAAAAACTTTTGGCTTAACAACGGCTGGTATTAAGAAATAGGGGAAGAGCTTTTAATAGCTCTTTTTTCTTACATTTTGAGAAACCTGTTCACCCTTTGTAGACAATATGTCATAATCTTCTCAAAAAAGTAGTATAATGTTTTTATAGAATATAAATAGTGGTGGTTAGCATGCATGCATTATTAGCAACAAGATTAAAAATTAAGCGAAAAGAGCTGGGCTGGTCGCAAAAAGAATTGGCAGAAGGAATTTGCCAACAAACTCAGATAAGTCGAATGGAACAAGGCAAATATATGCCAGGAGCAGATTTGTTATATAAATTATCTGAAAAAATGGGCTTAAATATGGACTATTTCTTTTCAGGAGAAATTTCGAAAGAGTTTCTAGGCTTGTCTGCTTTCAAGAGGTTGTCTGAAACATTGTTGGAAAATCAAGATTATGCCTCTTTGAAATATGCTTTTGAGGGAGAAAGAAAGCAACAGACTTCCTTATCTTTTGATGAAAAGATTTATCTGGACTGGATAGATGCCATTCTAACCTATCAATGTGAACATCAATTAAAACTAGCTATTTCAAAAATAGAGGACATCCTCAGTAGGATTAGTATTGATAAAGTGGATTATTTGTATATTTTGAATACCCTGCTGATTTTCTTAGGCTATGATGAGGATAAGGAGAAATTTGAACAACTATATGAACAGGTTTCCGTAGCTCTTTCAAAAATCGATACCAGTGTGCGTGAACAAATTGAGTTGTATATCAAAATAAAATACAATTATTGTTACCACCTTTGGAAACAGGAGGAGATGGATAAGTCCAGAGCCCTATTATTGGAGATGATTGAATTTTGTAACAAGTATCATAGTAGCTTTAGGCTAGCAGATTTATATTGTTTGTTGGGAAATGTAACAGAAGATCTTGATATCTCTGTTGCTAAGGACTATTATATGAAAGCTAAGGTGCTCTATCTAATTGAAAATAATGAAGTTATGGCACTCAAGGTAGAACAATATCTGATGGATAAGTAGTCAGATAATGTACAAGGATAGCAGAAGCTATCTTTTTTATGTGTGGAATATAACTATAATTCTTCTTTTTAAAAATATTTATATTATCACTTAAATTGCTTGACAGTTTATATATGTTGATTTATAATATAGGTGAAACGGGGGTTGTGCAAGCGTTGACAAATTCAGTGCCCTTAACTTTGTATTTAGTCGAGAATTATGATGTAGCTAGAAAAGGGATGGAAAAATGTTTAAAAATAAGGAGCTTTTTCGAGTAGTCATGATATTTGTGATAGGAATTATCCTAATTTTAATGTCACCAGTTTTATTTAAAGTTGTTATGGAACTATTTTCAAAATAGATAGGCCTCTAGGCGGAAAAGTTAATCAGGAGGTTAAGTAATGAACTACAATTTAAAATATCTTTTATCAGGAATATTTGTCCTAGACTTTATAAGCTTCCTAGTCTGGATGCGTTATTTTAATCAGAGGAAGGAAGAAGAGCATTCGGATGTGTCTTTTGAAGCGAGGTTAGATAGTGAGGTCAAGGCCTTATATAAACAACTAGGATTGGGTGAGGAGCCTCATTATTTCTTAGCGTATCGCTACCTACATCCTTGGTTCAACTTGGCGATTTTACCACCAACAGTTGAAATTTTCTTAACTAAAATAGCGCTGGTGATGGTGACCCCAGATGAACTACTGATAAGAAATCTTGGGAATGGGATGACTTTCACAAGTGAGCATCATCGTGATTTGCGGCAAGGACTTATCCGCATTCCAAAATCAGAGATGAAAGAATTTGAGATTCGTAACTGGAAAAAATTTTTTGTATTTGGCGATTTTTTGACAATTAAAACAAGCCAACATAGCTATTATTTACAGGTTAGAGATGATGGACTTCAAAAAGGAAGTCTTTCTACCAAACACTTCTCAGACCTAAAGAGACAAGATTTTCTAGGATTATTGACAGATAAACGGACATTTTGATAGACGATTGCTCAAAAAACTAACCTCTAAACATTCAAAAACCACACAGTGTTTTCAGCCTTGAACACAATTAAGCTGAGAGAATCACTGTGTGGCTTTATTGGAAAGTTAGTTTTTTTCCAGTTTCGTCTCTTCACGGGAGGTATCTCTATGAAAAAAATCAGTCATCTTTGTATGCTCCTGCTCTTACTGTGTACTACGTTTTTTGTCCTGAATGTAAATGTTACACGAGAAATAGTGCGGATTCAGGAGATGGGCAAGACAACTTATTCATTTGACTTGTACTTGAAAGATGTCACTAAACCGACAGAAACTATTCTCCAGTTTTTTGAAGAGGTTGCAAGTCAAGACAAGGTCTCTATTATCAAAGTAGATAATGGAGATGAGGCCGTCAAGGCTGGTGTTTTTGATAAGGAAACCTTCCCCTATCAGGAGTTCGGTCTGACTTCTCTTGATTTCTCAAAGAATGAGAAGGGAGTCTACAGCAACCAGGACCTTCCCAATAATCTAGGAACCATTCCCACCTTTTTAAAGGTGAAACTCATTCGACTCCAGACCTTCCAATCCTATATTGAGGATAAATCCCATACTGTAAATGGACGCTACATGATTACCTCTAGCAAAGAGATAGATCATGATACCATTCTACAAAAGTGGAGTGATTTTTTCCAGATAGATAAGACGATTTTATTAGAACCCACTTACCGAAGTCAGGTTGGAGTGCTAAATCAAGCTTTGTTACTATCTATCATTATCTTTATCTTGGCAATCTTGCTTGTGATTTTAATGACAGTTTATCAGCCGATGATGGAGATGAAACGAGTGGGGGTTCAAAAGTTACTTGGTTTCCAAAGCAGGGCGATTTTAGCTGGTTTTGTAAAGACTAATTTTTATCTTCTCCTGGGTGGAAGTCTTGTCATTGACTTGGGACTATTTTTAGTGCTGGACTACAGACCAAAACTTCTGTTCCCAAGTTTACTCTTATCCCAATTTCTGCTTTTACAGTTGTATTTGTTCATCAGTTGGCTGACCTACCTGATGATTCAGAAAATGACAGTCAGCTCCATGTTGAAGGGTTTTTCATCTGTCAAACTTGGTCTCGTCTTCAATTATGTGATGAAAATAGGGACAACTATTTTATTGACGGTTTTACTGATTGGGGTAGGCAGAAGTCTAGAACAAGAAAACAAAGAACTTGCTTATCAGCAACAGTGGGTAAGCCAAGGCAATTACCTGACCTTAGAAACATTCAAACTCAATGATAATCTGTGGCAAGAAGAGCTAGCAGGGTCAGGGAAATCTACAGATTATTTCTATCGATTTTATCAGGATTTGGTAGAAAAAACGCAGGCGGGCTATGTGCAGAGTAGCAGTCTTCCTGTAAAAAATTTTGTCCAATCAGAACAGATTCAGCAATATCAGTTAACAGATACGGTGGATGTTTACTATGCCAATCGCAATTTTCTAAAGAGCAAGGGATTCAAGCTACCAGATACCGGTATTAAAAAAGTTATTTTGATGCCAGCAAGTACGAAAGGTGAAGAAGATAAAAATCAGCTCTTGGGGAAGTTAATTGCCTTTCATTCGATGAAGTATGAAGAGCAGCAAAAACGAACGATAGAGGAGATGGATGTCGAGATTGCCTATTATGAAGGAGATTGGTCATTTTTCCCATATAGTGATAAGCGAAAGGAAAATCTCTCCAATCCAATTATTAGCTTGGTAAATGATTCTGATATGATGTGGGATGAGAAAGCCTCCCTGTCAACAACTGGCTTAAATAATCCGATTAAAATTGAAAATACGGTTCAACATCAAAAAGAGATTACAGAGTTAGTTGAGAAATTGTCAGATGGAAATTATTTAAAATTTTCATCTATTCAAGCCATTCAACAAGAGAAAGTGGATTCTTATAGAGATGCTGTTCGGAATTTTAACCTACTCTTTGCTTTGTTTGGTCTCCTTAGCATGATGATTTCCTACTTTTTACTCGTTACTACTTTCTTGTTGAAGCGCAGGGATATCATTACCAAGAAGTTTATGGGGTGGAAACTGGTCGATCGCTACCGCCCTCTTCTAGTTCTGCTCTTGTTGGGCTATAGTCTCCCTCTTCTAGTATTGATTTTCTTTGCCCATGCGCTCTTGCCACTCCTGCTGTTTGCAGGCTTTACATGTCTGGATATACTATTTGTGCTAGTATTGGCTTCTAGGATGGAGAAAAGAAGTCTAGTAGAATTATTGAAAGGGGGCATCTTATGATTGAGTTAGAAAATATTACCAAAACCATTGGAGGAAAAGTGATTTTGGATAACTTATCTCTCAGGATTGATCAGGGAGATTTGGTAGCCATTGTTGGAAAAAGTGGTAGTGGTAAGTCGACCTTGTTAAATTTATTAGGTTTGATAGATGGTGATTATAGCGGACGGTATGAGATTTTTGGTCAGACAAATCTAGCGGTTAATTCTGCCAAGTCGCAAACAATAATCCGTGAACATATCTCTTATCTGTTTCAAAATTTTGCCCTGATTGATGATGAAACGGTCGAGTACAATCTCATGCTGGCACTGAAATATGTGAAATTGTCCAAGAAAGACAAGCTCAAAAAGGTGGAAGAGATTTTAGAGAGAGTAGGTTTGTCAGCTACTTTGCATCAAAAGGTCTCCGAGTTGTCTGGTGGCGAACAACAACGAATTGCAGTTGCTAGAGCCATCTTAAAACCCAGTCAGCTGATTTTAGCCGATGAACCAACAGGTTCTCTGGATCCTGAAAATAGAGATTTGGTCTTGAAGTTTCTCTTAGAGATGAATCGCGAGGGGAAAACAGTTATTATTGTGACCCACGATGCTTATGTAGCCCAACAATGTTATCGAATCATTGAATTGGGCGAGGGGAAATGAGTTCGTTCGGCTTCTTTTGATTGACTGAATACTCATGTTTTCTAGAGAGAAATAGCATAAATACGCCTAGGAATGACATTTTTATGTAGTATTTCTAGGTTTTTTTGTTTCAAATTGAAAATTTTTTCAATTTAGGCTTGACAAATGATGAGTATAGGAGTATTATTTATACAACTAAAAAGAATAAACATAAAGGAGGCTTTGTTATGAATAAGATGAAGAAGGTGTTGATGACGATGTTTGGTTTAGTGATGCTCCCCCTACTATTTGCTTGTAGTAACAATCAATCGGCTGGAATTGAAGCCATCAAGTCCAAAGGGAAATTGGTTGTAGCTCTCAATCCAGATTTTGCTCCATTTGAATATCAAAAAGTGGTTGATGGGAAAAATCAGATTGTGGGTTCAGATATCGAATTAGCCAAGGCTATCGCAACAGAACTAGGTGTCGAATTGGAACTATCTCCCATGAGTTTTGACAATGTACTGGCTAGTGTTCAATCAGGAAAAGCCGATCTTGCCATATCTGGTGTTTCTAAGACAGATGAACGGAGCAAGGTGTTTGATTTTTCAACTCCCTACTATACTTCAAAAAATAAGCTCATTGTCAAAAAATCTGATTTAGCCACTTATCAGTCTGTCAACGACTTAGCGCAGAAAAAGGTTGGAGCACAGAAAGGTTCGATTCAAGAAACGATGGCGAAAGATTTGCTACAAAATTCATCCCTCGTATCTCTGCCTAAAAATGGGAATTTAATCACAGATTTAAAATCAGGACAAGTGGATGCCGTTATTTTTGAAGAACCAGTTGCCAAGGGATTTGTGGAAAATAATCCTGATTTAGCAATCGCAGACCTCAATTTTGAAAAAGAGCAAGATGATTCCTACGCGGTCGCCATGAAAAAAGATAGCAAGGAATTGAAAGAGGCAGTCGATAAAACCATTCAAAAGTTGAAGGAGTCTGGAGAATTAGACAAACTCATTGAGGATGCCTTTAAAGCGTCCATTGAAAAATAGAAAGAAGGAAAAGAATATGAGTAAAGAAAAAGTAATTTTGGCCTATTCTGGCGGTTTAGACACATCAGTTGCTATTACCTGGCTAAAGAAAGACTATGATGTTGTTGCAGTTTGTATGGATGTGGGTGAAGGGAAAGACTTGGATTTCATCCATGATAAGGCTCTTAAGGTTGGGGCAGTCGAATCTTATGTCATTGATGTTAAGGACGAATTTGCTACAGATTATGTGCTAGTGGCTCTTCAGTCACATGCCTACTATGAACAAAAGTACCCCTTGGTATCTGCCTTGAGCCGCCCTCTTATTTCTAAAAAATTGGTTGAAATAGCGCATCAGACAGGAGCGACTACAATTGCTCATGGTTGTACAGGTAAGGGGAATGACCAAGTGCGTTTTGAAGTATCGATTGCAGCCTTGGATCCCAATTTAAAAGTGATTGCGCCAGTTCGTGAATGGAAATGGTCTCGTGAGGAAGAAATTCACTATGCTAAGGAAAATGGGGTGCCTGTTCCTGCTGACCTTGACAATCCCTACTCTGTTGACCAAAATCTTTGGGGACGTGCCAATGAGTGTGGTATTTTGGAAAATCCATGGAATCAGGCTCCAGAAGAAGCCTTTGGCATCACATCTTCTCCAGAGGAAGCTCCAGACACGCCAGAATACATTGATATTGAGTTTAGTGAAGGTATTCCAGTTTCCCTCAATGGAGAAGGGCTAAAATTGGCAGATTTGATTCAAAAACTCAATGAAATAGCTGGAAAACATGGGGTCGGACGGATTGACCACGTGGAAAATCGTTTGGTTGGGATTAAATCAAGAGAAATCTATGAGTGTCCAGGTGCAGTGATCTTGCTGACGGCTCATAAGGAAATTGAGGACTTGACGCTTGTGAGAGAAGTGGCTCATTTTAAACCAATCATAGAAAATGAATTATCAAATCTAATTTATAATGCTTTGTGGTTTAGTCCGGCTACACAAGCCTTGATTGCTTATATTAAAGAGACTCAAAAAGTTGTCAATGGGACTGCAAAAGTTAAACTGTATAAGGGGAGTGCTCAGGTCGTGGCTCGGAAATCACCAAATTCACTTTACGATGAAAATTTGGCGACGTATACCAGTGCAGATACCTTTGACCAAGATGCGGCTGTTGGCTTTATTAAGTTGTGGGGACTTCCAACCAAGGTTCATTCTGAGGTTCAAAAAAGCGCCAAATAGGACGATTGGATAGAGAGGTGGATGTGATATGGCTAAGAATACAAAATTATGGGGTGGTCGCTTTGAAGGTACTGTCGAAGACTGGGTAGAGCGCTTTGGTGCGAGTATATCTTTTGACCAGAAATTAGCTAAATTTGATTTGATTGGTTCCTTAGCCCACGTTCAGATGTTGGGTCAGACGGGCATTTTGAGTTTTAATGAGTCAGAAAAGATTCAAGCAGGCTTGAAAGAACTTTTAGAAGAGCTAGAGGCAGGCCAACTTGACTTTGATATCGCAAACGAAGATATTCATATGAATATGGAAGTATTGCTGACAGAAAAAATTGGTCCCCTTGCAGGGAAGTTACATACAGCTCGTTCTCGAAATGACCAAGTTGCGACAGATATGCACTTGTATCTCAAGGAGCAACTTGGCCATGTCCTAGATAAACTGGCTCATCTCAAAGGTGTTTTATTAGACTTGGCGGAAAATCATGTGGAGACGATCATGCCGGGCTATACCCATCTGCAACATGCTCAGCCTATTAGTTTTGCCCACCACCTGATGGCTTACTACAATATGTTTCAGAGAGACAGTGAACGTTTTGAATTTAACCAGAAGCATACAGACCTGTGCCCTCTAGGTGCGGCAGCTTTGGCAGGGACGACTTTCCCCATTGATCGCCAATTGTCTAGCGATTTGTTAGAGTTTAAGCAACCTTATACAAATTCTTTGGATGCTGTTAGTGACCGCGATTTTATCTTAGAATTTCTGTCTAATGCCAGCATACTCATGATGCATATGAGCCGTTTTTGTGAAGAAATGATCAATTGGTGTAGCTTTGAGTACCAATTCATTACCTTGTCAGATACGTTTACAACAGGTTCCTCTATTATGCCCCAAAAGAAAAACCCAGATATGGCTGAGTTGATTCGAGGAAAGACTGGTAGAGTTTATGGGAATCTGTTTGGACTATTGACAGTCATGAAGTCCTTGCCCTTAGCTTATAATAAGGATTTGCAAGAGGATAAGGAAGGGATGTTTGATACGGTTGAAACGATTTTAAATTCCCTTGATGTATTGGCAGGTATGTTATCCAGCTTGCAGGTAAACAAGGAAAAAATGCAAGAATCTACAGAGAAGGACTTTTCAAATGCAACTGAGTTGGCAGATTATTTGGCAGGCAAAGGCTTGCCATTTAGAGAAGCTCATGAGGTTGTGGGAAGATTAGTGTTAGACTCTATCAAATCTGCTAAAAATATTCAAGATTGGACTTTGGATGAATTGCAAACCTATCATTCCCTCATTGCCGAGGATATTTATGTCTACTTGCAACCTAAAACTGCTGTTCAAAGACGAAATTCCTTGGGAGGTACAGGATTTGACCAAGTGAAATACCAGATTGCAGTTGCTAAGAAAGCGAATGAAGTTAGAAAGTGATAGATTGATAAGAGGTTGGGTGATTGACAGCCTCTTTTTTGTCGTTAAAAAGTGAGATATATTGACTTTTGAAAAAAATGTCATAATTGAGTTGGGATAAACGTAAAAGTCATACTTTCTCGTTAAACCGCTCGGCGATTCATGGTGACATGGACACATAGTAGTAAGCACACTATGTGGCTTGGCAGAGCTAAAAACTTCTGGCTTAACAACGGTTGGTATTAAGAAATAACGAGCAGAATAATATGAAAAGGTCGAGGAAACCCCTCGACTTTTTTATATTATTTCCTTTGGTTGATAATAGGTCTCCACTTCTTTTTTGAGATGAGACAGCATAGAAGTTTCTTCGGTTAGCTCCAGAAGGGAGAACCCTTTTTGGATAAGTTTAGAATCGTCTGTACAAATCCCAATACGGACATAGCAGATAGCAAGCCTATCATAGCTTTTTTTGTTCTTGGCATCCTCCAGTAAAGTGTAGCAGATTTGCTTACACATGTTTTTATCTTGATTGTATAGATAGAGTGTGGAAAGGTTTAATAGAATTGTCATTCGCAAGTCATATAAATGTTGATAGTTTTTATAGACTTCTAAGCGTTGCAAGATTTTTCCAGTGATGAGATGGAGGTGTTCAATGGGCAAGCTGAAAAGGATGGTATTGAGGATTTTTAGGTCACTTTCATACCATGTATCTTGTTTTTCAATCTTTCTCCAAAGTTTTTTGACAACCTGTTCTGCGTGATCTGATAGTTCCCCTGCCCCGTGTTGACGGATATAAATGACAACTTCAAGCATGTCTCTGATTTCTTCTATAGGGAGATCGTGGTGGGTCTTGAGATAGTTTTGGCATTTTTGAAATAAATTGACAAGATCGCTGGTCCCGATAATGGAACGCATATTAAGATAGGTTTGCATGATTTCTGTTCGTTGGCTCGGTTGATAAAGTTGACAGATATATTCAAACTCTTCAAAACTCATATTGATTTGACGGAGAAGAAATTCCATATTTTCATATTTTGGGGTTGTCTTGCCACTTTCAATCTTTGATAAGCTAGTTCTTGAGAGAACACCCCCACAGACCTCTTCTTGGGTCAGCCCCTTTGACTCACGTATTTCTTTATAGACCTTTCCGAAATCATAACGCATGATTTGCTCCTTTCCGTGAAAAAAGTTAACAAACAATAAAATCTTGTTAAAAATATTGTATCATAGCAATGTAAAAAGTAAAAAAAGAAAGTCGAAATAAAGTTGTGAAAAAAGTTAACGTAATTTTGAAATGAGCTTAATAAGAGGTACTATGTAGGTAGAAAATAAAGATAGGAGAAAAGTATGAATAAAAAAATATTTTGTATTCTAGTATGTATTATATCATTGATTAGTCTGGCCATAATCTTTCCATGGGGCTGGCCGATATAATATAAGGGAGCTTGGGTTGTTAAAGGAAGCTCAGTCCTTGGACAAAAATCTGCTGTACTACAATGCTTGGAAAGATATCAAGAACTACTGGGCAGTGATTGAGGTTTGGGTGACATCAAAGAAAAGTTAGATTAATTCTAAAGAATTGAGTATTTCTATGTTAAAAAAATATCCTTGTACGATGCAACATGATCAGTCAGATTGTGCTGCGGCAGTTGTTTCAACAGTTCTTTTATCTTACAAAAAGGAACTATCAATCATGAAGATTCGGGAAATTATTGGTACAGACATGTATGGAACGACTGTCAGTGGTATTGTTTCAGGTCTGAATAAGTTGAATTTTACAGTAAAAGCTGTTCGAGTAGCACTGGAAGATTTGACTCCAAAATTAACATTTCCTGCGATTCTTCAAGTTAAGAATGATTTAGGTCAAAATCATTTTGTGGTACTACATAGTATCAAAAGGAATAGTAAATTCTACGTAGCAGACCCTGCTAGTGGCATACGCAAGATGTCAAGTGACGAACTGGAAGAAATTTATTAAGGTATTACTCTTTTTATGGTTCCAAATTCGGATTTTGAAAGAGGGAAACTAAAGGGAAAAGGACTTCTTGATTTATTTGGAAGGTTAATTTTTAATCAAAAAGGCTTGATTAGTACAGTCATATTAGCTTCCTTTGTTTTAAGCATCATTGGTATTTTATCGAGTCTCTTTTCAAAAGTTATCATGGACGAGGTGATTCCATATGCTTTAAAAAATAGTCTGTATATGTTCTTGATAGTATTTGGAATAGTGTCGTTCTTACAGACTCTTCTATCTGCATTTCGTCAGCACGTTCTTTTGTTTCTATCTCGAAAAATTGATATACCGGTTTTAATGGGATATTATGACCATATTATTCACCTTCCTTATAGTTTTTTTGGAAGTCGTAGAGTTGGTGATGTTTTAACAAGATTTCAAGATGCGATGACAATCAAGAATGTGTTTACGTCAGTCTCTATTTCATTAGTCATGGATATCACCTTGTCAGTTATTAGTGCGGTTGTCCTTTGGACTATTAATCAATCTTTATTTCTGATATTAGTTTTTATGGTTATTGTTAACATCATTCTTATATACTGTTTTAAAAAGCCTTATAAAAAAATTAATCATGAACAAATGGAAGCAAATGGACTTCTTAATTCACAGTTAATTGAATCCATTCGTAACATTGATACCATTAAGTCTCAACATGACGAGGAACAACGTTTAAACAAAATTGAAGAAAAATTTGTTCATACTTTAGAAATTGGTTATAAAGAGGGTGTTTTGAAGAATATTCAGTCTACAATATCCTCAATGACCTCAACCATGGGTGGGTTATTATTTATGGGAGTGGGCGCCTTATTTATCATTGATGGAAAAATGACTATTGGGGACCTCTTGGTTTTTCAGACATTAAGTCAATATTTTACAGAACCTATTCAGAATCTAGTTGGTTTGCAGTTAACCTTTCAAGAGGTACAGGTTGCGGTTAGTCGACTTCAAGAATTGATGGAAGTAGATCGTGAAGACATTGCCTTGGATTATAGTATTAGAGCCTTCACCTTGTGTGATGATATTGAGTTTAAAGATGTAACATTTGCCTATGGTTCGCGCCCTCCTGTTATCAAGAGCTTTAATTTGCGAATTAAACAAGGAGAAAAAATAGCTTTTGTTGGAGAAAGTGGAGCAGGAAAAAGTACGATAGTTCGTTTATTATTACGATTTATAAACCCTAGTGATGGGAAAATTTGTATAGGAGCAAATGACTTATCAGACCTTGACTATGGTAAATTACGTAAGAAAATTTCCTACATTCCTCAAACCATAGAACTCTTTACAGGGACAATTATTGATAATCTAAAAATTGGTAATCCTTCTGTCACATATGAGGATATGGTGAGAGTTTGTCGTATTGTTGGTATTCATGATACGATTCAACGCCTTCAAAATCGTTATGGCTCCTTCGTAGAAGAAGGCGGTCAAAATTTCTCGGGTGGAGAGAAACAACGATTGGCTATTGCAAGAGCACTGCTGAGTAAAGCTGACTTGTATATATTTGATGAGGCAACCTCTAACTTAGATTCATTTAGTGAACAGATTATTCAGGATTTAATCTTTAATAAAATAATAGATAAGACAACAATTGTAGTAGCCCACAGGCTGTCTACAATTCTTCGATGTGATAAGATATGTTTTTTGGAGAATGGTTCCATTGTAGAATATGGGACTCATGAGGAATTAATGGCTAAAAATGGAAAATATGCTAGAATGGTCGAGTTACAGAGTTTTTATATGAAGCAACAAGTAGAACCGTCGGTTATGTTAGATGCAGAGGAGGTTACTTATGGCTAAACTGGAGATTCAAGATAATAAAAAACTAGTATTAAAGTCAGTTATCTGTAAAAAGTTGTATGATATAAAAGTAGAAAATATAAATTAAGAGATTGAAAAGTTTTATCAACATTTGCAGTTGTTAAAAGCACAAATTTTTGGTCCATTAATTGTAAAAAGTTGTGGTACAACTATTCATGATGATGGATTAATAACGACTGATTTTGATTTTTATATTCAAGCTCATAATGCTCAACAGTACAGTAATATTTATGATGTACAGGATTCCATCTCTGTTCCATATTGTTTATATGTTCGTTTTGAAGATAGCCCTGAGTATATGCAGTATGCGTATTCTAAATTGGACCTATATGTCTATGAAAATGATATTCAAACGGATGGGATTGTCTATACAGTTTATGTTAATTCTTCTCCTGAAAAAATGGTAGTAGATATTTTTAGACCAATTGTAAGCCTATGAAATTATATAATAAATCAGAATTACGTTATTCTCGTATTTTCTTTGATAAGAGACCACCAGCTTTTGCGTTTATTCTCATTATTTCAACTGCTATTGTCTTAAGCGGTGCATTGATTGGTGCAGCTTATATACCCAAAAACTATATTGTAAAAGCGAATGGGAATTCAGTTATAACAGGTACAGAGTTCCTATCAGCAATTAGTTCAGGGAAGGTAGTTACTTTACATAAGTCAGAAGGAGATATGGTAAATGCAGGAGATGTCATTATTTCGTTATCAAGTGGACAAGAAGGTTTACAAGCGAGCTCTTTGAATAAACAATTGGAGAAGTTACGCGCAAAAGAAGCTATTTTTCAAAAATTTGAACAATCATTAAATGAGAAATACAATCATTTATCTAATTCTGGTGAAGAACAGGAATATTATGGGAAAGTTGAATACTATCTGTCTCAGTTAAACTCGGAAAATTATAATAATGGTACCCAGTATTCAAAGATTCAGGATGAATATACGAAGTTGAATAAAATAACAGCTGAAAGAAATCAGTTAGATGCCGACTTGCAAGCTCTACAAAATGAATTGCTTCAACTTCAACAGCAAGGAGACTCACCTTCTCTATCAGATACGACATCAGCTGATAACAAAGCTAAGTTAGAAACTAAGATATCAGAAATAACAACAAAAATCGAAGCATTAAAAACAAATATTACTTCTAAGAATAGCGAGATTGATAGTCAACAAAGCAATATTAAGGATATGAACCGTACCTATAATAATCCAACTTCTCAGGCTTATAATATTTATGCTCAATTAATTAGTGAGTTAGGTACTGCTCGTTCAAACAACAATAAAAGTATTACAGAGCTTGAGGCTAATCTTGGAGTGGCAACAGGTCAAGATAAAGCACATAGTATATTAGCGCCAAATGAAGGTACTCTGCATTATCTGGTACCTTTGAAACAAGGAATGTCTATTCAGCAGGGGCAAACGATAGCAGAAGTTTCAGGGAAAGAAAAAGGTTACTATGTAGAGGCTTTTGTACTTGCGAGTGATATTTCTCGTGTTTCAAAAAGAGCAAAAGTTGATGTTGCTATTACTGGTGTAAATAGTCAAAAATATGGAACACTGAAGGGACAAGTCAGACAGATTGATTCAGGAACAATTTCCCAAGAAACGAAAGAAGGGAATATCAGCCTTTATAAAGTCATGATAGAATTAGAAACCTTAACTCTAAAACATGGAAGTGAGACAGTCGTCCTCCACAAGGATATGCCAGTTGAAGTGCGGATTGTCTATGATAAAGAAACCTATCTTGATTGGATTTTGGAAATGCTAAGTTTCAAGCAATAATTGGTTTTAAACATTAAGTCACCTATAAAATAAAGTAAGATAAAGGAAAGATATCTTATCTAGGTAACTAAGTGCTATAAACAAAGTCAACGATCACTTGTTAGGAAGCTATCCTAACCATGCTTAATAAAAAAGGAGAAAATAAATGGAACTCGTATTACCAAATAATTATGTTGCTCTTGAGCAAGAAGAGATGATGTATCTTGATGGGGGGCTTATTTAAGCAAGAGTGATTGTCAAGGAATTTGTGCAGCTTTAGCTATGAGCCCAGGGACTTTTATAGCATTAGCTGGAGCTGCAGTTTTAACCAAAAAACTAATAAACTATATTAAAGTTGGAGGCCTTGGAGGTTGGCTTATTGGTGCAGCGGCAGGTGTATTGGCTGGGGCTGCAGGAAGAATAGCTTACTGTATTGGATATGGTGCTCTTAATAGAGGTTGTGATATTAACGGAAACCCCTATCCTTGGGATGGATTCATATCTGCGACAGTAAGATGAGTAATGTAGATAACATTCGAAAAATACATATTATCGTGTGTTGGGTGTATATATTTTTATCATTTAATCCGATTATAAGTAACACGGAGTATTTTTTGCTTATTTTTTTAGCATTTATCTACTCAATAGTATCACTACCTCTATATTCTGTGAAAAATAAAATAGTATCTATCTGTCTAGCCATAAATTCGATTCTGTTAATGAGTTTTCCAATTTTAATCAATAAATTTTTCCCAGGAAACGTTTCTACTTATATCGTATTAATAAGTATTTTTATTCTGGAGTTCTTAATCTTTAATAAAATTGGTAGAGATTTTGATACTAGATTAGCTAGTGAATATAGGAAAATCAGTCAGTTTAAAAGTAAGATGTCTCAATCTCCTTGGATAAAATATTTAGAGATTTCTAGTTTTATATTAACTATATTTCCATTTATTCTTCATGATACAGTTGATAATCGTGTATTGGCTCTTATCTTTTTGATAAAAATTTGTGTAGATACTACGATAAAGCTTCTATTAAACAGAATCTTTAATTCAAGTGAGATGATGAAAAGGAGGATATTTTCTCTTCTTGCACTAGATTTGATGGTCTATATATTTTTAAGTTATGTTTTAGTGATACAAAAAGACGGATATCTGTTTTCGATTCTACTAATTTTTTCTAATTTTTCAGTTCCATTTATCAAAGAAAAGGAATACGAATTATTTAAAAATAGCAAGTAATAGAAATATGGATTAAATCTTAGAACGGCTTAAAATCAGACATGATAAAGGAAAGCTATCTAGGTAACTAAGTGCTATAAACACAGTCGACAATCACTTGTTAGGAAACTATCCTAACCATGCTTAATAAAAAAGGAGAATTTTGATGGAACTCGTATTACCAAACAACTATGTTACTATTGATGAACAAGAAATGATGTATCTTGATGGCGAAGGGTGGCTTGCCATGCTTTGTGGAGGTGTAGGTGCTGTCGCAGGCGGAATAGCAGGAGCTATAACTGGTGCGGCAGCTGGTGCAGCACTAGGGACAATAAACTTACCAGTTATTGGTACAGTTACCTATGCATTCATTTTAGCTACTTGTGGTGCAGCAACAGGTTATATGTCAGGCTTTATTACCGGCTATAATTTCGGTAGGATATTGGAAAGTAATTTAGGCTGGGACTAGTTATGAAAGATAAAAAAGTACAACTATTTGCGACTATAGTATTTATTATAAATCTATTATTAGCTATCGTGAGTTCATTTGATACTATTATTTTTAAGCATGTTTTCCTTATAGTTAGCTATCTGGCAATCATGCTTGCCTTTCTTATCTATACTATTGTTAAATACATTCAATCACGGAATAATGGAAAGTAAGCGTAGGCTGTTTTTATGCGTCTATTCAATCATGGGCATCTTTATCGATTACCGTTTCATTTTCGGTTTAGAAAAGAAAGGACAAGGTTAAAACAATTTTTTCAACAAAGGAGTCAAGATTGGCTCCTTTCCTTGTCTTCTCCAACCAAGCATGTTATAATGAATACTGCTCAAGCGACCTTCAATCGTTAAAGCACACACGACCTTCAATCGTGAATAAACGAATAGATGGGAGACTTACCATGAGTGATAACTCTAAAACACGTGTTGTCGTGGGGATGAGTGGTGGTGTTGATTCGTCGGTGACGGCTCTTCTTCTCAAGGAGCAGGGCTACGATGTGATCGGTATCTTCATGAAGAACTGGGATGACACAGATGAAAACGGCGTCTGTACGGCGACCGAAGATTACAAGGATGTGGCTGCGGTGGCAGACCAGATTGGCATTCCTTACTACTCTGTCAATTTTGAAAAAGAGTACTGGGACCGCGTTTTCGAGTATTTCCTAGCGGAATACCGTGCAGGACGTACGCCAAATCCAGATGTTATGTGTAACAAGGAAATCAAGTTTAAGGCCTTTTTGGACTATGCCATGACCTTGGGGGCAGACTATGTAGCGACTGGGCATTATGCCCGAGTGGCGCGTGATGAGGATGGAACAGTTCACATGCTTCGTGGTGTGGACAATGGCAAGGACCAGACCTATTTCCTTAGCCAACTTTCGCAAGAACAACTCCAAAAAACCATGTTCCCACTGGGGCATTTGGAAAAGCCTGAAGTTCGCAGACTAGCAGAAGAAGCAGGCCTTGCGACTGCTAAGAAGAAAGACTCGACAGGGATTTGCTTTATCGGAGAAAAGAACTTTAAAAACTTTCTCAGCAACTACCTGCCAGCTCAGCCAGGTCGCATGATGATTGTAGATGGTCGCGATATGGGCGAGCATGCAGGTCTTATGTACTATACGATTGGTCAGCGTGGAGGTCTCGGTATCGGTGGGCAACACGGAGGTGACAATGCCCCTTGGTTCGTTGTCGGAAAAGACCTAAGTAAGAACATTCTCTATGTCGGGCAAGGTTTCTACCATGACTCGCTCATGTCAACCAGTCTAGAAGCCAGTCAAGTCCACTTTACTCGTGATATGCCAGAAGAATTTACGCTAGAATGCACAGCAAAATTCCGCTACCGTCAGCCTGATTCTAAGGTGACAGTACATGTCAAAGGAGACAAGGCAGAGGTCATCTTTGCGGAACCGCAACGCGCTATCACACCGGGACAGGCAGTTGTCTTTTACGATGGCGAAGAGTGTCTAGGTGGTGGCTTGATTGACAATGCTTATCGAGATGGACAAGTTTGTCAGTACATTTAGATTGACAAATTTTCTCAATTTGCTACAATAATAAAAGCAATAGAAATGATGGTCAAAGCTCATGGATGTTGCAGGCTTTTTTGTCCTGCACTTCTTTGGAGTTTTGACTGTTTTTGTGTCGTTTAAGGGAAAGGACAAGAATGACTCAGCAAGACTTTCGGACAAGAGTAGGAAATACGGTTTTTGGAGTTCGGGCGACAGCTTTGATTCTTCAAAATCGTAAGCTCCTAGTTACCAAAGAAAAGGGTAAGTATTACACTATTGGCGGTGCGATTCAAGTCAATGAAAGCACGGAAGACGCGGTAGTCCGTGAAGTGAGGGAAGAACTGGGTGTCAGAGCTCAAGCTGGACAGCTAGCTTTTGTGGTTGAAAATCGTTTTGAACAGGACGGTGTTTCCTATCACAATATCGAGTTTCATTATCTGGTGGATTTGCTTGAAGATGCCCCATTGACCATGCAGGAAGATGAGAAGAGGCAGCCCTGTGAGTGGATTGACTTTGATCAGCTCCAGAATATCCAGCTAGTTCCAGCCTTTCTAAAAACAGCCCTACCAGTTTGGGACGGCCAACTAAGACACATTCATCTTGAGGAATAGGAGAGAAACATGACTTATAATTTTACTGAAGAATACGATATTATTGTAATCGGTGCGGGACACGCTGGGGTCGAGGCTTCCTTGGCTGCCAGTCGTATGGGCTGTAAGGTCTTGCTTGCGACCATCAACATTGAAATGCTGGCTTTCATGCCTTGTAACCCCTCTATCGGTGGTTCTGCCAAGGGGATCGTTGTGCGTGAAGTTGATGCACTTGGTGGTGAAATGGCCAAAACCATTGACAAGACTTACATCCAGATGAAGATGCTCAACACAGGGAAGGGTCCAGCTGTCCGTGCCCTTCGTGCGCAGGCTGACAAGGAACTTTACTCTAAGGAAATGCGCAAGACAGTTGAAAACCAAGAAAATCTGACCCTTCGTCAAACAATGATTGATGAGATTTTGGTTGAAGATGGCAAGGTTGTCGGTGTTCGTACAGCGACCCATCAAGAGTATGCTGCAAAGGCCGTTATCGTGACGACAGGAACAGCCCTCCGTGGGGAAATTATCATCGGAGACCTCAAGTACTCATCAGGTCCTAACCACAGCTTGGCTTCTATTAACCTTGCTGACAATCTCAAGGAACTAGGCCTCGAAATCGGTCGTTTCAAGACAGGGACCCCTCCACGTGTCAAGGCTTCTTCTATCAATTACGATGTGACAGAAATTCAGCCAGGAGACGAAGCGCCTAATCACTTCTCATATACCTCACGAGATGAGGATTATGTCAAGGATCAAGTGCCATGCTGGTTGACCTACACCAATGGTACCAGCCATGAAATTATCCAAAATAACCTCCACCGTGCGCCTATGTTTACAGGTGTGGTCAAGGGAGTGGGGCCTCGTTACTGTCCGTCGATTGAGGATAAGATTGTGCGCTTTGCGGACAAGGAACGTCACCAACTTTTCCTTGAGCCAGAAGGGCGCAATACAGAGGAGGTCTATGTCCAAGGACTTTCAACCAGTCTGCCTGAGGATGTCCAGCGTGACTTGGTACATTCCATCAAAGGTTTGGAAAATGCTGAGATGATGCGAACTGGTTATGCCATTGAGTATGACATGGTCTTGCCTCATCAGTTGCGTGCGACTCTGGAAACCAAGAAAATCTCCGGACTTTTCACTGCTGGTCAGACAAATGGAACATCAGGTTATGAAGAAGCTGCTGGCCAAGGCATTATCGCGGGTATCAATGCGGCTTTGAAAGTCCAAGGCAAGCCTGAGTTGATTTTGAAGCGCAGCGATGGTTATATCGGGGTGATGATTGATGACTTGGTGACCAAGGGAACGATTGAACCTTATCGCCTTTTGACCAGTCGAGCTGAATACCGACTCATCCTCCGTCATGACAATGCCGATATGCGTTTGACAGAGATGGGACGCGAGATTGGACTTGTGGATGATGAACGCTGGGCTCGTTTTGAAATCAAGAAAAATCAATTTGATAATGAGATGAAGCGCCTAGACAGCATCAAACTCAAGCCAGTCAAGGAAACCAATGCCAAGGTTGAGGAGATGGGCTTCAAGCCGTTGACAGATGCAGTAACAGCCAAGGAATTCCTTCGCCGTCCAGAAGTTTCTTATCAAGATGTGGTGGCCTTCATCGGACCAGCTGCAGAGGACTTGGATGACAAGATTATCGAATTGATTGAAACAGAAATCAAGTACGAAGGCTATATTTCCAAAGCCATGGATCAGGTTGCCAAGATGAAGCGCATGGAAGAAAAACGCATTCCAGCCAATATTGATTGGGATGATATTGATTCTATCGCGACAGAAGCTCGTCAGAAGTTCAAACTCATCAATCCAGAAACCATCGGCCAAGCCAGCCGTATTTCGGGAGTAAACCCAGCAGATATTTCGATTCTGATGGTGTATCTGGAAGGTAAAAATCGTAGTATTTCTAAAACTCTTCAAAAATCAAAATGATACGTCGTCGGCTTCTTACGAATGAGTTCAAAGCTTGGCTTTGATTCATCTCCAGCCTCCCATAGTTCCCCGAACTATGGGAGCTAACTCAAGTTATGCTTTCGCCTAGCCTTCTAGTCTGATTTCGATTTTTATTGAGTTTTAATCTCAAAAGAAAGTATAGAGAAAAACAGCTCCGAAAAATCGGGGCTGTTTTATGATTTATTCTTCATCTGGTGTGAGGATCATAGGGATGATGATCGGTTCACGTTCTGTATTTTCATAGAGGAAGGGGCGAATAGCGTTGACAATGGCACCATTGACAGATTGCACGCTAGCATCCTTGTTTTTCAGTGCGATACGAATTGCATTGAAGAGGATACGCTGGCTTTGGCGAATCAAGTCGCCAGACTCTCTCATGTAGACAAAGCCTCGGCTGAGGATATCTGGTCCAGACAGAATCATCTGTGATTTGAAGTCAACAGTTGCGACTGCCAGAACGACACCGTCTTCAGATAGATCACGACGATCTTTGAGGACAGCAGCACCGATTTCACCGATACGATTTCCATCGACATAGATGTCTTGGGCGTTGAAATGACCTGCGATACGAGCAGAGTCAGCAGTAAGGGCAAGCACATCACCATTGCTCATGATAAAGATGTTGTCCTTCTCAACACCAGTATCCACCGCTAGTCCAGCGTGGACTTTTTGCATGCGGTATTCACCGTGGACAGGCATGAAGTATTTTGGCTTAATCAAGCGGAGCATGAGTTTTTGCTCTTGCTGGCCACCATGTCCAGAGGTATGGATATTGTTAACCTTACCGTGGATAACTTCGACACCAGCTTCAGAAATGATGTTGATCAGCTTGTTGACGCTAGTAGTGTTTCCAGGGATTGGGCTAGAAGAGAAGATAACGGTATCACCGGGCTGGAGTTGTACCTGACGGTGGGTTCCGTTGGCGATACGAGAGAGGGCAGCCATTGGCTCACCCTGACTACCTGTACAGAGGATAAGAATCTCGCCTGCAGGATAATCTTTGATTTCATTTGGCTCGATAAAGGTTCCCTTAGGAGCTTTGATGTAGCCAAGATCGATTCCGTTGACAATGGCCTTTTCCATCGAACGACCAAAGACTGCAATCTTACGTCCAGTCTTAACAGCAGCTTCTGTTGCTTGCTGGAGACGGAAGATATTTGAGGCAAAGGATGCAAAGATGATACGTCCCTCTATGCCTTGGATAATCTTCATGATGGACTGGCCAACGACTTTTTCAGAGTTGGTAAAGGTTGGCACTTCTGCATTTGTTGAGTCAGACAGGAGACAGAGCACGCCTTCTTCACCAAGGGCTGCCATACGGTGCAAATCTGCTGGTTCACCAACTGGTGTTAAGTCAAACTTGAAGTCACCCGTACAGACAATTTTCCCTTGAGGAGTATGAATGACAATCCCCAAAGGTTCTGGAATAGAGTGTGTAGTTCTAAAGAAAGTTGCCTTGAGATTTTTAAAGGTTAACTCAGTATTGTGGTTGATTTCGTAAAGTTTGGCGTTGCGCAAGAGACCGTGTTCTTCGAGTTTCCCACGGATCAAAGCCAAGGCAAGCGGTCCAGCGTAGATAGGGACATTTGCTTGCTTGAGCAGGAATGGAATCCCACCGATGTGGTCCTCGTGTCCGTGTGTAATCAAAACAGCCTTGACGCGGTCGATATTGTCTACGATGTAAGAATAATCAGGAATGACATAGTCGATACCCAGCAAGTCATCTTCTGGGAATTTAATCCCAGCATCGACGATGATAATCTCGTCTTGGTATTCAATCCCATATGTATTTTTCCCGATTTCTCCCAGACCACCGATGGCAAAAACGCCGACTTCTTCAGGTTTAAGAGTGTAGGCCATATTAAAACTCCGTAATTTCGAAGGCGCCAGTTTCTTTTTCGTAATCTAGCAATTTGTCAGACAAGAGTTCGATATACTCGATGTTGTACTCTGGGCGATTTTCTTCGACAAGTTGGCGAGCAGCGATACGGCCCTCAAGTTCTGAGCTAGCATCGATGTCTAGGTAAAGTGCGCGTGTTGTTTCGCGACGTGGGCTACGTTCTTTTGTTTCTTGATAAAAAACTTTGTAAATCATATAGTTCCTTTCTATTTACAGGTCAGCTTATTCCAAACTTTTAGCAGATATTTGCTTGATTTCATTCCATTTTGTGTCTAGATTGACCTTGATTCGTTACAATTATTTCAATTATACCACAAAATGAAAAATTAGTAAAAGACAGAAACGAGAAAGTCAGGGGACGATTTCTTTAGTAAGCGCTTGCAAAAACAAAGAAAATGTGCTATATTGATAATGGAAGTGAAATTTATCGCTTGTCATAATTCCATATAGATTTTAAGTCAAGGAGGTTGCCCTATGTATAACTTATTTGCTTTTGCTATCGGAGCTCGCTTGGTAGCTTTTATTGTTTTTGTTGCTTGCGTTTATGCGGGGAATCTTCTATTTGCCAAACTGGAGCAACGAAAAACCAAGTTCTTGTGGAAAATTACCTTTGTGACTCTCTACTCGCTTTTTCTTCTCCTCGTAACCTATGTCGTTTGGTTTGTATTTTACTTTGGATTAAATGCTTAGATGCCCCGCTTATGCTGGGGCTTTTTGTTTGGGGATATAGAGATAGTAGATTTACGACACGAAAATCCCACCCCATCTATCAAGATGAGGTGGTCTTTGCATTTTTCTAAAATGACATGATAATGGAATTTTCAGAGCTTATTATTTTTATGGGAGTCATTGTTCTGCTCAAAAATAGAGTTGAAGCATAAAAATAAAACAATACAAACAGATAGATCAATTGGTAAAGGGATAGTAGTAATGTTTAAATCATTGAGAATACTGAGCAAACTGTAAGAGATAAAGATAATAAAATTTATCCTTCTAAAAATGTGTCTTTTATCTAGCATGACCTACCAAACTTTTTACGAAGGTCCTTTCAATTTTCTTGTTCACTTTTATATTCGGAAAAGAAAAGGGAAAGTGAACATTTTTTAAATTATTTTTCAGCTAAGTATAGGCTTTTTGTTTGGGGATAAAGAAAATTCCCATGTGCCAGCTTTTGTAGTATAATAGTAAGCAGACAAAAAGATAGGAATGTGTTATGAAAGTATTAGCTTTTGATACGTCCAGCAAGGCTCTTTCTCTCGCTATTTTAGAGGACAAGCAGGTTCTTGCCGAGACGACGATTAATATTAAGAAAAATCACAGTATTACCCTCATGCCTGCCATTGATTTTTTGATGGCAAGTTTGGATTGGACGCCCAAGGATTTGGACCGAATCGTGGTGGCGGAAGGGCCGGGTAGCTACACAGGCTTGCGAATTGCGGTAGCAACTGCTAAGACACTTGCTCATACTTTGAACATTGAGTTAGTTGGTATGTCTAGCCTCTTGGCTCTGGTGCCCTACCAACAAGAAGGCTTGTTCGTCCCTTTGATGGATGCTCGTCGCAATAATGTTTATGCAGGATTTTATGAAAATGCCAAACCTGTCATGCCAGAAGCACACCTGCCCTTTGAGCGAGTGATTGAGCTAATCAAGGGTGCTAGTCAGGTAACCTTTGTCGGAGAAGTTGCCCCCTTTGTTGAGCAGATTCAAGAACACTTGCCAAGGACTGATTACAAAGAAACCTTGCCAAATGCAGCTAATCTAGCTCTCTGGGCCTGGGACAAGGAAGCAGACTCCTTGCATGATTTTGTGCCGAACTACCTCAAGCGTGTCGAGGCTGAGGAAAACTGGCTCAAGAACCATACCGATTCTGGTGAGTCCTACATTAAACGCCTATGATAGAAATCAAACGAACTCAACAGCAACCTGACTTGGCTCAAGCCATCTACGCTGTGATGGCAGCTGTTTACCCAGTCAGTCCTTGGACTCTGGAACAAATCCAAGCAGACCTGTCCCAAGACCAGACTTGGTATGCTCTGGCTTATGATGGGGTAGAAGTGATTGGATTTCTAGCTGTGCAGGAAAATATCTTTGAGGCAGAAGTCTTGCAAATCGCTGTTAAAGGAGACTATCAGGGTCAGGGAATTGCGTCAGCCTTGTTTGCTCAATTGCCGACAGACAAGGAGATTTTCCTAGAAGTCAGAAAGTCAAATCAACGAGCGCAAGCATTTTACAAGAAAGAAAAGATGGCAGTCATCGCTGAGCGAAAGGCCTACTACCATGACCCAGTCGAGGACGCCATCATCATGAAGAGAGAAATAGATGAAGGATAGATATATTTTAGCATTTGAGACATCCTGTGATGAGACCAGTGTTGCCGTCTTGAAAAACGACGATGAGCTCTTGTCCAATGTCATTGCTAGTCAAATTGAGAGCCATAAACGTTTCGGTGGCGTAGTGCCGGAAGTAGCCAGTCGTCACCATGTCGAAGTCATTACAGCCTGTATCGAGGAGGCACTGGCAGAAGCAGGGATTACCGAAGAGGACGTGACAGCTGTGGCTGTTACCTATGGACCAGGCTTGGTCGGAGCCTTGCTAGTTGGTTTGTCAGCTGCTAAGGCCTTTGCTTGGGCGCATGGACTTCCACTTATCCCTGTTAACCACATGGCTGGTCACCTCATGGCCGCTCAGAGTGTGGAGCCTTTGGAGTTTCCCTTGCTAGCCCTCTTGGTTAGCGGTGGACATACGGAGTTGGTCTATGTTTCCGAGGCTGGTGACTACAAGATTGTTGGAGAAACGCGAGATGACGCGGTTGGTGAGGCTTATGATAAGGTCGGCCGTGTCATGGGCTTAACCTATCCTGCAGGTCGTGAGATTGATGAGCTAGCTCATCAGGGACAGGATATTTATGATTTTCCTCGTGCCATGATTAAGGAAGATAATCTGGAGTTTTCATTCTCAGGTTTGAAATCTGCCTTTATCAATCTTCACCACAATGCCGAGCAAAAGGGAGAAAGCTTGTCCACAGAGGACTTGTGTGCTTCCTTCCAAGCAGCTGTCTTGGATATTCTTATGGCTAAAACCAAGAAGGCTTTGGAGAAATACCCTGTTAAGACCCTTGTCGTGGCAGGTGGTGTGGCAGCCAATAAAGGTCTCAGAGAACGCCTAGCAACTGAAATCACAGATGTCAAGGTTATCATCCCACCTCTGCGCCTCTGTGGAGACAATGCAGGTATGATTGCCTATGCCAGCGTCAGCGAGTGGAACAAAGAAAACTTTGCAAACTTGGGCCTAAATGCCAAACCAAGTCTCGCTTTTGATACGATGGAATAAGGAGTCAGCTTAAGGCTGGCTTTTTTGCTCTCTTAAATGTCAGAATATTTTGACAAAACCATAAAAATAATGATATAATATGCAAAATCTAGGAGGTGGTCAGATGATTGAGAGAATGGAATTGGGGGAATTTTACAAGGAATTGCGCTTGGCGAGAAAACTCAAGCAGTCAGATGTGGCCTGTGAGGGACTAACAGCTTCTCAGTTGTCCAAGTTTGAACTAGGGCAGTCTATGCTATCTGCGGACAAGCTAATCCTAGCTATCCAAGGTATAAATGTGACCTTTGATGAGTTTGGGCACAAGCTCAACAACTATCAAGAATCTCCACATATGCGAATTGGTAGAAAGGTTGTGGATCGCTTTGCCCATCAAGATATTGCTGGCTTAGAGCAACTGTTGGAGGAAGTCGAGCAAGAACAGATGGCGCAGACCTATCGTTGTTTGAATGCTATTGTAATTAAAAACGCACTCCATTCCTTAGATAAAAGCTATTCGCTAGCAGAGGAGGATAGGGAGTTTCTGACCATCTATCTCTATGCTATTGAATCTTGGACTTGGTTTGAACTCTATCTTTTCTGCAATACTATGCCTTTCTTGAGAAATCAAGATCTGATTTTTTTATCAACTTCCTTACTTGAAAAATCCAAAGAATTTAAAGAGTTAGTACATAATAGACTGTATATGAAAAGTGGATTTCTGAATATTATATCAGAACTCATGGAGCGTAAGCTATTTTCTTATATTCCAATCTTTGAGGCCGAGTTGGAGAGCATGCTTCGTCCATACGATGTTTTTGAAAAAGTATCGTGGCAGTTTTTAAAGAAGATGAGTGTCTTTCTTCAAACCAAAGGAAGCAATCAAAAAGAGATTGAACACTTTATCCAATCTCTGCAAATATTAGAAAATCCACAATTGATAGCCCTCTTCGAATTGCGTTTTCAGCAATACAAAGAACTTATCAATTAATTAGAAACGGGAAGACGATCACCCACTCCGAAATAAGCAGGAGTATCAGTTGGATTTTTCTTTTCTTCATCATTATATCCCTCCTTGTTAGTAGTAACTTTATTATACCAGTGAAATAATCAAATCTACCAAAATCGCAAATGTGAAATTTCTATAAGAAAAAATATCAAATATGCGATTTTCTAAAATAAGCCAATTTCCATGTTATACTGACCTTGTAAAACATTTGAAGCAAATCCTAGGTCGCAGAAGTGGTTTACAAGAAGAAAACAATTGAAGGAGTGTAAAAGATGTTAAATTTACAATTTGCAGAAACAATGGAATTGACAGAAACTGAGTTGCAAGATGTTAGAGGAGGAAATATCACTTCGGTTTGCGTGGGTGAAAATATTGGTTGTGGTGGCAGTGCTTTGCCTGCTTGGGGAGGTAGAGGTATTAGTCCCAGACCTTATGGGGCATTTGATTGGACTAATGGGCTGATTGAAGGACTGTTTGGAAAACGCCGTAACTAATATTTAGGAGAAGAAACTATGAAAAGGGGAGAAACGAAATTTTACCTAGGAACCATTTTGGTACTTATGTCTTATTACTTGATTTTTAGTTTAGTAGTGAGATTAGAGTTTATGGATCAATTATCAGATTTTGGATTTTATGGGATTCAAATTTTATTGATAGTAATTGAAGGAATTGCTAGTACTGTGCTTCTTGTTAAGAGTCAACGTTGGAAAGATTACGGTCGATTTCAGTTTCGTTGGTCCTATCTGGGTATCTTCTTTCTTTCCTTTATATTGATGTTTTTGTGGGTAAATATAACGACTAGGATCTTTCCCAGCACACAAAATAGTAGTGCTATAAAAGAAGCCGTAGCCAATTTGACGGGAATTAGTTATTTTGTGACACGTATTCTCTATGGCAGTCTTATTGCTCCGATAGTTGAGGAGTTAGTTTTCCGTGGTCTTCTGATGACAGCCCTATCTAAATTTAAAAAATACTATATTGATGCCATTATTTCTTCCACACTCTTTAGTCTCATCCATGTTTTACAATATGGATGGGTTTTAACAGACTTCATCGTTTATGCAGGAGCAGGTCTGCTACTCTGTATTCTCTTTCGTTATACACGTTCAATTTATTGGTCAATGGCACTTCACATCTTGTGGAATACCTTTTTAATTATCGTGAGCTTATTGGTGTTTGGATATTAGAAAGATGAAATATGAAAAAGATAATTTCTAAATACTATTTTATTATAGCCGCTCTACTAGTTATTGCTGACCAGAAGTTCAGTGGTCTGGTTTTATCTAGCGACTTTGCTCTTGGTCTATCTGACTTTACCTATTATCTGTCGGATATGATGTTGCATTTTCTTGTGGTTCTATTTGCTTTTGTTATTATGATTTGGTCAGGTAAATGGCAGAAAATCAACAGTAGAAAGTTTAAAGGATCCTATCTTTTCTATTCCTTCCTAGCTCTGCTTGCTTTTGTTGCTTGGAATTTTGTCACCTTTTTTCTTTTCCCACCTACTCGAAATGAAATTTCTTATCAACATGCTGCTCCTACTTTTACAGGAGCTACGGCATTTTTGATGTATTTTTTTTATCCTGTGATTGCAGGTCCCATTTTTGAAGACATGATTTATCGTGGATTAGTGATGACTGCTCTGGAAAAAGGGAAGAAATGGGGATTAGATGTACTTGGTTCGGCTACTTTATTTGGTGTCTTGCACATTAGTAATCATGGTTGGGTATTGACAGACTTTGTCTTCTATATGGGTGGCGGACTCATATTTGCTGTCCTGTTTAGAGTGACAAAGTCTATTTATTGGCCTATTGGGCTGCATATAGTCTATAATGGCATTGGTCAGATTTTGATGTTACTGTAATGGTTGTTAGTAGTATCGCGGTCTATCCTTGGGGAAAGATTCCCATTTGAATTTAAAAAGGAGTTGTGATGAAAGTATTTCTTCAAAATAGAGATTTTAGGCAATTAACCATCAACCAGTGGATTTCAACGATTGGGGATACGATTTTTTATCTGGCTTTTTTGAATTATGTGGCAGATGCCTCTTTTGCCCCTTTGGCGATTTTACTTATCACGATTTCAGAAACCCTTCCCCAAGTTCTACAAATCTTTCTGGGAGTTTTGGCGGATTTTCAACATCATCGTGTCTTGAAATACACAGTCATTAGTTTTACAAAATTTTTGCTTTACTCTATAGTGTCCCTATCGCTTTCAGGGCAGTCTTTTTCCTTGTTGCTAGTAACCTTTATTTGTCTGATTAACCTCTTGTCTGACACATTGAGTTATTTTTCAGGCGCCATGCTCACTCCGATTTTCATTAGAATTATTGGGCAAGATCATCTGGCAGAAGCTATTGGATTTAAACAGTCAACTGTTAGTTTGGTGAAAACAATCAGTAATATTTTAGGAGGAGTCTTATTAGGTATTCTATCCATCCAGTTTATTTCCTCACTGAACGCTCTTACCTTTTTAATCGCATTTTTAGGTATCCTCTTCATAAAAAATGATCTCTTGAAAGTAGAAAAAACGATTAGCTATCAAGAAGGACTCTCTGTAAAATCCTTTTGCCAGCATCTGCTCCAATCATCGAAATTGATATGGAATATGAATAAGGTGCTCTTGGTTTTGTTTATTATCTCTATTAGTCAAGCAGTGATAAATGTTACAGTTCCTGTTTCTACTCTGTTTTTGAGAAATCAACCCTTTTTGAATTTACAAACAGGTCAATCTCTTGCCTTGTTATCCACTCTTGAATTAGCAGCCCTTATTGTCGGAAGTCTTGTGAGTGGCTATCTGAAAAATACGATTTCTATAAAAACAGCTCTATATGCCTCACTTGTTATCCAGTTGCTTCTTCTAGTAGGATTTGCCACAGTTCGTTTTGACTGGATTCTTATCTTTAGTGCCTTGGATGCCTTTTTCGCAGGTATTCTCTCTCCTCGATTACAGGAACTCGTTTTTAAACAAATACCTGAGGAGTCAATGGGAGCAGTTCAATCCTCTATCGGTGCTATTACGGTTGTTTTACCTAGCTTATTTACAATAGCTTTGGTAACCATTGCGACTAGCTTTGGAACTTTGGTAGTTAGCTTTGTTTTATTGCTATTTCTTCTAGTTGCCTTTGCCATGCTCTTGAATATTCGTGAAAGTATCTAACGGAGAATTTCTATAATATATGTTTGAGACTGGATTGCCAGTCTTTTTATGATAGCTACAATCAGCAGACTTTTTTCTCTTTCCTGAATGTGTTATAATAGTCCATGCTGTGGCTGGAACTGATTCAGCCCATTTATTAAGACAATATGAGGAGAAAGATGAAAGAAAAAGGATTTTGGGAGGGGGCGCAGGCAGCCATGCCAACAGCCCTTGGTTATGTCAGTATCGGCCTGGCCTGTGGGATTATTGGTGCGCCCTATGTAACACCTGTTGAGATGGGCTTGATGAGCCTCTTTGTTTATGCTGGGAGCGCCCAGTTTGCCATGTTGGCACTGATTGCGGTTCAAGCACCTGTGGCAGCTATTGCTATGACGGTTTTTTTGATTAATTTGCGTCTCTTTTTGCTGAGCTTGCATGCGTCGACCTATTTCCGTCATACTAGTCTCTGGCAAAATATCGGTATGTCTAGTCTCTTGACAGATGAGACTTACGGCGTTTTGATGGGTGAATTAGCCCATACAGACAAGGTCAATCCTATGTGGATGCATGGAAACAATCTCAACAGCTATGTGGCTTGGTTTGTGGGAACAGTTGTCGGAACGGCTCTGGGTGGTCTGCTGCCAAATCCAGAAATCTTTGGATTGGATTTTGCCCTGGTTGGGATGTTCATTGGAATTTTTGCTTCGCAATTCCAGATTATGCAAAGACGGATTCCTGTCCGCAATCTGCTCATTATCTTAGCAGTTGTTGCGGTGTCCTTCTTTTTACTCTTGACAGTGGTGTCTCAGTCACTAGCTGTTCTGTTTGCGACCTTGCTAGGTTGTACAATGGGGGTGGTTTTAGATGGTCAGTAAGTATCTTTTATTAGCAGTTATTTTCTCTGGTCTTGTGACTTGGATTCCCCGTATGATTCCCTTCATCTTGGTCAAGTATAAGGGTCTGCCTGCGATTGTTGAACGTTTTTTGAAGTTCTTGCCCGTTTCTATTATCTTTGCCTTGATTCTTTCAAGTGTAGTGACAGGCAAGGTTGGGAGTCTTCCTCAAATCAAATGGCTGGACTTCTTAGCCATCTTTCCAACAGCTTGGGTAGCCTTTCGCTACCGCAATCTAGTCGGAACAGTTCTCTTTGGAGTGGTTTTGATTGCCGTCTTGCGTTTGGTCTTTTAATACTCTTCGAAAATCTCTTCAAACCACGTCAGCGTCGCCTTACCGTATATATGTTACTGACTTCGTCAGTTCTATCTACAACCTCAAAGCAGTGCTTTGAGCAACCTACGGCTAGCTTCCTAGTTTGCTCTTTGATTTTCATTGAGTATAAATCAGCCATAAAGAAAACCTATCACAGAGATAGATATCATATAATGGCGTAAATGCTCTTTTTCTGTTAAGATTATAAGGTATTCTATTTTGGAGGAAATGACATGAAAAAAATCGTTAAATACTCATCTCTTGCTGCCCTAGGGCTTGTTGCTGCAGGTGTGCTTGCGGCTTGCTCAGGTGGTGCTAAGAAAGAAGGAGAAGCAGCTAGCAAGAAAGAAATTATCGTTGCAACTAATGCTACACCAAAACCATTCAACTATGAAGAAAATGGCGAATTGACTGGTTACGAAATTGAAGTGGTTCGCGCTATCTTTAAAGACTCTGACAAGTATGATGTCAAGTTTGAGAAGACAGAGTGGTCAGGAGTCTTTGCAGGACTTGATGCCGACCGTTACAATATGGCTGTTAGCAACATCAGCTACACTAAAGAACGTGCTGAAAAATACCTTTATGCAGCTCCAACTGCTAAAAACCCTAACGTTCTTGTAGTGAAAAAAGATGATCCTAGCATCAAATCGCTTGATGATATCGGTGGAAAATCAACAGAAGTTGTTCAAGGGACAACTTCTGCTAAACAGCTAGAAGACTACAACAAACAACATTCAGATAATCCAACTGTCCTAAAGTATACTAAAGCGGACTTCCAACAAATCATGGGACGCTTGAGCGATGGCCAGTTTGACTACAAGATTTTTGATAAAATCGGTGTTGAAACAGTCATCAAGGACCAAGGTTTGGACAACTTGAAAGTGATCGAACTTCCAAGCGACCAACAACCTTATGTTTACCCACTTCTTGCTAAAGGTCAAGATGAGTTGAAAACATTTGTAGACAAACGTATCCAAGAACTCTACAAAGACGGAACTCTTGAAAAATTGTCTAAACAATTCTTCGGTGACACTTACCTACCAGCAGAAGCTGATATTAAATAATTTCTTGAAATCATCCATTCTGAGTAAGATGGATGATTTCTCAGTTTTTAGGGATATAGTTTTAAACTATATATCTGACTATCTAATAACAATTTGTGAAATCAAACAAATTGTGAGATACTAGTACGGTATTATTTTTAAGGAGAAAGAATCATGAAAATCAAAAAATGGCTTGGTGTAGCAGCCCTTGCTACCGTCGCAGGTTTGGCTCTTGCAGCTTGCGGAAACTCAGAAAAGAAAGCAGACAATGCAACAACTATCAAAATCGCAACTGTTAACCGTAGCGGTTCTGAAGAAGCTCGTTGGGATAAAGTTCAAGAATTGGTTAAAAAAGACGGTATTACTTTGGAATTTACAGAGTTCACAGACTACTCACAACCAAACAAGGCAACTGCTGATGGCGAAGTAGACTTGAACGCTTTCCAACACTATAACTTCTTGAACAACTGGAACAAAGAAAACGGAAAAGACCTTGTAGCGATTGCTGATACTTACATCTCTCCAATCCGCCTTTACTCAGGTTTGAATGGAAGTGACAACAAGTACACTAAAGTAGAAGACATCCCAGCAAACGGAGAAATCGCTGTACCGAACGATGCTACAAACGAAAGCCGTGCGCTTTACTTGCTTCAATCAGCTGGCTTGATTAAATTGGACGTTTCAGGAACTGCTCTTGCAACAGTTGCTAACATCAAAGAAAATCCAAAGAACTTGAAAATCACCGAATTGGATGCTAGCCAAACAGCACGTTCATTGTCATCAGTTGACGCTGCCGTTGTAAACAATACCTTCGTTACGGAAGCAAAATTGGACTACAAGAAAGCACTTTTCAAAGAACAAGCTGATGAAAACTCAAAACAATGGTACAACATCATCGTTGCGAAAAAAGATTGGGAAACATCACCTAAGGCTGATGCTATCAAGAAAGTGATCGCAGCTTACCACACAGATGACGTGAAAAAAGTTATCGAAGAAACATCAGACGGTTTGGATCAACCAGTTTGGTAATAAGAAACAGGGAGGTGGGAGAGAAAATTCCACCTCTTGCTTTTGTATAGAGCATGGATTGTCAGGAAGAGTAGTTCATAGAAAGGTAGAGAGAATATGGTTTTTCCTAGCGAACAAGAACAGATTGAAAAATTTGAAAAGGATCATGTGGCCCAGCATTATTTTGAGGTTTTGCGTACCTTGATTTCTAAGAGGTCGGTCTTTGCCCAACAGGTGGGTCTCAAAGAAGTCGCAAACTATCTGGGTGAGATTTTTAAGCGTGTTGGGGCTGAAGTGGAGATTGATGAGACTTACACGGCGCCTTTTGTCATGGCGCATTTCAAGAGTTCGCGTCCAGATGCCAAAACCTTGATTTTCTATAACCACTATGACACTGTGCCAGCGGACGGGGATCAGGTCTGGACAGAGGAACCCTTTACGCTTTCGATCCGCAATGGCTTCATGTATGGGCGTGGGGTTGATGACGACAAGGGTCATATCACAGCTCGTTTGAGCGCTTTGAGAAAATACATGCAGCATCATGATGATCTGCCTGTCAATATCAGTTTTATCATGGAGGGAGCGGAGGAATCGGCTTCGACAGACCTAGATAAGTATCTGGAAAAGCACGCTGATAAACTTCGTGGCGCAGACTTGTTGGTCTGGGAACAAGGGACCAAAAATGCCTTGGAACAGCTAGAAATTTCTGGTGGAAATAAGGGGATTGTGACCTTTGATGCCAAGGTGAAAAGTGCGGATGTGGATATCCACTCTAGTTATGGTGGGGTTGTGGAGTCAGCTCCCTGGTACCTCCTTCAAGCCCTACAGTCTCTTCGTGCCGCAGATGGTCGTATCTTGGTTGAAGGTTTGTACGAAGAAGTACAAGAGCCAAATGAACGTGAATTGGCCTTGGTGGATACCTATGCCCAACGAAATCCAGGGGAAATCAGCCAGATTTATGGTTTGGAATTGCCTCTCTTACAAGAGGACCGTGCAGCCTTTCTAAAACGTTTCTTTTTCGAGCCAGCCCTTAATATCGAAGGAATTCAGTCAGGCTATCAAGGACAAGGAGTTAAAACGATTTTGCCAGCAGAAGCCAGTGCTAAGCTAGAGGTTCGTTTGGTTCCTGGTCTAGAACCGCATGATGTTCTGGAAAAAATTCGGAAACAGCTAGACAAAAATGGCTTTGATAAGGTAGAATTATACTATACCTTGGGAGAGATGAGCTATCGAAGCGACATGAGCGCGCCAGCCATTCTTAATGTGATCGAGTTGGCCAAGAAATTCTATCCACAGGGCGTTTCAGTCTTGCCGACTACAGCAGGGACAGGGCCTATGCATACGGTTTTTGATGCCCTAGAGGTGCCAATGGTGGCCTTCGGTCTAGGAAATGCCAATAGTCGAGACCATGGTGGAGATGAGAATGTGCGAATCGCCGATTACTACACCCATATTGAATTAGTAGAGGAGCTGATTAGAAGCTATGAGTAGAGATATTATTAAGTTAGATCAGATCGATGTGACTTTTCATCAGAAGAAGAGAACCATCACAGCGGTCAAGGATGTGACCATTCACATCCAAGAAGGGGATATCTACGGAATTGTTGGATATTCTGGAGCAGGGAAATCAACCCTTGTACGGGTGATTAACCTCTTGCAAAAACCATCTGCAGGCAAAATTACTATTGACGATGATGTGATTTTTGATGGCAAGGTGACCTTGACGGCAGAGCAGTTGCGTCGTAAACGTCAAGATATCGGGATGATTTTCCAGCATTTTAACCTGATGAGCCAAAAGACAGCAGAGGAGAATGTAGCCTTTGCCCTTAAACATTCTGGACTCAGCAAGGAAGCAAAGAAAGCTAAAGTAGCTAAGTTGTTGGACTTGGTCGGCTTGGCAGATCGTGCTGAAAACTACCCTTCACAACTATCTGGAGGGCAAAAACAGCGTGTAGCCATTGCACGTGCTTTGGCAAATGATCCAAAAATCTTGATTTCAGACGAGTCAACTTCTGCCCTTGACCCTAAGACAACCAAGCAGATTTTGGCCTTGTTGCAAGATTTGAACCAAAAATTAGGCTTGACTGTTGTCTTGATTACGCATGAAATGCAGATTGTCAAAGATATTGCCAATCGTGTTGCAGTCATGCAGGATGGTCATTTAATTGAGGAGGGCAGTGTCCTCGAAATCTTCTCAGATCCTAAACAACCTTTGACTCAAGACTTTATCTCAACAGCAACAGGTATTGACGAAGCCATGGTCAAAATCGAGAAGCAAGAAATCGTACAACATTTGTCTGAAAACAGTCTTTTAGTGCAACTCAAGTATGCAGGTGCTTCAACAGACGAGCCACTTTTGAATGAATTGTACAAGCATTATCAAGTGACGGCTAATATCCTCTATGGGAATATCGAAATCCTCGATGGTACTCCTGTTGGAGAATTGGTTGTGGTCTTGTCAGGTGAAAAAGCAGCGCTAGCAGGTGCCCAAGAAGCCATTCGTCAAGCAGGTGTACAACTAAAAGTATTGAAGGGAGGACAGTAAGATGGAATCATTGATTCAAACCTATTTACCAAATGTTTATAAAATGGGCTGGGCTGGTCAAGCAGGCTGGGGAACAGCCATCTACCTAACTCTTTATATGACAGTTCTTTCCTTCATTATCGGAGGTTTCTTGGGGCTAGTGGCAGGGCTCTTCCTTGTCTTGACATCGCCAGGTGGTGTCTTGGAAAATAAAGTCGTTTTTTGGATTTTGGATAAAATCACCTCTATTTTCCGTGCGGTTCCTTTTATCATTCTCTTGGCAGTCTTGTCACCCTTCTCTCATCTAATCGTAGGAACAAGTATCGGACCAAATGCGGCTATCGTACCCCTATCTTTTGCAGTCTTTGCTTTCTTTGCCCGTCAGGTGCAGGTTGTCTTAGCTGAACTGGATGGCGGTGTCATTGAGGCGGCTCAAGCGAGTGGAGCGACATTCTGGGATATCGTAGGTGTTTACCTATCAGAAGGCCTTCCAGATTTGATCCGTGTGACGACTGTAACCTTGATTTCACTAGTCGGTGAAACAGCCATGGCGGGAGCGGTCGGAGCAGGTGGTATTGGTAACGTAGCTATCGCCTATGGATTTAACCGCTACAATCACGATGTGACCATCTTGGCAACCATCATTATCATTTTGATTATCTTTGTAATCCAATTCTTGGGAGATTTCTTGACTAAGAAATTGAGTCATAAATAAAAAAGAGCCGCCTGGCTCTTTTTTAGTAATCAGATTTTCTGTGCAAATTTTTTACTCAAGGCTTGTCCAATCAAGGCACCCACTAGGGCTCCGATGACAACACTTGCGATAAATAAAAGGATGGTTTCAGGATTTGGCGCAACCATGATACGGTCGATATATTCTTGGGATTTTCCTCTTGCTAGAAGGGTTGCCATATAAGCTTTGGGCGCAATCCACATAAGCAAGATTGGACCGGTTGAGCTAAAGGCAAAAATAACGAAAGAAAGGAAGTTCTTTGTTTGGTTCTTGTATTTTCCGAGGCTAGCTACTCCATCTGCTAGCAGACCACAGATAATTCCAGGAAGGAAGGCACCGGCACCGTGTTTAGTTCCCAAGAAAAAGAGGGCGATGACAAGGCCGATAGTGGTAATGGCTCCAAAGCGCGGAACTTTTGCGACTAGGATCATATAGACGCTACCGCCGACAAGGGCAGTAAAGGCAGGCGCATAAAACATGTTTCCAGTTTGGTCAAAGAGATTGCCCAAAAGGACACCAATCCCCATGCAGAGGAAGTAAAGAACTGCAAAAAACAGTGTAGTTAAGATAGATTTTTTCATGAATTGTCTCCTGATCATTTTTTCACAATTCTCATTGTATCACGGTTTGATGGGATTGTAAATGGGCACTAGAATTTTTTGAAAACGCTTGAAATATGATATAATAGTTTCATAGTTATTTTTAGGGGGATATCATGGGTAGATTTTTAGACTTTGCCTTTAATCGTTTCTTTTTAGGGATGATTGCGACAGCCTTCTTTTGGCTATTAACCTTAGCAGGAGGGATTATTCTTGGTCTAGCGCCAGCTAGTGCCACCTTGATGAGCCTATATGCAGAACATGGTTATAGCTTTCGGGAATACAGTTTGAAGGAGGCTTGGTCTCTTTACAAGCAAAATTTTGTCTCAAGCAACCTGGTTTTCTATAGCTTTTTAGGGGTGGATCTAGTTTTAATCTATGGCTTGTATCTCTTGGTGCAATTGCCTCATCAAACCATCATTCATTTGATTGCGACCTTTTTGAATGTCCTAGTAGTCGCCCTGCTCTTTTTGGCCTATACAGTGTCTTTGAAATTACAAGTTTATTTTGACTTGTCCTATCGAAATAGCCTCAAACTATCCTTGATTGGCATCTTTATGAACCTAGCAGCTGTGGCCAAGGTTCTCCTTGGGACAGTGTTACTTGTGGCAATTGGTTACTATATGCCTGCTCTGCTCTTCTTTGTAGGAATTGGGATGTGGCATTTCTTTATCAGTGATATGTTGGAACCTGTCTATGAAAGCATCCATGAAAAATTGGCGACAAAATAGAATGAAGCAGTTTTGGCTACATACGCTTCTGAGAACCTACAGTTCAGTTATGATGATTATTATTGCGAGTTTTGCAATCTTACTCTCTTACGCTGACTGGGATTCACGGGAAAAGGAAGCCCAGAGAGTAGCCCAGCGTGTAACCACTCGAACAGTTGAAGAGGTGGAATATTATTATCGCGAGTCAGCCCAACTGGCGCAAGATTTAGTAGCCAATCAAGACCGGATACAAGGGGTTTATAAGTACTTTAGCTTGTCAACTTCTGAGTATTTTTATTGGTTGTTGGAGCATCAAGCGGTTTCTTCAACTTCTATTTCTCTGTATGAAAATATCGATGACCTATATGTTCAGAATGACTATATAACGGGTGTTGCAATCGTTTTGCAGGACTTTAAAGAAGTTTATGTTTCGAGCAGAAATGAGAGAGGTGGTCATTCGGTACTTGCGGAAGGCTTTAAACCGGAGGCCAATAGTTTTGGAGTTCCTATTTTAGACCCAGCGACGGATCAATCTATAGGGGTTGTTTATATTTCCTTGGATCCAGAAATCTTATACCATGCTGTAGACAATACCAGAGGTCATATCCCGATGGCTGTTACTGTGACATCGCCTTTTGATACGGAGATTTTTCATATTGGTGAGAGGGTCAATAGGGAACATGAGAACTGGTTTGTTGGTGTAACCTCTCATGGCTATCAAGTTCAGGTAGCAGTTCCCAAAAACTTTGTTTTACAAGGAACAGTGACTAGCTCTGCTTTGATTGTGGGCTTAAGCCTTCTCTTTATTGTTATTCTCTATCTGACTTTGAGGCAGACCTTTGCGAATTACCAAAAGCAGGTAGTGGATTTGGTGGATTCCATTCAGGCTATTGCCCAAGGGGAAGAAGGTCTTCGCATTGCTACGCTTGAAAAGGATCAGGAATTGCTCTTAATCGCAGAGACCACCAATGATATGTTGGATCGTTTGGAAAAGAATATCCATGATATTTACCAGTTAGAGCTTAGTCAAAAAGATGCCAATATGCGAGCCTTGCAGGCTCAAATCAATCCTCATTTTATGTATAATACGCTGGAATTCTTGCGCATGTATGCAGTTATGCAGAGTCAAGATGAGTTGGCAGATATCATTTATGAATTCAGTAGTCTCTTGCGTAACAATATTTCTGACGAAAGAGAAACTCTTCTCAAACAGGAATTAGAATTTTGCCGTAAATACAGCTATCTCTGCATGGTTCGCTATCCCAAATCCATTGCCTATGGTTTTAAGATAGATCCAGGGTTAGAAAATATGAAGATTCCTAAGTTTACCTTGCAACCGCTGGTAGAAAACTATTTCGCGCATGGTGTTGACCACAGACGGACAGATAATGTGATTAGCATCAAGGCACTTAAACAGGATGGGTTTGTGGAAATTTTAGTGGTCGATAATGGCCGTGGAATGTCAGTTGAAAAGCTGGCAAATCTCCGAGAAAAATTAAGTCAGAGACAGTTTGAACACCAAGCCAGTTACAGTGATCAAAAGCAGTCTATCGGGATTGTCAATGTACACGAGCGTTTTGTACTCTATTTTGGGGACCGCTATGCTATTACTATAGAGTCTGCAGAGCAAGCAGGTGTTCAGTATCGTATTACAATTCAAGATGAGTAGAAAGGGAGAAAATGTATAAAGTATTATTAGTAGATGATGAGTACATGGTGACAGAAGGTCTGAAACGTTTGATTCCCTTTGATAAGTGGGATATGGAGGTCGTCGCAACAGCCAGTCATGCCGATGAAGCCCTAGAATATGTTCAGGAAAATCCTGTCGATGTGGTCATTTCCGATGTCAATATGCCCGACAAAACAGGGCTTGATATGATTCGGGAGATGAAAGAAATCTTACCAGATGCAGCCTATATCCTGCTTTCAGGTTATCAGGAGTTTGATTATGTAAAAAGAGCAATGAACCTTAGTGTGGTGGACTATCTGGTCAAGCCTGTTGATAAGGTAGAGTTGGGAAATCTGCTGGAGAAGATTGCAGGTCAGCTCGGTGAGAGAGTAAAGAAAAGTCAGACCCTCAGTCAAGATTTAGACGAGGCTGGATTTGTTAGTTATCTAGGAGGTAAGGAGAATTGGTGGATAGGTCTATCCAAGGAAAAACAAGGCTCCTTCACCATTCCCTACTATGTCTTGGGTCAAGACTGGCAGATTTTTATTTCTGATCAACCCCTAGATGGTTTAGTCGTTACTCCCTTTGAAGCTCCCTATCAAGAACACTTTGAACGCTGGAAGCTGAATGCTGAGAAAGCCCTCTTTTACGGTTCTGTAAATCTACAACAGTCTCAGAGTCTCTTTGCCTATTACGAACCGATTTATAGGGTTATCATTCAGGGAAACCTCAATCAAATCGTGGAAGAGTTGAATCTTTTGGAGAAGGTGGTTCTTGAAAATACACCGCGTGTTCCGATTACCAAACAGCTTTTTATCCAGTTTGTCATGGATGTTTTCCATTTGTTTGAACATCTCAAAGCTGATGATATGACGGACATTGTCAAAACCATTCATGCTATTCAATCCTTCGATGAATTGGTTCCATATATTAAGGAAACTCTGACTCGATTCTTTGGACAATATCGTATGAATGAAAATGTGGTCAGTGTGCTGGAAGTCATTGGGCGTGATTATCAGAAAGAACTTTCCCTCAAGGATATCAGTAAAGATCTCTTTATCAATCCTGTCTATCTAGGTCAGTTGATTAAGCGAGAAACCAATTCGACCTTCGCAGAGTTACTAAATAAACAACGCATTAAGGCTGCCCAGCAGCTCTTACTTTCGACTAGTGATAGTATCGAAGATATTTGCTATGCGGTTGGTTACAGTAATGTTGGATATTTCTATAAAGTGTTCCGAAAATTGTGCGGAAAGTCTCCCAAAGCCTACCGAAAACAGGTAGAAACTATACTATAAGATTTGTATCCCTTTACAAAAAGTGCTATAATATCAATAATAACATCAGGAGGTTCTATCATGAAAAAGAAACCGATTTATCTATGGGTCTTGCTAATCTTGTCTGCCCTTATTTCAGCTATGTCTCTGTTTGGAATGTTGAGTCCCTTGCCTAGCAAAGAAGTCCTTCGTGCTAAACAGTCACATGTTGCAGGACTTAGTGCCCAGCAATTAGAAGACAACATCAATTACACCTATAGAGTAGCAGAATCATCTCATTCTATTTTTAATATGGCCTTGATTGTACTATCTGCTATTTTAGTTGTAGTAGCGATTGTCTTCCTTATTCGTAAAAATTTGCAATATGCAAACTATACTTATGTCGGCTATGTTTTGCTAGCCATTATTGGTTCGATTTATGGCTATGTTAGTTTACAAGACGCTGTGCAGTTAGTTCACGATGAGACCATGCGTTTAGGGATAAGTGTTATTTCACAAGCCGTTAGCATTTTCTATATCGTCATCAATGTTCTTTTCTTAGCCCTTGTCTTCTATAAGATGTGGCGTCAACAGAAAGCCTTGGCGGAAGAAGAGGAAACAGAAGATCTTGCTTAAGTATTGACAAAAAAGAGCTATCAAGTTACAATCTTGGTAGTTCTTTTTCGATTAAAAATAAAATCATGGAGGTACATATGAAGACAATTTCTTTAGTTTATATTAGTTTGAGTGGCAATACTGAGAGTTTTGTGACGCGCTTGAAAGACTATCTCTTGTCCCAGTACGAGGGAATTGAGGTTCAAAAGATTCATATCAAGGATTTGGTCAAAGAAGGCCAAGATTTTTATGAAATGGACCATCCCTATGTCGCTTTTTTGCCGACCTACCTAGAAGGTGGGAATGGCGTTGATAACGGAGATGTAGAGATTTTGACGACACCAGTGGGGGATTTTATCGCCTATGGTGACAATGCTAGTAAGTGTTTTGGCGTGGTTGGCTCAGGAAATCGTAACTTTAATAACCAATACTGCCTGACAGCTAAGCAATACAGCCAACGCTTTGGTTTCCCTGTCTTGGCTGACTTTGAAATGCGAGGTATGCTGGAAGATATCAAACATGTCGCAGCGATTATTGCGGATTTGTATGAGTTGGAAAAGGAAAATTAAAGTCAATATAAGAGGCGCTTGAGATTTTTCAACTGCTTTTTGAGTATAAACAGTCTTTGAGAACGTAAAAAAGCATAAGTCCAGGTCTTCAAAACCTTGTTCTTATGCTTTTTATCATAGAAATATTTACTGAATTTTCTCTTGAAATGAAACCTTATACTCAATGAAAATCAAAGAGCAAACTAGGAAACTAGCCGCAGGCTGTACTTGAGTACGGCAAGGCGACGTTGACGTGGTTTGAATTTGATTTGCGAAGAGTATTATCTTCATCTCGCGCTTGTCAGTTAACCTGCTTTTCCGATTGCGAGTGCGTAGATAAAGAAGATGGCGAAGCCAAAGAGGAAAATCAATCCTGCAATGGCAAGGTATTTGAGCCAAGAAGGAAGATTTTTGTTTTCACGCGTTACCAAGGCGTAGTTCAAAAGAGCGAAGAATGGTGTTGTCAGGAAAGAACCAATCATAGCAAAGCGGAGCATGGTTGAAACCTGACCAGCGAAGAACTTGATAATGACGATACCGATGATAGCAGTGATGGTCATCCAGATGTTCAAAGATTTACTACTGTCTTCTTTTTGACTGATTAGCAGTCGGAGAGATTCCTGATTGACACGAGAATAGCCATCGATAACAGTGATAACTGTTCCAAAGATACACAGGAAGGCAATAAAGGTAATCAAGTAACGGGACCATTCGCCAAGAACAGAGGCATACATGCCCACGAATTGAGAGATGTATTTGGCTGAAGCAGCTTCAACTGCTTGCCCTGTAGGATATTGAATCAATGCTCCCAGTGCTACAAAGAACACAGCTAGGATAGCTGTTCCAATGTAACCAACATTAAAGTCAAATAGAGCGTCCTCTGTGTTAAAGTTGACGGTCTTTTTCTTTTCAGCAGACCAAAGTGAATTGATAGCTGAAATTTCAATAGGAGCTGGCATCCATCCTAAGAGGGAAACGATGAAGGGTAGAGCTGCCATTTGCCAAGGTGTTTTCTCGACAAAATCAGAGCTGTATTCGGGATGCTTGACCGCCGCGATGATAACTGCAAGAACAGTTGCAATGGTCAAAGCGGACATGATCCATTTTGCCATGCCATCTAAGAGTTTGTAGCCTCCAAAGAGTAACATAGCCCAAATGACTGCAACGAGAATGAGGGACCATTGAGTGATGCTCAGACCGATCATTGGGAAGGCGCTGGCGATGATAGCTGAGCACAGAATGGCAACACCGGCTGTGTTGACCATAGCCGAAAAGACATTTAGGATAAAGAAAATCCAGAGATAGAGTTTCCCTTTTTCGGCATAACCTTCAACCAAAGTCTTTCCAGTATCAGCGGTGTATTCAGCACCAAAACGGAAAAATGGATATTTAAAGACATTGGCTAAGATGACCAAGAAGAGTAGCGACCACCCATAAGAACCACCAGCTTGAGTGGAAGATACAATGTGAGAACCGCCAACAGCAGCAGAAGCCATTAGGATTCCAGGTCCCATTGCTTTTAGTTTACTTGTCCAGGTTGATTGATTTAACGAAATAGCTTGTGACATGATAGATGCTCCTTTTTGAATTTTCAGAATAATCTGGATATGTAATCTATATTCTACAAAAAACTTTGGAAAAATGCAAGAATATTTTGAAAAAAAGATAGAAAATTACAGAAAATTTACAAAGAAGATCTGAAAATAACTGCTATGATAGTAAGGTGCAGAAGGATAAAGAAAAACCGAGAAGTTTCTTTCTCGGATTTGCTTATTATGATATTCCTATTTTCTATGCTCCAAGAGTTGATTGATATGGTCTACTTTTTTTGATGCTCTTTTATAGGAAATAGTCCAAATGATGAGGTAGACAATCGCAAACTCGATAATGAGCTGGAGATAGAAGATCCAGTGGAAGGGGAACCAACCTGCCAGAGTGGCTAGTGGGACAAAGCCAGCCAGCATGAGAAAGAAATGGGAAAGCGTCGCACGGAGTAAGCTCCAGTCACGCTTGAACAAGCTATTGCCAAAACTAAAGAGAATGCCGATGGCTGCCCAGATAAGAGTACAGTAGAGCAAGATTAGGGCACCGTGAACTTGATGTTGAGTCATTACTTGGCCGACGAGAGATTCAGGGCTAAGTGGAGCGTAGGTATTTGGTGCATAAATGAGTGAAAAGATGATAGAGAGGATGAGGCCGATGAGGACACCAGTAGCTGCGTCGTGGAAGATTTGTTTTTTCATAGTTCTAATTTCTCCTTGATGGTTTTTAGGTAACGGCGTGAAGAGTAGGTGAAGCTTTCGTTTTTCAAGAAAATTTCTACTAGGCCGTTGGGGGTGAGCTTGAGATGAGAGATGAAATCGATATTGATGATTTCTGATTGGGAAATTTGGATAAAATTGGTTGGCAAGAGTTCAAGGACTTGATAGAGCCGTAAATCAATGTTGTAGGTCTGACTTGCTGTTTCTGCTAGAACCTTCCGATTCTCGATATAGAAGCGCTGAACCTTACCAATCTTAACGAGATAGACCTGATTATCGATTTTCCCTTTGATTGTTTCTGTTCGGTCCAGATTTTCTGCAAATTCGATGACTTTCTGGACTTTATCTGTCGGCTGAGGTGCTTGGACAATCAGCTTTTCCTCCTTGTAAGTTTCACTAATTTGTAGTTCTACTTTCATAAATTTCTCTCCTTTTCAGTTATACAAGGTTGTGATCACTTCCTGTACACTTTTATTAAACACTATTTTATAGCCTATGGCAAGGGACTTTGTCTATGTGGAGGGATTTGGCTCCTATGTGGTGCTTGCTTTTCTGTCCTATCTGAAATATGGTATAATAGCACTAATCAATTTCTAGGAAAATAGATACGGAAAGGGGCTGAAAGATGTCTCATATTATTGAATTGCCAGAGGTGCTGGCAAACCAGATTGCAGCTGGAGAGGTTATCGAGCGTCCAGCTAGCGTTGTTAAGGAGCTGGTAGAAAATGCCATTGACGCTGGCTCTAGTCAGATTATCGTCGAGATTGAGGAGGCAGGTCTCAAGAAAATCCAAATCACGGATAATGGTCATGGAATTGCCCACGATGAGGTGGAATTAGCCCTGCGTCGTCATGCGACCAGTAAGATAAAAAATCAGGCAGATCTCTTTCGGATTCGGACGCTTGGTTTTCGTGGTGAAGCTCTGCCTTCTATCGCGTCTGTCAGTGTACTGACTCTGTTGACGGCGATGGATGGTGCAAGTCATGGAACCAAGCTCGTCGCGCGTGGAGGAGAAGTTGAAGAAGTCGTCCCAGCGACTAGTCCTGTGGGAACCAAGGTTTGTGTGGAGGACCTTTTTTTCAACACGCCTGCCCGTCTCAAGTATATGAAGAGTCAGCAAGCGGAGTTGTCTCATATCATTGATATTGTCAACCGTCTGGGTTTGGCCCATCCTGAGATTTCGTTTAGTTTGATTAGTGATGGCAAGGAAATGACGCGGACAGCAGGGACTGGTCAACTGCGACAAGCAATCGCAGGAATTTATGGTTTGGCGAGTGCCAAGAAGATGATTGAAATTGAGAATTCTGACCTTGATTTCGAAATTTCAGGCTTTGTGTCCTTGCCTGAGTTGACTCGGGCTAATCGCAACTATATCAGTCTCTTCATCAATGGCCGTTATATCAAGAACTTTTTACTCAATCGTGCTATTCTTGACGGTTATGGCAGTAAGCTCATGGTGGGGCGTTTTCCACTGGCTGTCATTCACATCCATATCGATCCTTATCTAGCGGATGTCAATGTGCATCCGACTAAGCAAGAGGTGCGGATTTCCAAGGAAAAAGAACTGATGACCCTGGTCTCAGAAGCTATTTCCAACAGTCTCAAGGAACAAACTTTGATACCAGATGCCTTGGAAAATCTTGCCAAGTCGACCGTGCGCAATCGTGAGAAGGTGGAGCAGACCATTCTCCCACTCAAAGAAAATACGCTCTACTATGAGAATACTGAGCCGACAAGACCTAGTCAAGCTGAGGTGGCTGATTATCAGGTAGAATTGACTGATGAAGGACAGGATTTAACTTTATTTGCCAAGGAAACCTTGGACCAGCTGACCAAGCCCGCAAAACTGCATTTTGCAGAGAGAAAGCCTGCTAACTATGACCAATTAGACCATCCGGAGTTAGACCTAGCTAGTCTTGATAAGGCTTATGACAAACTGGAGCGAGAAGAATCTTCAAGCTTCCCAGAGTTGGAATTTTTCGGGCAAATGCATGGAACCTATCTCTTTGCCCAAGGGCGAGATGGACTTTACATCATAGACCAACATGCGGCGCAGGAACGGGTCAAGTACGAGGAGTATCGTGAAAGCATTGGTGATGTTGACCAGAGCCAGCAGCAACTCCTAGTACCCTATATCTTTGAATTTCCAGCGGATGATGCCCTTCGTCTCAGGGAGAGAATGCCTCTCTTAGAGGAAGTGGGCGTCTTTCTAGCAGAGTACGGAGAAAATCAATTTATCCTGCGTGAGCATCCTATTTGGATGGAAGAGGAGGAAATCGAGTCAGGCATCTATGAAATGTGCGACATGCTCCTCTTGACCAAGGAAGTTTCTATCAAGAAATACCGAGCAGAGCTGGCTATTATGATGTCCTGCAAACGGTCTATCAAGGCCAACCATCGTATTGACGATCATTCGGCCAGACAGCTCCTTTATCAGCTTTCTCAATGTGACAATCCCTATAACTGTCCCCACGGACGTCCTGTTTTGGTGCATTTTACCAAGTCAGATATGGAAAAGATGTTCCGACGCATTCAGGAAAATCACACCAGTCTCCGTGAGTTGGGGAAATATTAAACTAAAAGGAAAACCATGTACGAATATTTAAAAGGAATCATTACCAAAATCACTGCTAAATACATTGTTCTTGAAGTCAACGGTATCGGTTATATTTTGCATGTGGCCAATCCTTATGCTTATTCAGGACAGGTCAATCAAGAAGCTCAAATTTATGTTCATCAAGTTGTACGTGAGGACGCTCATCTGCTTTATGGTTTTCGCTCAGAAGACGAGAAAAAGCTCTTTCTTAGTCTGATTTCGGTTTCTGGGATTGGTCCTGTATCAGCTCTTGCTATTATCGCTGCTGATGACAATGCTGGCTTGGTTCAAGCCATCGAAACCAAGAACATCACCTACTTGACCAAGTTTCCTAAAATTGGCAAGAAAACAGCCCAGCAGATGGTGCTGGACTTGGAAGGCAAGGTAGTAGTTGCAGGAGATGACCTTCCTGCCAAGGTGGCAGTGCAAGCAAGCGCTGAAAACCAAGAACTGGAAGAAGCCATGGAAGCCATGTTGGCTCTGGGCTACAAGGCGACCGAACTCAAGAAAATCAAGAAATTCTTTGAAGGAACGACAGATACAGCTGAGAACTATATCAAGTCGGCCCTTAAAATGTTGGTCAAATAGGAGCAGAGCATGACAAAACGTTGTTCGTGGGTCAAGATGACCAATCCGCTCTACATTGCCTATCATGATGAGGAGTGGGGTCAGCCCCTCCATGATGACCAAGCATTGTTTGAGTTATTGTGTATGGAAACCTATCAGGCAGGCCTGTCTTGGGAAACGGTACTCAACAAACGCCAAGCTTTCCGAGAAGCCTTTCATGGCTATCAAATTCAAGCAGTTGCAGAGATGACCGATACCGAATTGGAAGCCTTGCTGGATAATCCAGCTATTATCCGAAATCGAGCCAAGATTTTTGCTACACGCGCTAACGCCCAAGCCTTTCTACGACTACAGGCAGAGTACGGCTCTTTTGATGCCTATCTTTGGTCTTTTGTTGAGGGGAAAACGATCGTCAATGATGTTCCCGATTACCGCCAAGCCCCAGCTAAAACACCCTTGTCTGAGAAATTAGCCAAAAATCTCAAAAAACGAGGCTTCAAGTTCACAGGCCCAGTCGCCGTCTTGTCTTTTCTACAGGCTGCAGGCCTAGTTGATGACCACGAGAATGATTGTGAGTGGAAAAGCGGTCATTAGTGTGTACAGGTAACTAGCATATCTGAGAATATAGAAAAAAGCTGAGAAACTTTTCCCAGCTTTTTATATATACTATTAGATTTGTTAGAGTGAAGTCAAAAAAGTGATTCCACCTAAAATAACACCAGCTGAATTTGGAATGATTAGTATCCAATCCTTCTTAGGTTCCTTTGTCCATCCATAAATAACCCAGATTAAGCAAGATATAGCAGCTGATAAAGGTTGAAATGGTTGAGCTTTATTTCCCTGTAAATTAGCGATAATTTGAGGTATGTAGGCAATAAATACTATAATTCCAATAAAGGCACCAATAGAACCTACGATTCGATTAATTTTTTGTTTTGTCATATACACCTCCTTCAAAAGGATATCATAGAAATTAGCGAAATGCAATAAATTCAGATACAAATTGTAACGAAAACCAATACAAAAGCACAAAAATAGAGAAACTATTTATTTTTTGTTATAGTCAAAGCGAATGATTTGCTCCTTTGCATCTACATAGGCGTGAACTCCGAAGGGGACAATTGCTCTTGGAGTTGCGTGGCCGACATTTAGATTATAGATAATCGGGATATTGCTGTCAATAATATCCAATAGTGCCTCTTTATAGTCGTCATAGAAAGTTTCATCCATAGGTTTTCCGACCAGGAGTCCACTGATGGCCTCGAATATACCAGTGTTCTTTAAAGTTTGCAACATCTTTTTGAAGTCTTTCGGCTCAGGCTTTTCTTCGCTTGTCTCTAGTAAGAGGATCTTTCCTTCCCAGTCTGACAAGTCGGGGAAAAGTTTGTATTTTTGGCAGAGCTCCGTGCTATCTGCGTATCGAGAGTTGTCAAAGATATCGTAGAGGGATTCGAGGCAACCACCGAGGATTTTTCCCTCGAACTGGGCATTTCCTTGCAACAACTCAAAACCGGTATTTGCATGACTGACACGAGGTGTTCCCAAAGCCTTGGGACTAAAATCAGTTCGTTCCTCATACCAAACGTCACTAGGGCGGATTTCTGAGATTCTTCCCGTCTCAATCAATTCTTTAAAGTAGTGAAGGCTATAGGTTAGCATTTCTTTTTCTAATTCACAAATGTCTGCTAAGAAGGATTGACCATAAAAAGTCTTGATTCCTAGTTTATGCAACATGAGATGGTTCATGGTTGTATCCGAGAAGCCAAGAAAAATTTTTTGTTTGATAACCTTTTGTAGTTGGTCATTTTCAAAAAGATAAGGTAGTAAGCGATAGGTATCGTCTCCACCGATGGCGCATAGGATCATATCGATGCTATCATCAGAAAAGGCCTGAATCAAATCCTCTGCACGCGCTTCAGGATGGTCCTTGATAAAGTCTAATCCATTTAGCGAATGGGGCAAAAAGATAGGATTGAGTCCCAGGTCCTTGAGACGTTGGACGCCCAAGTCAACTTCGTGTTTGACAAAGTCCTCTCCGATAATGCCACTAGATAAACTAACAATACCAATAGTAGAAATCATATTTTATCCTCCTAGAAATAGATTGAGCCTATTTTATCACAAAAGATAAGAGGAAGCTATGTGGGATGTCAGAAGAATACTTTAAAATCAAGAAAGAGCCGTAAAAAAGCAACCGCACCTGCAGTTGCTTTTATCGTTCCCTTAATAACGTGTTGGTCCTGCACTTGCACTTCGGATGTTCAAGCGTTTCTTGAGATAGAAGCGAAGGGCTAGGAGGGCTGCTCCGATAATAGCCAGTGGCAATGGAGCAAGTACTGGGTTAAGGCTAGCTGGTAGGAAGCTTGTTGCAAAGAAGACAAGTAACCAAAGGAACATAGATGCTAGGATAACTAGTACAGATTTCCAGAAAGGTGGACGTTGACTGCGGTCCATATCTGGTCCATAATATTGGTAGACAAAGTAGTACATCAAATAGAAGGCAAATCCACCAACAAGTCCAACTAGCAGGAGGGTGATAAATCCATAGCCAAAAGCTTGATCTGCCGCAAAGAAAGTTGTGAGGGCGCTGACAAGGGCAAAGAGGCTAGTGATGAAAAGAGCTGAGTCCATAATCATGAGTTTTGGATCATCATTTTCTTTTGGATGCTCTTTTTCATATTGTTCCTTGACAGTGAAACTATGAGCCCAATGAGTTGGTGCGCCATAGAGGGAACGAGCAGTCGTACCCTTGGTTTGCTCTTCAAGGATTTGGGGAATAATTTCCTCAAAAATAGCCTTGATTTCAGCGTCTGTTTTTCCATCTTTGATGAATTGTTGGGTAGCGATGTGGACAAATTCTTGGTTTTTCTTAGTTAATTTTTGTAGATCAATCTGAGACATAGGAACTCCTCTTAGAACCATTTTTTATGGATGAGATAGAGAGTGAGCGAGACACTCATAGCAAAGGCAATAAAGACGATTAACCAGAAGGCATTTGGCTCGCCGTTTAGGGGGATTTCATTATCCTTAAAGTTCATCCCGTAGGCAGAAAAGACCATGGTTGGGATGGACATGACGATGGTCACAAGGGCCAAGGTTTTCATGATGTTGTTCTGGTTGTTAGAAATGATAGAGGCGAAGGTCTCTGTCATAGAGTGCAAGACGTTTCCATAAATGTCTGCCATCTCGATGGCCTGTTGGGTTTCAATCAGGGTGTCTTCAAGCAGGTCTTCGTCCTCAAGGTATTTCTTGATATTGCTGGTTGAGCTGGTCAATTTCTTAATCACACGCTCATTTGTTTTGAGGGAGGCCTTGAAATAGACGATAGTTTTTTCCAATTCCATCAGCTCAATCAATTCTTCATTACGAGTTGATTGATGCAGTTGACTTTCGATTTGTTCACTCTTACGGTCAATCGAACGAAGGGCTGTTAGGTAAAGCTCTGCATTGCGATACAGAATCTGGAAGATAAAACGCGAACGCATGAAGGTATAGAAATTACGCAAACGACGGTTGATAAAGACATCGAGGACTGGTAATGGTTCCAAACACGTAGTGATAATGGTTTCCTCGGTGATGATAATCCCAAGCGGGATGGTGACGTAGTAGGTGCGGTTATTTCTTTCTTCTGTGACCGGCACGTCTACGATAATCAGGGTGTACTCGTCTTCAATGGTAATACGAGACATTTCTTCCGCATCGAGCGGTGCTCGAAGGTCGGCAATATCAATATCAAAGGCATTGGCGATTTCGAGTGATTCATTTTGAGTCGGATTGACGAGATTGATCCAAGTACCCGGTTCAAGCGTATCGATCTCTTTAAATTCAGTTGTTGTAGAGAGAAAAACTTGTTTCATATCCCTTATCCTTTCTCATTTTTCAGATTTTTTCACACCGTACTATTATACTACAAATTCAGCCTTTTGGGTAATAGAATCTCACTTTTTTTGGTATAATGGTAAGCAATAATGGACTAGAAAGAACAAAGATGCAAGATAAAATTGTCATTCATGGGGCGCGTGCCCATAATTTAAAAAATATTGATGTGGAGATTCCACGAGACAAGCTGGTTGTCGTGACTGGTTTGTCAGGTTCAGGGAAATCCAGTCTGGCCTTTGATACCCTCTATGCGGAGGGACAACGTCGCTATGTGGAGAGTTTGTCAGCCTACGCTCGTCAGTTTTTGGGAAATATGGAGAAGCCTGATGTGGATGCTATTGATGGTCTCAGCCCAGCTATTTCCATCGACCAGAAAACGACTAGTAAAAATCCTCGCTCGACGGTGGGAACCACGACTGAAATCAATGACTATCTGCGTCTCCTCTACGCGCGTGTGGGGACGCCTTACTGTATCAACGGTCATGGAGCTATTAAAGCTTCTTCTGTGGAGCAAATCGTTGATAAGGTTTTGGAGTTACCTGAACGCCAGCGCCTACAAATTTTAGCACCAGTCATTCGTAAGAAAAAAGGACAGCATAAGAACGTCATTGAAAAGGTTCAGAAAGATGGTTATGTTCGCGTCCGTGTGGATGGGGAAGTCTATGATGTGACCGAAGTGCCAGAGTTGTCTAAGAGCAAGCAACACAATATTGATGTCGTGGTTGACCGTATCGTTATCAAGGAGGGTATCCGTAGTCGCCTCTTTGATTCCATTGAGGCTGCCCTTCGTATTGCAGAAGGTTATGTCATTATCGACACGATGGACGACTCTGAGTTGCTCTTCTCTGAGCATTATGCCTGTCCAGTTTGTGGCTTTACTGTTCCAGAGTTAGAGCCACGTCTCTTCTCCTTCAATGCTCCTTTTGGTTCTTGTAGTGAGTGTGATGGCTTGGGCATCAAGCTGGAGGTGGATACTGATTTGGTAGTGCCAGATGCCAGCAAAACCTTACGTGAGGGAGCGCTGGCACCTTGGAATCCTATCTCATCCAACTACTATCCAAACATGCTAGAGCAGGCTATGACAGCCTTTGGAGTGGATATGGATAAGCCTTTTGAGGACTTGTCAGAAGAGGATAAGAACTTGATTCTCTATGGGTCAGATGGCAAGGAATTCCATTTCCACTATGAGAATGAATTTGGTGGCGTGCGCGATATCGATATTCCTTTTGAGGGAGTTGTCAATAATATCAAGCGTCGCTATCACGAGACAAACAGCGATTACACTCGCACCCAGATGCGCCTCTACATGAATGAGCTGACCTGCGGAACTTGTCGTGGTTACCGTCTCAATGACCAGGCCTTGTCTGTCCGTGTAGGTGGTGAGCAAGGGCCACATATCGGAGAAATTTCAGACCTGTCTATCGCGGACCACTTGGAGTTGGTGAGCCAGTTAACTTTGTCTGAAAATGAAGCCATTATTGCTCGTCCCATTCTCAAGGAAATCAAGGACCGTTTGACCTTCCTTAATAACGTGGGTCTTAACTACCTAACCCTGTCACGTTCGGCAGGAACCCTTTCAGGTGGGGAAAGTCAGCGTATTCGCTTGGCAACTCAGATTGGTTCTAACCTATCAGGTGTCCTCTATATCCTAGATGAGCCATCGATTGGGCTCCACCAGAGGGATAATGACCGTCTGATTGCCAGTCTCAAAAAGATGCGTGACTTGGGCAATACTCTCATCGTGGTAGAACACGATGAAGATACCATGCGTGAGGCGGATTATCTGATTGACGTTGGTCCTGGTGCGGGTGTTTTTGGTGGGGAAATTGTTGCGGCAGGTACGCCTAAACAGGTAGCTCGTAACAGTAAGTCTATCACAGGCCAGTACTTGTCAGGCAAACGTGCCATTCCAGTACCAGACGAGCGCCGTGTGGGTAATGGTCGTTTTATCGAAGTGACAGGAGCGCGTGAGAACAACCTGCAAAATGTCACAGCTCGCTTTCCACTAGGAAAATTCATCGCAGTGACAGGTGTATCAGGTTCAGGTAAATCGACCCTAATCAATAGCATTCTCAAAAAAGCTATTGCCCAGAAGCTCAACCGTAATTCAGACAAGCCTGGTAAATTCAAGACGATTACAGGGATTGAGCATGTTGATCGTTTGATTGACATTGACCAGAGCCCGATTGGACGAACGCCAAGGTCTAACCCGGCTACCTATACGGGAGTTTTTGACGATATACGTGACCTTTTTGCCCAGACAAACGAAGCCAAGATTCGAGGCTACAAGAAGGGTCGTTTCAGTTTCAATGTCAAGGGTGGTCGTTGTGAAGCCTGCTCAGGTGACGGGATTATCAAGATTGAGATGCACTTCTTGCCAGATGTTTACGTGGCTTGTGAAGTCTGCCACGGGACCCGCTACAACAGTGAGACCCTAGAAGTCCACTACAAGGAAAAAAATATCTCGCAGGTCTTGGATATGACCGTCAACGATGCGGTAGAATTCTTCCAACACATTCCCAAGATTCAACGCAAACTTCAGACCATCAAGGATGTGGGACTGGGATATGTAACGCTAGGGCAACCAGCTACCACCCTTTCTGGGGGAGAAGCCCAGCGTATGAAGCTGGCTAGTGAACTCCACAAACGATCGACAGGAAAATCTTTCTACATTCTGGACGAGCCAACGACAGGACTTCATACCGAGGACATCGCTCGCTTGCTCAAGGTTTTAGCTCGCTTTGTCGATGATGGCAATACAGTTCTTGTCATTGAGCACAATCTGGATGTTATCAAGACGGCAGACCATATTATTGACTTGGGACCTGAGGGCGGTGTCGGCGGTGGAACCATCATCGCAACAGGAACTCCAGAAGAAGTAGCGGCTAACGAAGCCAGCTACACAGGACAGTATTTGAAAGGAAAGTTACATCATGAATAAACGCGTACAAGCATTTCTAGCTAAAATGCAAGAAAAAGAACTAGATGGAATCATCATTAATAACCTTAAAAACGTCTATTACCTGACTGGTTTTTGGGGCTCAAACGGAACAGTCTTCATCAGCCGTGACCGTCAGGTCTTGGTGACAGACTCTCGCTATATCATTGCAGCCAAGCAAGAAACCAGTGGTTTTGAGATTGTGGCTGACCGTGATGAATTGGCTGTCATTGCAGGGATTGTTAAGGATATGGGCTTGTCTCGAATCGGTTTTGAGGACGAGATTTCAGTTTCTTATTATCATCGTATGCAGGCCGCCTTTGAAGGAATTGACTTGCTTCCACAAACTCAGTTTGTCGAAGGTCTTCGAATGATTAAAGATGAGGCAGAGATTGCAGCTATTCGCAAGGCTTGTTCTATCTCAGACCAAGCTTTCCGCGACGCGCTTGACTTTATCAAACCAGGAAAGACTGAAATTGAGATTGCCAACTTCCTTGACTTCCGCATGCGTGAGTTGGGAGCATCTGGCTTATCTTTTGATACGATTCTAGCTAGCGGTATCAATTCTTCTAAACCTCATGCCCATCCTATGCACAAACCAGTGGAACTAGGAGAAGCCATTACAATGGATTTCGGTTGCCTTTATGACCACTATGTCAGTGATATGACACGGACTATCTATCTAGGGCATGTTAGCGACGAGCAAGCAGAGATTTACAATACAGTTCTAAAAGCTAACCAAGCCTTGATTGATCAGGCTAAGGCTGGCTTAGGTTTCCGTGACTTTGACAAAATCCCTCGTGATATTATTATCGAGGCAGGCTATGGCGACTACTTTACTCACGGTATCGGACACGGTATTGGACTGGATATTCATGAGGAACCATATTTTAGCCAAACTTCTACAGAAACTATTAAGGCAGGAATGACCTTGACAGATGAACCAGGTATCTATATCGAAGGTAAATATGGCGTTCGTATCGAGGATGATATCTTGATTACAGAGACAGGTTGTGAATTATTGACCCTTGCTCCAAAAGAGTTGATAGTTATTTAAGAGTTAAACAACTCAAATGATTGACTTTTAAATTTTAAAGGTTTATACTGAAAGACGAAAACGGTAGGTGAGGCTACCATAGGGATACGGATGACTACCGCAAAGCAGTGGAGACACTACTCGTTGGTCAACAGTCCTGGTCGCGAAGGCCAAGACTAAGCTCATTACATTGCCCTATGGAGTTAAAGCTTGAACGAAAAACAGATAATTAGTTTTTTAATCCTGCCATTTTATGGTGGGATTTTCTACTGTTTAAATCAAAGAAAGGAGATAGACGATGCAAATTGACGATCATCCGGAACCGCACATACACAGCCAATCGCTGATTTGTGTCGTTCTGCCCTTATAAAGTGATTGGTCTCTGTGTATGAAACACATCATTCATACAGATAGGAGAAACCAATGAAAACTACAAAAGAAAGATTAGCAACAGCTATTCATACATCTTTAAACGAAACTCTATCTTTTTATAAGACAAGTCTAACAGGCTTGACTGAGGAGCAGGTGGAGAAAAATCGTGACCTATATGGCGAAAATACCATCACAAAGGGTCAAGAAGACAGTATCCTCAAAAAGATTTACGAATCCATTATCAATCCTTTTACGATCATCTTACTGGTCATCGCCGTGATTTCCTTGGTGACTAATGTCTGGTTGGCAAAACCAGGTCAAGAGGATCCGACGACTTCTATTATCATCGTTGTCCTAGTCCTCATTTCTGGTGGTATACGCTTTGTCCAAGAACTCCGTAGTGATAAGGCTGCGACCAATCTATCAAAAATGATTGTCAACACAGCGACTGTCATTCGTCAAGGAGAAATCCAAGAAGTACCTATCGATGATTTGGTAGTGGGTGACGTGGTTAAATTAAGCGCTGGAGACATGATTCCAGCAGATCTTCTTTTATTTGAGTCGCGTGATTTCTTTGTACAACAGTCGGGCTTGACAGGTGAAAGTGAATCGGTTGAAAAATTGGCCTTGACCAAGGCAACAGTTCAACAATCTGATAGTCTGCTAGAAGCAGAAGCGCTCGCCTTTATGGGAACCAATGTCTTGTCTGGTAGTGCCAAGGCCGTGGTTTTAGCAGTTGGTGATGATACCATGATGGGAGCCATTGAGCAGACTTTGAACACCTATGACGAGCCTACTTCGTTTGAGCGGGAGATGAATAGTATTTCTTGGCTCCTGATTCGCTTGATGTTGGTCATGGTTCCCATCGTGTTTCTTTCTAATGGCTTGACAGATGGAGATTGGTTAGAAGCTGGCGTATTTGCTTTGAGTGTTGGTGTTGGATTGACACCTGAGATGCTTCCTATGATTATCACAGCCAGTCTAGCAAAAGGCTCCATCATTATGGCCAAGGAAAAAGTGGTTATCAAGAAACTCAATGCCATACAGGACTTAGGGGCGATTGATATCTTGTGTACAGATAAAACAGGAACTTTAACCCAAGATGAAATCGTTCTAGAATATCCCTTGGACATCCACGGGCGCTTGGATTTGACCGTCTTGAGACGGGCCTATCTCAATTCCTATTTTCAAACTGGTCTGAAAAATTTGATGGACAGAGCTATTATCAAGCGGACTGAAAAGGAAGCAAAAGAACACGCCCTCTTGCAAAATCTGGCTCAAACCTTTCAAAAAATAGATGAGCTTCCCTTTGATTTTGAACGTAGACGGATGAGTGTTATCGTTAAGGATGAACACGAAACGGTTAGTTTGGTAACTAAGGGAGCCCTTGAGGAAATGTTGATGATTTCCAGTTATGCGGAATACCAAGGAGTGATTACTCCCTTGACAGATGTTATTAGAGAAGAAATTTTAGCAGAAGTCAGACAACTAAATCAACAAGGTTTGCGTGTCTTGGGAGTGGCCTATAAGTCAGGTTTGAGGGAAGGTCATGCCTATACAGTTGATGACGAAGGGGATATGATTCTAACTGGTTATTTAGCCTTCCTAGACCCTCCTAAACCATCTGCAGCACCAGCAATTAAGGCTCTGTTAGAGCATGGGGTTCAAACAAAGATTTTGACGGGAGACAACGAAAAAGTTACCCAAGCAGTTTGTGAAAAGGTTGGTTTGGATATCAATCAGATGCTGTTGGGTTCTGATATTGACGCCATGGCGGACGAAGAATTGGCTCAAGCCGTAGAGGAGGTAACCGTCTTCGCCAAACTTTCTCCTGATCAAAAAGCACGGATTATTCTGCGATTTAAGGCTAATGGTCATGCTGTCGGTTATATGGGAGATGGGATCAATGATGCTCCTTCTATGAAAGTTGCAGATGTGGGAATTTCTGTTGATACAGCAGTAGATATTGCCAAAGAAACAGCTGATGTTATCCTACTTGATAAGGATCTCATGGTGCTGGAAAAAGGACTTGTTGAAGGTCGTAAGGTCTATGCCAATATGACCAAATATATCAAGATGACAGTGAGTTCTAATTTTGGAAATATCTTATCCCTATTAGTCTCTGGAATCTTTTTACCATTTTTACCAATGGCGCCAGTCCATTTGATTATCCTAAATCTAGTCTATGATTTGTCTTGTATTGCCTTGCCTTTTGACAAGGTGGACAAAGATTTTTTGAGAAATCCACATACCTGGGAAGCTAAGTCTATCACACGTTTCATGATTTGGATGGGACCTATCTCTTCTGCCTTTGATATTTTGACCTTCAGTTTGCTCTATTTTATCATTGTACCCATGACGACAGGTCAAGCCTATGTCCATGGAGCGGAGTCTGCCGTAGGATTTATTGTCTTGTTTCAGACAGGTTGGTTTATCGAGTCCATGTGGTCACAGACCATGGTTATCCATATGCTGCGTTCAGCTAAAATTCCCTTTTTACAAAGTCGTCCAGCTTGGCTAGTCCTTGTGACAACCTTATTGGCTGCAGCCTTTGTGACCTTCCTTCCCTACAGTCCACTAGCTAGCCTTCTTCATCTAACTCCTTTGAAGCCGATCTATTTCATCTTTTTGCTTTTCATCATCATTTTGTACATGATTAGCGTGACAATTGTGAAAAAAATCTATATCAAGAAATATAAAGAATGGCTGTAAATTTCATTTTGTCAAGAAAAAAGTACGAAAATGACGAAAAAAGTCAAAAAAATTTAAAAATAGGTCGCAAGTCGGATGTTTTTTATGGTATAATAGACTAAACTGATAGTAACATGTAGCGAAAGGGGTAGGTACATGATTAAAATTTATACAGTCTCAAGTTGTACTAGCTGTAAAAAAGCAAAAACCTGGCTCAATGCCCACCAGTTAAGTTATAAAGAACAAAACCTTGGTAAAGAAGGAATTACGAGAGAAGAATTACTGGATATTCTGACAAAAACAGATAACGGAATAGCCAGCATCGTTTCGTCTAAAAATCGCTATGCCAAAGCCCTTGGAGTGGATATTGAAGATTTGAGTGTCAATGAAGTCCTCAATCTGATTATGGAAACACCGAGAATTTTAAAGAGCCCAATTCTTGTAGATGAAAAACGCCTGCAAGTTGGCTATAAGGAAGACGATATTCGTGCCTTCCTACCACGCTCTGTCCGTAATGTAGAAAATGCAGAAGCACGTTTGCGTGCAGCTCTATAAACATCAAGACTGGGAGCAACTCCCAGTCTTATTTTAATTTCAAAAAGAAAGAAGAAAGAAATGAAAAAAATTGTTCTTGTTAGTCTAGCTTTCCTTTTTGTCCTGGTTGGTTGCGGACAGAAAAAAGAAACTGGACCAGCTACAAAAACAGAAAAAGATACGCTTCAGTCAGCATTGCCAGTTATTGAAAATGCTGAGAAGAATACAGTTGTCACCAAGACTTTGGTTTTGCCGAAATCAGATGATGGTAGCCAGCAAATCCAAACAATTACTTACAAAGACAAGACTTTTTTGAGTCTAACTATCCAACAAAAACGTCCAGTCTCTGATGAGTTGAAGACTTATATTGACCAACATGGAGTGGAAGAAACTCAAAAAGCTCTTCTCGAGGCAGAGGAGAAGGATGAGGCTATCATAGCAGCTCGTAAATTAGCAGGCTTTAAGCTTGAAACCAAATTATTGAGCGCAACAGAACTTCAAACAACGACTAGTTTTGATTTTCAAGTTCTGGATGTCAAGAAGGCTTCTCAGTTGGAATATTTGAAGAATATTGGCTTGGAAAATCTCTTGAAGAATGAACCAAGCAAATATATTTCAGACAGATTGGCAAATGGCGCGACAGAACAATAGAAAATCCAAATAAATAGACTGCCTGAATTGTAGAACGTAAGGAATTATGCTATAATGGTACTATTCTAAGGAAAGAGGGTGTTAGAATGGGATTTACTGAAGAAACAGTACGTTTTAAATTGGACGATTCCAATAAAAAAGAAATTAGCGAAACTTTGACTGATGTCTATGCTTCGTTGAACGATAAGGGCTACAACCCAATTAACCAAATCGTTGGTTACGTATTGAGTGGAGACCCTGCCTACGTTCCTCGTTATAATAATGCACGAAATCAAATCCGTAAGTATGAGCGTGATGAAATCGTTGAGGAGTTGGTTCGCTACTACCTAAAAGGACAAGGAGTCGATCTGTAACCTATGAGAATTATGGGATTGGACGTCGGTTCAAAAACGGTAGGGGTGGCTATTAGCGATCCGCTCGGTTTTACAGCTCAAGGGCTTGAAATCATCCAAATCAATGAGGAGCAAGGCCAATTTGGTTTTGACCGCGTTAAAGAGTTGGTTGATACTTACAAGGTGGAACGATTTGTAGTGGGCTTGCCTAAAAACATGAACAATACAAGCGGACCGCGCGTGGAAGCTAGTCAAGCATACGGAGCAAAGCTAGAAGAGCTTTTTGGTTTACCAGTAGACTATCAAGATGAACGCTTGACAACAGTGGCTGCTGAGCGCATGTTGATTGAACAAGCAGATATCAGTCGCAATAAGCGCAAGAAAGTCATTGATAAGTTAGCAGCTCAGCTGATTTTACAAAATTATTTAGATAGAAAATTTTAATATAAAGGAGAGGCTATGTCACACGATCATAACCACGACCACGAAGAACGTGAATTAATTACACTAGTAGATGAGCAAGGAAATGAAACCTTGTTTGAAATCCTTTTGACCATTGACGGAAAAGAAGAATTTGGTAAAAACTATGTTCTTCTAGTACCAGTTAACGCAGAAGAAGACGAAGACGGACAAGTTGAAATTCAAGCTTACTCATTCATCGAAAACGAAGATGGAACAGAAGGCGAATTGCAACCAATCCCAGAAGACTCAGAAGACGAATGGAACATGATTGAGGAGGTCTTCAATAGTTTTATGGAGGAGTAAAAATGTTCAGTGAACATTTTTACCCTTATGCTAAAAATAAAGACTATAAGTAAGTCTGGGAGACTGTATCACCCCAACTCCTAGAAATTGGAAGAGTTGGAACATCCAGTGGATGTTTTTAGCCCAAGTTAATATTCATAGTTGCTAGTGATTAGCTAACCAGGTAAGAGGTCGGGACGAAAATCCTGACCTCATTTTTTGTTATCTACGGAATTTTGTTAGATAATTGATTAGATTTTTGTCAAGGAGATGTGTATGTTTGAAATAGAAGAATGGCTCCATAGTCGGATTGGTTTGAATTTTCGATCAGGTTTGGGCCGAATACAGCAAGCGGTGGATTTGTTGGGGAATCCCGAGAAGTCTTATCCTATTATCCACGTAACAGGGACTAACGGGAAAGGATCTACCATTGCTTTTATGAGGGAGTTATTTATGGGACATGGCAAAAAAGTTGCGACCTTTACCTCCCCTCATATCGTCTCTATCAATGATCGAATCTGCATTAATGGGCAACCTATAGCAGACACAGACTTCATCCGCTTGGCTGAGCAGGTCAAGGAGATGGAAAAAACGCTTCTGCAAACCCATGATCAGTTGTCCTTTTTTGAATTGCTGACCTTGATTGCTTTTCTTTATTTTAGAGAACAAGAGGTGGATTTGGTTTTATTAGAAGTGGGAATTGGCGGCTTACTTGACACGACCAATGTGGTAACTGGAGAGATTGCTGTCATCACCTCCATCGGCCTTGACCATCAGGAGACCTTGGGTGATAGTCTGGAAGCAATCGCAGAGCAGAAAGCTGGTATTTTCAAGGCTGGTAAGAAGGCAGTGATTGCGAAATTGCCTCCAGAAGCTAGGCTTGTCTGTCGGAAAAAAGCCGAATCTTTAGCTGTTGACCTTTATCAGGCGGGCCAAGATTTTTCAATGCTGAATGGTGATTTTTCAAGCTCTTTGGCTAACCTTTCACAGTTGAAAATAGGCTTAGAAGGAGCTTATCAGCAGGAAAATGCGGCCTTGGCGCTACAAACGTTTCTTCTCTTTATGAGAGAAGGAAAGGAAGCTGTTGATGAGCAGGTTGTAAGACAGGCTTTGGGGAAGACCCATTGGGCTGGCCGTTTGGAGCGTATTCGTCCTCAAATTTACTTGGACGGTGCTCATAACCTCCCTGCCTTGACTCGCTTGGTTGAATTTATTAAAGAAAAAGAGCAGGAAGGATATCGACCTCAAATCCTCTTTGGCGCCTTGAAACGTAAGGATTATCAAGGGATGTTAGGTTATCTGACTGAGAATTTGCCTCCAGTGGAACTCAAGGTGACTGGTTTTGACTATCAAGGTTCTCTGGATGAGACAGATGTAACAGGTTACCATGTAATTCCCTCTTACCGAGAATTTATCAGCAGTTTTGAAGAAAGAGCCGATACCAAGGACTTGTTATTCATTACAGGGTCTCTCTATTTTATCTCAGAAGTACGGAGCCACATACTGGGGCATGAGCAGATAAATTGACCTCTCTAGCAAGTCTTAGTCTCTTAGTAGCTTGTTCACAAAGAGTTCAACAGGTTCAACAACCAGCAGCTCAACCGCAATCACAACCTGTTGCTTCATCTTCCACAGCAAATACAAACCAGGCAACGACAAGTTCTTCACAAAATGCGCCTGAGGCTCAACCAACTAATATTGATGGGACTTATACCGGTCAGGACGAAGGAGACCGTATCACTTTAGTGGTAACTGGAACAACTGGTACCTGGACACAGGTTGAAACTGACGGGGAACAAGAAATCAAGCAGGTCAGCTTCGATGCAGCCAATCAACGCATGGTTATTGGGGATGATGTCAAGATTTATGCAATCAATGGCAGTCAGATGATTATCGACGTTATGGATAGAGAAGCGTCTGATCGCATTGTTTTATCAAAATAGACTAGAAGAAGACTGGATTTTTCGGTCTCTTTTGCTTTTGCTCAGAAAAATGATTATAAATACTTGCCTTCTACCGAATACCTGAGTTATACTAGTATCAATTACCTGTTTTTAGCATTCAAACTATCAAGGAGGGGATATGAAATATAGAAAATTTCAATTATTGATGTCCAAGTATGGCTTTAGTCTTTCGATTATGCTACTTGAACTTTTTCTTGTTTTTGGTCTCTTTCTTTATTTAGGGCGTATGGCCCCTATTCTTTGGGTTATTCTCTTAATCTTTATGAGTATGGCGACTATCGTAGCGATTGTCAATCGTTCCATGGCGCCTGAAAGCAAGGTAATGTGGTTAGTGGTGACTTTTGTTCCTGTCATTGGCCCCTTGCTCTATCTGATGTTTGGTGAAAGACGATTATCCAAAAAAGAAATCAAGCAGTTGGACAAACTTGGTTCCATGCATTTTCGTGAGGATAACAGTAAAGCTCTCCGCCAGAAATTGAAGGAAGAGGATAAGGCAGCTTACGGAGTTATCAAATCTTTGTTAAGTATGGATAGTAACGCCGATGTCTATGATCGAACAGACTCACAATTCTTTTCTTCGGGTGAAAGCATGTGGCAATATATGTTGGAAGACCTCAAGAAAGCTGAAAAGTTTATCTTTTTAGAGTATTATATTGTCGAAGAAGGTTTGATGTGGAATAGCATACTAGACATACTAGAGCAAAAGGCAGCTCAGGGTGTAGAGGTCAAGATGCTCTATGATGATATCGGCTGTATGGCGACTTTGCCTGGAGACTATACTATTCAGCTTCGTAGTCGAGGAATTGAAGCCCATAAATTTAACAAGGTGGTTCCTCGCTTGACGGTGGCTTACAACAATCGGGACCATCGGAAAATCCTTGTCATAGATGGTCAGGTAGCTTATACAGGAGGTATTAACTTAGCCGATGAATACATCAATCATGTAGAACGCTTTGGCTACTGGAAGGACAGTGGGATTCGCTTAGATGGCCCTGGTGTCAAGGCTCTAACTCGTCTCTTTTTGATGACTTGGTACATCAATCGTGGGGAAATCAGCGATTTTGACCAGTATCACTTGGAAAATCAGCCTTGTTCTGGCCAAGGGCTCTGCATTCCTTACGGTAGTGGACCCAAGCCCATCTTCCGTACTCAGGTAGGGAAAAAAGTCTATCAAAGTTTGATTAATCAGGCTACTGATTCAGTCTATATCACAACACCCTATTTGATTATTGACTATGATTTAACTGAGAGTATTAAAAATGCAGCCATGAGAGGTGTTGATGTCCGTATCGTGACCCCTTTTATTCCGGATAAAAAATTAATCCAGCTCATAACAAGAGGAGCCTATCCAGATCTTTTGTCAGCAGGAGTAAGGATTTTTGAGTATAGTCCAGGCTTTATCCACAGTAAACAAATCCTAGTGGATAAGGACTTTGCTGCAGTTGGGACCATTAACTTAGATTACAGAAGTTTGCTTCATCACTATGAAGATGCAGTTTTGCTATATAAAACGGCATCAATCACAGAGATTCAAAAAGATTTTCAGGAGATTTTTTCAGTATCGCAAGAAATATTCCCTCATACGATAAAAAATAGCTGGTATCAAAAATTGATTAAGGAAATTGCCCAGTTATTCGCCCCTATCTTATAAGAAATCTAGGACTGAGGACACAAACCAGTCCTATTTTTCTTGTCTTTTACGAATAAGAAGATGTAGGAGGCAAGATGTTAACTCAGAAAGAATTGGATTATATCATGATATTTAAACAGACACATTTACACCGATTTCGAGAAATTGAAACCTTTGTGAAACTATACAAAAAATCACTCAAACACCCATCGCAAGCTGACAATCCTAGGACTTTTTGATATACTAAGACAGATAAATTGAATAGGAGAAACGATATGAGTGTGTATGGTAGAGTAGAAGAAGTTCATCAGGAGAATCGTGAACCTCTAGAATACCAAATCGAACAAGAATCGCATCATCGTGAATCAAGTCGTCTTCCTTTGGTAAAAATTTTACTATGGAGTACGCTTGTAACGGGGATAACTCTAGGAGTACCGCTATTACTCGATTTAATGAGTGCGCAGGAAGTGCAGGATTTTTATGCAGGTTGGGCCCTTCATCAGACAGGGAAAATTTACAGCGACTATTATGGAAGTCAAGGTTTGCTTTATTATTTGCTGACTTACGTGACTCAGGGCGGATTTTTCTTTGCCATTTTTGAGTGGTTAGCCTTGGTAGCAGGAGGATTTTTCCTCTTTCGATCGGCAGACACCTTGACAGAGCAAGGAGACCAAGCTGGACAACTGGTGACTATTTTTTATATGCTAGTTACAGGTCTTGCGTTTGGTGGAGGTTATGCGACTCTTTTAGCGCTTCCTTTCTTATTCGCGGCCTTTAGCTTAGTTGCTGCTTACCTAAGCAATCCAAGCCATGATAAGGGATTTGTACGGATTGGGCTGGCTTTGGCGGGAGGATTTTTCTTTGCTCCCTTGGCATCGCTCCTGTTTATTGCTGTAGTGAGTTTAGGCTTGTTGGTCTTTAACATTGGGCATAGACGTTTTGCACATGGATTTTATCAGTTTCTTGCAGTGGCTTTAGGTTTCTCACTGGTCTTTTATCCAACTGCTTACTATAGTGTTGCAACAGGAAGTTTTGAGGATGCGATTAGTGGAATTTTGTATCCAATTCATTCCATTCGTTTGGTTTCTGTTTCGGCATTGTTAGAAAATGTTTTGTTTTATGGGTTGTTGGCTCTTGGCATGGGAGTTTTGGTTTTTGTCTTTTTAGGTCTCTTTCAATCTAAATCCTCTAAACTATATGTCATCTCAGTGCCTGCGAGTCTATTCCTGATTTTAGGTTTGGTAGTGATTTCCTTTACACAGGATCCTCTACATGCATCCCGTTTGATGCTCATTTTCCCTGTCTTTCTTCTGCTTTTAGTGTCCAATATCAAGGGACAACAGAGTGGTCGTAGTGTTAGAAGAAGACGCAGAGAAGAGCCTGTTAGTCTCTGGCATCGCTATACTAAAGGGAATCTTTACCTACCGATTTTAACTTTGTTATATCTTTTGGCTGTTCCTTTTTTGATGAGGTTTGTCCTTTATCCAGTACCTTATCAAGAACGTGAGCGTCTTGCTGATTTGGTGAAAGAGGAGACAAGTACGGAAGATGCTATCTATGCATGGGATGATACTGCAACTCTTTATCGTAAGAGTGAGCGCTTGTCGCCATCGGCTATTTTGTCCCCGTTGCACTATACAGCAACTGAGGAAAATCGGAATAAGCTACTCAATGACTTGAAAGAAAAACAACCCAAGGTGATTGTGGTGAATGATAAGGTAGCAGTCTGGTCTGAAGTGGAAACAATTTTGAAAGAAAATTACCAACCAGTAAAGACTGATTACTCAGAGTTTAAAGTCTATAAAATTAAATAGCTAAATCAATATCTTGTGTATTTTTAAAAATTTTAGGATTTTTAACACAAGATATTGATTTTTCTTTTTAGAGTGGTATAATACTTTTTAGAAAGAACATTTTAGAAAAGAGCATGCATATGATTGCACTAGAAGAAAAAATTACAATTTTGCCAACTCTCTTCGTCGAGAAACGAGATGGGAGACGTGTTGTATTTGATGTGGACAAGATTGACAAGGCTCTCCACAAGGCGGCAGACAAGGTTATGGATGTGACACCCTTGGTCGAAAAACGCCTCAATGCTCTGACCGAGCGAATTGTCACAGAAATTCATAGTCGCTTTCCAAAGGGGGTTAAGATTTACGAAATTCAAAATATCGTAGAACATGAACTCCTCGAAGCCAAAGAATATGCGCTGGCTGAGGAGTATATTACTTATCGGACACAAAGGGATTTTGAGCGCTCAAAAGCGACAGATATTAACTTTAGTATCCATAAACTTCTCAACAAAGATCAAGCAGTTGTCAATGAAAACGCTAATAAAGACAGCGATGTTTTTAATACCCAGCGTGATTTGACAGCAGGTATTGTTGGGAAATCAATCGGACTGCAAATGCTTCCTAAGCACGTAGCCAATGCCCACCAAAAAGGGGATATCCACTATCATGATTTGGACTACAGCCCCTATACTCCTATGACCAACTGCTGTTTGATTGACTTTAAAGGTATGTTGGAAAATGGTTTTAAGATTGGAAATGCAGAGGTAGAAAGTCCCAAGTCTATCCAGACTGCGACAGCTCAGATTTCCCAAATCATCGCCAACGTTGCTTCTAGCCAGTATGGAGGCTGTTCAGCTGACCGTATCGATGAAGTCTTGGCGCCTTATGCAGAGAAGAATTACCAAAAACACCTCAAAGATGCGGAAGAATGGGTTTTGCCTGAAAAACGGGAAGATTACGCTTGGAAGAAAACGCAAAAGGACATTTATGATGCCATGCAATCTCTCGAGTATGAAATCAACACTCTCTTCACTTCAAATGGACAAACACCTTTTACTTCGCTAGGTTTTGGTCTAGGAACCAATCGTTTTGAGCGTGAAATTCAAAAGGCGATTTTAAACATTCGTATCAATGGGCTTGGTTCGGAACACCGCACAGCCATCTTCCCTAAGCTCATCTTTACGCTTAAAAGAGGTCTTAACTTAGAGGAAGGGACACCCAACTACGACATCAAGCAGTTGGCTCTAGAGTGTGCAACAAAACGGATGTACCCAGATGTTTTGTCCTATGATAAGATTGTTGACTTGACAGGTTCCTTCAAGGTGCCTATGGGTTGCCGTTCGTTCCTCCAAGGGTGGAAGGATGAAAATGGTGTAGAAGTCAATTCAGGCCGTATGAATCTGGGTGTTGTGACGGTTAACCTGCCTCGTATCGCCCTCGAATCTGAGGGTGACATGAATAAGTTCTGGGAAATCTTCAATGAGCGGATGAATATTGCTGAAGATGCTCTGGTTTATCGTGTCGAACGCACTAAAGAGGCGACACCAGCCAATGCTCCTATCCTCTATCAGTACGGTGCTTTTGGCCATCGTCTAGGTAAAGAAGAAAGTGTTGACCAGCTCTTTAAGAATCGTCGCGCAACCGTTTCGCTGGGCTATATCGGTTTGTATGAAGTAGCGACAGTCTTCTTTGGAAATAGCTGGGAACACAATCCAGAAGCCAAAGAATTCACGCTGGATATCATTCGTGATATGAAACGTCGTGTAGAAGAGTGGTCTGACCAATATGGCTATCATTTCTCTATCTACTCAACACCATCTGAAAGTTTGACAGATCGTTTCTGCCGACTAGATACAGACAAGTTTGGTTCTATTCCTGATATTACAGATAAGGAATACTACACTAACTCTTTCCACTACGATGTTCGTAAAAATCCAACACCGTTTGAAAAATTAGACTTTGAGAAAGTCTATCCAGAAGCGGGTGCGTCAGGTGGTTTCATTCATTATTGTGAGTATCCAGTCCTCCAGCAAAATCCTAAAGCCTTGGAAGCTGTCTGGGATTATGCTTATGACCGTGTGGGTTATTTGGGCACTAATACTCCAATTGACCGTTGCTACAAGTGTGACTTTGAAGGAGATTTTGAACCAACTGAGAGGGGCTTTGCTTGTCCTAACTGTGGCAATAGCGACCCTAAAACAGTAGACGTTGTTAAACGGACTTGTGGCTATTTAGGCAATCCTCAAGCAAGACCCATGGTAAACGGTCGTCACAAGGAAATCGCTGCGCGTGTCAAACATATGAATGGTTCAACGATTAAAATAGCTGGGCATCAAGTAACAAATTAGAAAGAAATGAAATGGGAAAATATCAATTAGACGATAAGGGGCGTGCGCAAGTGACCCGTTATCACGAGAAACACTCTAAAGGTGGAGCTGGTAAGAAAGAACGTTTGCTCAACATCAGAGAACAATTTTTAAACAAGAATAAGAAAAAATAAAAGTGATACTCAATGAAAATTAAAGAGCAAACTAGGAAGCTAGCCGCAGGTTGCTCAAAACACTGTTTTGAGGTTGTGGATAGAACTGACGAAGTCAGTAACCGTACTACGGTAAGGCGACGCTGACGTGGTTTGAATTTGATTTTCGAAGAGTATGAGAGTCAGCTCTCACTTTTCTCATAGTGGGAGGTAATGATGGAATTACGCAGACCGACAATAGTAGATAGAGAAGCTGTTTTAGACATGATGGCAGAGTTTGAAAAGATCCAATCAGCCCATGATGGTGGATTTTGGGATACAGAGAACTTTGTGTATGAAGAGTGGTTGGAAACAAATATGCAAAAAGAGATGGGAATAAACTTGCCTGAAAATCGTGTTCCTTCTATTCAATTTGTATCATTTGATGATATAGGTCGTGCTCTAGGATTTTTGAATCTGCGATTAAGACTGAATGAGGGTTTACTGAATTATGCTGGCCACATTGGCTACTCTATTCGTCCATCTGAAAGAGGCAAGGGTTATGCTAAAGAAACTCTCCGTCAGGGCTTGCAAGTTGCTAAGGAAAAGAACATCAAGAAAGCTCTTGTGACCTGTAGCGTGAATAATCCTGCTAGCAGAGCAGTCATTTTAGCAAATGGTGGGCTCCTTGAGGATGTTCGTAATGGAGTCGAGCGTTATTGGATAGAGGTAGCGAATGAATAATCCAAAACCACAAGAATGGAAAAGTGAGGAACTCAGTCAAGGGCGTATCATCGACTACAAGGCCTTTAACTTTGTAGATGGAGAAGGTGTGCGTAACTCTCTCTATGTATCAGGCTGCATGTTTCACTGCGAGGGATGTTATAATGTTGCCACTTGGTCTTTCAATGCTGGTATTCCCTATACAGCAGAATTAGAAGAGCAGATCATGGCAGATCTTGCTCAACCCTATGTTCAAGGCTTGACCTTGCTGGGAGGGGAGCCATTTCTCAATACGGGTATTCTCTTGCCACTTGTTAAACGTATCCGGAAGGAATTGCCAGATAAGGATATCTGGTCCTGGACGGGCTATACATGGGAAGAAATGATGTTGGAAACTCCAGATAAACTGGAACTCTTATCATTGATTGACATTCTTGTCGATGGACGATACGATCGAACTAAGAGAAATCTCATGCTCCAGTTTCGAGGTTCGTCCAATCAACGCATCATCGATGTGCAAAAATCGCTCCAAAGTGGGCAAGTAGTGATTTGGGACAAGCTCAATGACGGGAAAGAAAGCTATGAACAGGTGAAGAGAGAGTAACTTTCTTCCATAAAATACTTAAATAAATGACCTGTCAAAAAAGAAAACATTTTCATGTTAAAAATTTTAAAAAACAGCAACAAATCCCTTGCAATCGCAGGGGCTTTGTGTTATTCTATTATGGTGCTGTAAATTACAGCTTTAGCTTTGATGCAAGAGGTTGCGACACGCTCGGTTGCATTGCCACGCAACACCGCGTCGGTTTTCTTGTGGAGCTAGCCTATTATCTTAAATAGACGAAAAGGAGAAAAAGATGGCAAACAAAAAAATCCGTATCCGTTTGAAAGCTTACGAACACCGTACGCTTGACACAGCGGCTGCAAAAATCGTAGAATCAGCTACTCGTACAGGTGCACAAGTTGCGGGTCCAATCCCACTTCCAACTGAACGTAGCCTCTACACAATTATTCGTGCGACTCACAAATACAAAGACTCTCGCGAACAATTTGAAATGCGTACACACAAACGTTTGATCGATATCGTTAACCCAACTCAAAAAACAGTTGATGCTTTGATGAAATTGGATCTTCCAAGTGGTGTAAACGTAGAAATCAAACTTTAATCTAAAGCTTGATACCTTGAGCATAAAAAACGCTCGTTAAAAACTTTTTGAATAAAAAATATAGAAAAGGAACTATTTTCTCATGACAAAAGGAATCTTAGGGAAAAAAGTGGGAATGACTCAAATCTTCACTGAAGCTGGCGAATTGATCCCTGTAACAGTTATTGAAGCAACTCCAAACGTTGTTCTTCAAGTTAAAACTGTTGAAACAGACGGATACAACGCTATCCAAGTTGGTTTCGATGACAAACGCGAAGTATTGAGCAACAAACCTGCTAAAGGACATGTAGCGAAAGCTAACACGGCTCCTAAGCGCTTCATTCGTGAATTCAAAAACGTTGAAGGCTTGGAAGTTGGTGCTGAAATCACAGTTGAAACATTCGCAGCTGGAGACGTTGTTGACGTAACTGGTACTTCTAAAGGTAAAGGTTTCCAAGGTGTTATCAAACGCCACGGACAATCACGTGGACCAATGGCTCACGGTTCTCGTTACCACCGTCGTCCAGGTTCTATGGGACCTGTTGCACCTAACCGCGTATTCAAAGGTAAAAACCTTGCAGGACGTATGGGTGGTGACCGCGTAACAATTCAAAACCTTGAAGTTGTACAAGTTGTTCCAGAAAAGAACGTTATCCTTATCAAAGGTAACGTACCAGGTGCTAAGAAATCTCTTATCACTATCAAGTCAGCAGTTAAAGCTGGTAAATAATAAGGAAAGGGGAATACAGTCAAAATGGCAAATGTAACATTATTCGACCAAACTGGTAAACAAGCTGGCGAAGTTGTTCTTAACGATGCTATCTTTGGTATCGAACCAAACCAATCTGTTGTGTTTGATGTGATCATCAGCCAACGTGCTAGCCTTCGTCAAGGAACTCACGCAGTTAAAAACCGCTCAGCTGTTTCAGGTGGCGGACGCAAACCATGGCGTCAAAAAGGAACTGGACGTGCTCGTCAAGGTTCTATCCGCTCTCCACAATGGCGTGGTGGTGGAATCGTCTTCGGACCAACTCCACGTAGCTATGCGTACAAACTTCCTCAAAAAGTTCGTCGCCTTGCGCTTAAATCTGTTTACTCAGAAAAAGTTGCTGAAAATAAATTTGTAGCCGTTGATTCTCTTGAATTTACAGCTCCAAAAACTGCTGAATTTGCAAAAGTTCTTGCAGCTTTGAGCATCGATTCTAAAGTCCTTGTTATTCTTGAAGAAGGAAACGAATTCGCAGCTCTTTCAGCTCGTAACCTTCCAAACGTGAAAGTTGCGACTGCTACAACTGCAAGTGTTCTTGACATCGCAAATAGTGACAAACTTCTTGTTACTCAAGCAGCTATCTCTAAAATCGAGGAGGTTCTTGCATAATGAATTTGTATGATGTTATCAAAAAACCTGTCATCACTGAAAGCTCAATGGCTCAACTTGAAGCAGGGAAATATGTATTTGAAGTTGACACTCGTGCACACAAACTTTTGATCAAGCAAGCTGTTGAAGCTGCTTTCGAAGGTGTTAAAGTTGCCAATGTTAACACAATCAACGTAAAACCAAAAGCTAAACGTGTTGGACGTTACACTGGTTTTACTAACAAAACTAAAAAAGCTATCATCACACTTACAGCTGATTCTAAAGCAATCGAGTTGTTTGCTGCTGAAGCTGAATAATCTAAGGAGGAAATATCGTGGGAATTCGTGTTTATAAACCAACAACAAACGGTCGCCGTAATATGACTTCTTTGGATTTCGCTGAAATCACAACAAGCACTCCTGAAAAATCATTGCTTGTTGCATTGAAGAGCAAGGCTGGTCGTAACAACAACGGTCGTATCACAGTTCGTCACCAAGGTGGTGGACACAAACGTTTCTACCGTTTGGTTGACTTCAAACGTAACAAAGACAACGTTGAAGCAGTTGTTAAAACAATCGAGTACGATCCAAACCGTTCTGCAAACATCGCTCTTGTACACTACACTGACGGTGTGAAAGCATACATCATCGCTCCAAAAGGTCTTGAAGTAGGTCAACGTATCGTTTCAGGTCCAGAAGCAGATATCAAAGTCGGAAACGCTCTTCCACTTGCTAACATCCCAGTTGGTACTTTGATCCACAACATCGAGTTGAAACCAGGTCGTGGTGGTGAATTGGTACGTGCTGCGGGTGCATCTGCTCAAGTATTGGGTTCTGAAGGTAAATACGTTCTTGTTCGTCTTCAATCAGGTGAAGTTCGTATGATTCTTGGAACTTGCCGTGCTACAGTTGGTGTTGTCGGAAACGAACAACATGGACTTGTAAACCTTGGTAAAGCAGGACGTAGCCGTTGGAAAGGTATCCGCCCAACAGTTCGTGGTTCTGTAATGAACCCTAACGATCACCCACACGGTGGTGGTGAAGGTAAAGCACCAGTTGGTCGTAAAGCACCATCTACTCCATGGGGCAAACCTGCTCTTGGTCTTAAAACTCGTAACAAGAAAGCGAAATCTGACAAACTTATCGTTCGTCGTCGCAACGAGAAATAATATTAAACTAGTAGCTTAAGTAACTAGTAAATCCGCCAGCTCGGTAGCGCTCCATGTGAGCGCAAGCCGCTGTGGTACAACATTTAAAGGAGAAAATATAAAAATGGGACGCAGTCTTAAAAAAGGACCTTTCGTCGATGAGCATTTGATGAAAAAAGTTGAAGCTCAAGCTAACGACGAAAAGAAAAAAGTTATTAAAACTTGGTCACGTCGTTCAACGATCTTCCCAAGTTTCATTGGTTACACTATCGCAGTTTATGACGGACGTAAACACGTACCTGTTTACATCCAAGAAGACATGGTGGGTCACAAACTTGGTGAATTTGCACCAACTCGTACTTACAAAGGTCACGCTGCAGACGACAAGAAAACACGTAGAAAATAAGGAGAACATAAATGGCAGAAATTACTTCAGCTAAAGCAATGGCTCGTACAGTACGTGTTTCACCTCGTAAATCACGTCTTGTCCTTGATAACATCCGTGGTAAAAGCGTAGCCGATGCAATCGCAATCTTGACATTCACTCCAAACAAAGCTGCTGAAATCATCTTGAAAGTTTTGAACTCAGCTGTAGCTAACGCTGAAAACAACTTTGGTTTGGATAAAGCTAACTTGGTAGTATCTGAAGCATTCGCAAACGAAGGACCAACTATGAAACGTTTCCGTCCACGTGCGAAAGGTTCAGCTTCACCAATCAACAAACGTACAGCTCACATCACTGTAGCTGTTGCAGAAAAATAAGGAGGTAAAATCGTGGGTCAAAAAGTACATCCAATTGGTATGCGTGTCGGCATCATCCGTGATTGGGATGCCAAATGGTATGCTGAAAAAGAATACGCGGATTACCTTCATGAAGATCTTGCAATCCGTAAATTCGTTCAAAAAGAACTTGCTGACGCAGCAGTTTCAACTATCGAAATCGAACGCGCAGTAAACAAAGTTAACGTTTCACTTCACACTGCTAAACCAGGTATGGTTATCGGTAAAGGTGGTGCTAACGTTGATGCACTCCGTGCAAAACTTAACAAATTGACTGGAAAACAAGTACACATCAACATCATCGAAATCAAACAACCTGATTTGGATGCTCACCTTGTAGGTGAAGGTATTGCTCGTCAATTGGAGCAACGTGTTGCTTTCCGTCGTGCACAAAAACAAGCAATCCAACGTGCAATGCGTGCTGGAGCTAAAGGAATCAAAACTCAAGTATCAGGTCGTTTGAACGGTGCAGATATCGCCCGTGCTGAAGGATACTCTGAAGGAACTGTTCCACTTCACACACTTCGTGCAGATATCGATTACGCTTGGGAAGAAGCAGATACTACATACGGTAAACTTGGTGTTAAAGTATGGATCTACCGTGGTGAAGTTCTTCCAGCTCGCAAAAACACTAAAGGAGGTAAATAACCAATGTTAGTACCTAAACGTGTTAAACACCGTCGTGAATTCCGTGGAAAAATGCGCGGTGAAGCAAAAGGTGGAAAAGAAGTAGCATTCGGTGAATACGGTCTTCAAGCTACAACTAGCCACTGGATCACTAACCGCCAAATCGAAGCTGCTCGTATCGCCATGACTCGTTACATGAAACGTGGTGGTAAAGTTTGGATTAAAATCTTCCCACACAAATCATACACTGCTAAAGCTATCGGTGTGCGTATGGGATCTGGTAAAGGGGCACCTGAAGGTTGGGTAGCACCAGTTAAACGTGGTAAAGTGATGTTCGAAATCGCTGGTGTATCTGAAGAGATTGCACGCGAAGCGCTTCGTCTTGCTAGCCACAAATTGCCAGTTAAATGTAAATTCGTAAAACGTGAAGCAGAATAAGGAGAAGGCATGAAACTTAATGAAGTAAAAGAATTTGTTAAAGAACTTCGTGGTCTTTCTCAAGAAGAACTCGCGAAGCGCGAAAACGAATTGAAAAAAGAATTGTTTGAACTTCGTTTCCAAGCTGCTACTGGTCAATTGGAACAAACAGCTCGCTTGAAAGAAGTTAAAAAACAAATCGCTCGTATCAAAACAGTTCAATCTGAAGCGAAATAATAGACTAGGGAAGGAGAAATTTCAATGGAACGCAATAATCGTAAAGTTCTTGTTGGACGTGTTGTATCTGACAAAATGGACAAGACAATCACAGTTGTAGTTGAAACAAAACGTAACCACCCAGTCTATGGTAAACGTATTAACTACTCTAAAAAATACAAAGCTCATGATGAAAACAATGTTGCCAAAGAAGGTGATATCGTACGTATCATGGAAACTCGTCCGCTTTCAGCTACAAAACGTTTCCGTCTTGTAGAAGTTGTTGAAGAAGCGGTCATCATCTAATCAAACCTGAAAGGAGAAAACTGAAATGATTCAAACAGAAACTCGTTTGAAAGTCGCAGACAACAGCGGTGCTCGCGAAATCTTGACTATCAAAGTTCTTGGTGGTTCAGGACGTAAATTTGCAAACATCGGTGATGTTATCGTGGCATCTGTAAAACAAGCTACTCCTGGTGGTGCGGTTAAAAAAGGTGACGTTGTTAAAGCAGTTATCGTTCGTACTAAATCAGGTGCTCGTCGTGCTGATGGTTCATACATCAAATTTGACGAAAACGCAGCAGTTATCATCCGTGAAGACAAAACTCCTCGCGGAACACGTATCTTTGGCCCAGTTGCACGTGAATTGCGTGAAGGTGGCTTCATGAAGATCGTGTCACTTGCTCCAGAAGTACTTTAATTTTTAGAAACAAACTAGTCCCCTAGCTTCAAGCTAGGGTGCCCTTATGGGCGTAAGAAAAATCAAGGAGAAACCTAATGTTTGTAAAAAAAGGCGACAAAGTTCGCGTAATCGCTGGTAAAGATAAGGGAACAGAAGCTGTTGTCCTTACTGCTCTTCCAAAAGTAAACAAAGTTATCGTTGAAGGTGTTAACATCGTTAAGAAACACCAACGTCCAACTAACGAGCTTCCTCAAGGTGGTATCATCGAAAAAGAAGCAGCTATCCATGTATCAAACGTTCAAGTTTTGGACAAAAATGGTGTAGCTGGTCGTGTTGGTTACAAATTTGTAGACGGTAAAAAAGTTCGCTACAACAAAAAATCAGGCGAAGTGCTTGATTAATCACGAAGGAAAGGAGAAGTATAATGGCAAATCGTTTAAAAGAAAAATATCTTAATGAAGTAGTACCTGCTTTGACAGAACAATTCAACTACTCATCAGTGATGGCTGTGCCTAAAGTAGATAAGATCGTTTTGAACATGGGTGTTGGTGAAGCTGTATCAAATGCTAAAAGCCTTGAAAAAGCTGCTGAAGAATTGGCACTTATCTCAGGTCAAAAACCACTTATCACTAAAGCTAAAAAATCAATCGCCGGCTTCCGTCTTCGTGAAGGTGTTGCGATCGGTGCAAAAGTTACCCTTCGTGGTGAACGTATGTACGAATTCTTGGATAAATTGGTTTCAGTTTCACTTCCACGTGTACGTGACTTCCACGGTGTTCCAACAAAATCATTTGATGGACGCGGAAACTACACACTTGGTGTGAAAGAACAATTGATCTTCCCAGAAATCAACTTCGATGACGTTGACAAAACTCGTGGTCTTGACATCGTTATCGTAACAACTGCTAACACTGACGAAGAGTCACGTGCATTGCTTACAGGCCTTGGAATGCCTTTTGCAAAATAATATAGGAGGTAAATCTAATGGCTAAAAAATCAATGATTGCTAAGAACAAACGTCCAGCGAAGTTCTCTACTCAAGCTTATACTCGTTGTGAAAAATGTGGTCGTCCACATTCAGTTTACCGCAAATTTAAACTTTGCCGTGTTTGCTTCCGTGAATTAGCTTACAAAGGACAAATCCCTGGTGTAACAAAAGCATCTTGGTAATTTAAGATATCAAGGGCGTCAAAACTCTAAGTGAAAATAGGAAATTTGACGAAGAAACTGAAGTTTCTAGGAAAGCTTATCTTTTTCACACAGAGTTTAGCCCGGGTTCAGTTGGGCTTGCCAATTTGAACACGAGCTACAGCTTTGACAAAAAAGACCAATTTTCTTTGGAGCATCGCTCCTGCATCAAATTGCCTATTTTTGCTCTTGCTGTTACGCTCTTTGTATCATGTATTAACTAGCAAGTGCAACTTGCAAACTACTAGTAAGAGGAGAAAAACAAAATGGTTATGACTGACCCAATCGCAGACTTCCTAACTCGTATTCGTAACGCTAACCAAGCTAAACACGAAGTACTTGAAGTACCTGCATCAAACATCAAAAAAGGGATTGCTGAAATCCTTAAGCGCGAAGGTTTTGTAAAAAACGTTGAAATCATCGAAGATGACAAACAAGGAATCATCCGTGTATTCCTTAAATACGGACCAAACGGTGAAAAAGTTATCACTAACTTGAAACGTGTTTCTAAACCAGGACTTCGTGTCTACAAAAAACGTGAAGACCTTCCAAAAGTTCTTAATGGACTTGGAATTGCTATCCTTTCAACTTCTGAAGGTTTGCTAACTGATAAAGAAGCACGCCAAAAGAATGTTGGTGGAGAAGTTATCGCTTACGTTTGGTAATATTTAGCTCTCAATTTCTTTGTGATTCTTCGTTATCGTCTCTTGCCTAACCCAAAGTTATGCCTGCGAGACGATGCCTAGATTCACTTTGAAATTGAAACCTAAATGTTCCTTTAAATCGAGAAATCGATTTAACCCCGTGAAAACTGGCCGTTCTGGCCTGACAATTTAACAGGAGAAAATAAACATGTCACGTATTGGTAATAAAGTTATCGTGTTGCCTGCTGGTGTTGAAATCACTAACAATGACAACATTGTAACTGTAAAAGGACCTAAAGGGGAACTTACTCGTGAGTTCTCAAAAGATATTGAAATCCGTGTGGAAGGTACAGAAGTAACTCTTCACCGTCCAAACGATTCAAAAGAAATGAAAACTATCCACGGAACTACTCGTGCCCTTTTGAACAACATGGTTGTTGGTGTATCAGAAGGATTCAAGAAAGAACTTGAAATGCGCGGGGTTGGTTACCGTGCACAACTTCAAGGATCTAAACTTGTTTTGGCTGTTGGTAAATCTCATCCAGACGAAGTTGAAGCTCCAGAAGGAATTACTTTTGAACTTCCAAACCCAACAACAATCGTTGTTAGCGGAATTTCAAAAGAAGTAGTTGGTCAAACAGCTGCTTACGTACGTAGCCTTCGTTCACCAGAACCATATAAAGGTAAAGGTATCCGTTACGTTGGTGAATTCGTTCGCCGTAAAGAAGGTAAAACAGGTAAATAATGTTGAGTGGTTGATTCTCAACCACCAACCTATTTTCCAACTTTGTGCATAGCACACGATTTAAAACTAAAGAGGTGAAAACTGTGATTTCAAAACCAGATAAAAACAAACTCCGCCAAAAACGCCACCGTCGCGTTCGCGGAAAACTCTCTGGAACTGCTGATCGCCCACGTTTGAACGTATTCCGTTCTAATACAGGCATCTACGCTCAAGTGATTGATGACGTAGCGGGTGTAACGCTCGCAAGTGCTTCAACTCTTGATAAAGAAGTTTCAAAAGGAACTAAAACTGAACAAGCCGTTGCTGTCGGTAAACTCGTTGCAGAACGTGCAAACGCTAAAGGTATTTCAGAAGTGGTGTTCGACCGCGGTGGATATCTATATCACGGACGTGTGAAAGCTTTGGCTGATGCAGCTCGTGAAAACGGATTGAAATTCTAATAGGAGGACACTAGAAAATGGCATTTAAAGACAATGCAGTTGAATTAGAAGAACGCGTAGTTGCTGTCAACCGTGTTACAAAAGTTGTTAAAGGTGGACGTCGTCTTCGTTTCGCAGCTCTTGTTGTTGTTGGTGACCACAACGGTCGCGTAGGATTTGGTACTGGTAAAGCTCAAGAAGTTCCAGAAGCAATCCGTAAAGCAGTAGAGGATGCTAAGAAAAACTTGATCGAAGTTCCTATGGTTGGAACAACAATCCCACACGAAGTTCTTTCAGAATTCGGTGGAGCTAAAGTATTGTTGAAACCTGCTGTAGAAGGTTCTGGAGTTGCCGCTGGTGGTGCAGTTCGTGCCGTTGTGGAATTGGCAGGTGTGGCAGATATTACATCTAAATCACTTGGTTCTAACACTCCAATCAACATTGTTCGTGCAACTGTTGAAGGTTTGAAACAATTGAAACGCGCTGAAGAAGTTGCTGCCCTTCGTGGTATTTCAGTTTCTGATTTGGCATAAGAAAGGGGATAAAATGGCTCAAATTAAAATTACTTTGACTAAGTCTCCAATCGGACGCATTCCATCACAACGTAAAACTGTTGTAGCACTTGGACTTGGCAAATTGAACAGCTCTGTTATTAAAGAAGATAACGCTGCTATCCGTGGTATGATCACAGCAGTATCTCACTTGGTAACAGTTGAAGAAGTAAACTAATGAATTTTTAGGGGATGTGCACTATACCATCCCCTAAAACTAGATATAGTCATCTATGATGACGTCGTATAGGCGAGTTGATGGGGGAGACAACCTTTTCTCCCTTATCGGCGCTAGCATTTTACAAAAGAGGAGAAAATAAAAATGAAACTTCATGAATTGAAACCTGCAGAAGGTTCTCGTAAAGTACGTAACCGCGTTGGTCGTGGTACTTCATCAGGTAACGGTAAAACATCTGGTCGTGGTCAAAAAGGTCAAAAAGCTCGTAGCGGTGGCGGAGTTCGCCTTGGTTTTGAAGGTGGACAAACTCCATTGTTCCGTCGTCTTCCAAAACGTGGATTCACTAACATCAACGCTAAAGAATACGCAATTGTGAACCTTGACCAATTGAACGTCTTTGAAGATGGTGCTGAAGTTACTCCAGTTGTTCTTATCGAAGCAGGAATTGTTAAAGCTGAAAAATCAGGTATTAAAATTCTTGGTAACGGTGAGTTGACTAAGAAATTGACTGTGAAAGCAGCTAAATTCTCTAAATCAGCTGAAGAAGCTATCACTGCTAAAGGTGGTTCAGTAGAAGTCATCTAAGAGAGGTGACCTATGTTTTTTAAATTATTAAGAGAAGCTCTTAAAGTCAAACAGGTTCGATCAAAAATTTTATTTACAATTTTTATCGTTTTGGTCTTTCGTATCGGGACTAGCATTACAGTTCCTGGTGTGAATGCCAATAGTTTGAATGCTTTAAGTGGATTGTCCTTCTTAAACATGTTGAGCTTGGTATCGGGGAATGCCATGAAAAACTTCTCAGTTTTTGCTCTTGGTGTTAGTCCCTACATTACGGCCTCTATCGTTGTCCAACTCTTGCAAATGGATATTTTACCCAAGTTTGTAGAGTGGGGTAAACAAGGGGAAGTAGGTCGAAGAAAATTAAATCAAGCTACTCGTTATATTGCTCTTGTTCTAGCCTTTGTGCAATCTATCGGGATTACAGCTGGTTTTAATACTTTGGCTGGAGCTCAATTGTTGAAAACAGCTCTTACTCCACAAGTCTTTATCATGATTGGTATCATCTTAACAGCTGGTAGCATGATTGTGACTTGGTTGGGTGAGCAAATTACAGATAAGGGATACGGAAATGGTGTTTCTATGATTATCTTTGCTGGGATTGTTGCCTCAATTCCAGAGATGATTCAGGGCATCTATGTGGATTACTTTGTGAACGTCCCAAGCAGCCGTATCAACTCATCTATCATTTTCGTAATCATTTTGATTATTACTGTATTGTTGATTATTTATTTTACAACTTATGTTCAACAAGCAGAATACAAAATTCCAATCCAATATACTAAGGTTGCACAAGGTGCTCCATCTAGCTCTTACCTTCCTTTGAAAGTAAACCCTGCTGGAGTTATCCCTGTTATCTTTGCAAGTTCGATTACTGCAGCGCCTGCGGCTATTCTTCAGTTTTTGAGCGCTACAGGTCATGATTGGGCTTGGGTAAGAACAGCACAAGAAATGCTGGCAACAACTTCACCAACTGGTATTGCCATGTATGCTTTGTTGATTATTCTCTTTACATTCTTCTATACGTTTGTACAGATTAATCCTGAAAAAGCGGCAGAAAACTTACAAAAGAGCGGTGCTTATATCCACGGAGTTCGTCCTGGTAAAGGTACAGAAGAATATATGTCTAAACTTCTTCGTCGTCTTGCAACTGTTGGTTCTCTCTTCCTTGGTGTGATTTCTATTTTACCGATCGTGGCAAAAGATGTTTTCGGACTTTCAGAAGCAGTTGCTTTTGGAGGAACCAGTCTTTTGATCATTATCTCTACAGGTATTGAAGGAATCAAACAATTGGAAGGTTACCTATTGAAACGTAAGTATGTTGGTTTCATGGACAGAACAGAATAAAAGCATTTACTGAGTCAGTAAATGCTGAGGGAGTGGAGGTTTAAACTCTGACATTTGTGAGAGTTTGGTCTCCCCTCTTCTATTTTGTTTTTAAATAGGGGTGAAAAGACTTTTTGCTTCTATTTAAAAATAAAATAAGGAGATCAAATCATGAATCTTTTGATTATGGGCTTACCTGGTGCAGGTAAGGGAACTCAAGCAGCAAAAATCGTAGAACAATTCCATGTTGCACATATCTCAACAGGTGATATGTTCCGTGCTGCTATGGCAAATCAAACTGAAATGGGTGTTCTTGCTAAGTCATATATTGACAAGGGTGAATTAGTTCCTGATGAAGTTACAAATGGAATCGTAAAAGAACGTCTTTCACAAGATGATATTAAAGAAATAGGATTCTTGTTGGATGGTTATCCACGTACAATCGAACAAGCTCATGCCTTGGACAAAACATTGGCTGAACTTGGAATTGAACTAGAAGGTGTTATCAACATTGAAGTAAATCCTGACAGCCTTTTGGAACGTTTAAGTGGCCGTATCATCCACCGCGTAACTGGAGAAACTTTCCACAAGGTCTTTAACCCACCAGTTGACTATAAAGAAGAAGATTACTACCAACGTGAAGATGATAAGCCTGAGACAGTAAAACGTCGTTTGGATGTAAATATTGCTCAAGGAGAACCAATCATTGCTCACTACCGTGCCAAAGGTTTGGTTCATGACATCGAAGGTAATCAAGATATCAATGATGTCTTCTCAGATATCGAAAAAGTATTGACAAATTTGAAATAAAGCGTTTTTCACACTTGCAAAAATCCGCTACAAATGTTATACTGAGATAGTCTGACTTATAATTGTTGTCTCTGTGTCTAGAGGCATCGAATCGAAATTTATGGAGGTGCTTTTGCGTGGCAAAAGACGATGTGATTGAAGTTGAAGGCAAAGTAGTTGATACAATGCCGAATGCAATGTTTACGGTTGAACTTGAAAATGGACATCAGATTTTAGCAACAGTTTCTGGTAAAATTCGTAAAAACTATATTCGTATTTTAGCGGGAGATCGTGTTACTGTCGAAATGAGTCCATATGACTTGACACGTGGACGTATCACTTACCGCTTTAAATAATCGAAAAACTTGGAGGGATAAGAAATGAAAGTAAGACCATCGGTCAAACCAATTTGCGAATACTGTAAAGTTATTCGTCGTAATGGTCGTGTTATGGTAATTTGCCCAGCAAATCCAAAACACAAACAACGTCAAGGATAAGATAGAAAGGAGAAAACATGGCTCGTATTGCTGGAGTTGACATTCCAAATGACAAACGCGTAGTAATCTCATTGACTTATGTTTATGGTATCGGACTTGCAACATCTAAGAAAATTTTGGCTGCTGCTGGAATCTCAGAAGATGTTCGTGTACGTGATCTTACATCAGATCAAGAAGATGCTATCCGTCGTGAAGTGGATGCAATCAAAGTTGAAGGTGACCTTCGTCGTGAAGTAAACTTGAACATCAAACGTTTGATGGAAATCGGTTCATACCGTGGTATCCGTCACCGTCGTGGACTTCCTGTCCGTGGACAAAACACTAAAAACAACGCTCGCACTCGTAAAGGTAAAGCTGTTGCGATTGCTGGTAAGAAAAAATAATATAGGAGGTAAAAGTCTTGGCTAAACCAACACGTAAACGTCGTGTGAAAAAGAATATCGAATCTGGTATTGCTCATATTCACGCTACATTTAATAACACTATTGTTATGATTACTGATGTGCATGGTAATGCAATTGCTTGGTCATCAGCTGGTGCTCTTGGTTTCAAAGGTTCTCGTAAATCTACACCATTCGCTGCTCAAATGGCTTCTGAAGCTGCTGCTAAATCTGCACAAGAACACGGTCTTAAATCAGTTGAAGTTACTGTAAAAGGTCCAGGTTCTGGTCGTGAGTCAGCTATTCGTGCGCTTGCTGCCGCTGGTCTTGAAGTAACAGCAATTCGTGATGTGACTCCAGTGCCACACAATGGTGCTCGTCCTCCAAAACGTCGCCGTGTATAATCATCACATTACACTGCTTTTCGTTTAAGAGGGAGTAACTAAATGATCGAGTTTGAAAAACCAAATATAACAAAAATTGATGAAAATAAAGATTATGGCAAGTTTGTAATCGAACCACTTGAACGTGGCTACGGTACAACTCTTGGTAACTCTCTTCGTCGTGTACTTCTAGCTTCTCTACCAGGAGCAGCTGTGACATCTATCAATATTGATGGTGTGTTACATGAGTTTGACACAGTTCCAGGTGTTCGTGAAGACGTGATGCAAATCATTCTGAACATAAAAGGAATTGCAGTGAAATCGTACGTTGAAGACGAAAAAATCATCGAACTAGATGTTGAAGGTCCTGCTGAAGTAACAGCTGGTGACATTTTGACAGATAGCGATATTGAAATTGTAAATCCAGATCATTATCTCTTTACAATCGGTGAAGGTTCTTCTCTAAAAGCGACTATGACTGTTAACAGTGGTCGTGGATATGTACCTGCTGATGAAAATAAAAAGGATAATGCACCAGTTGGAACACTTGCTGTAGATTCTATTTATACACCAGTTACAAAAGTCAACTATCAAGTGGAACCTGCTCGTGTAGGTAGCAATGATGGATTTGACAAATTAACCCTTGAAATCTTGACAAATGGAACAATTATTCCGGAAGATGCTTTAGGGCTTTCAGCACGTATTTTGACAGAACATCTTGATTTGTTTACAAATCTTACTGAGATTGCTAAGTCAACTGAAGTGATGAAAGAAGCTGATACTGAATCTGACGACCGTATTTTGGATCGTACGATTGAGGAACTGGACTTGTCTGTGCGTTCATACAACTGTTTGAAACGTGCCGGTATCAATACTGTGCATGATTTGACAGAAAAATCTGAAGCAGAGATGATGAAAGTACGAAATCTTGGACGCAAGAGTTTGGAAGAAGTGAAACTCAAACTCATTGATTTGGGTCTTGGATTAAAAGATAAATAAAGGAGGAATACATGGCTTACCGTAAACTAGGACGCACTAGCTCACAACGTAAAGCAATGCTTCGCGATTTGACAACTGACCTTTTGATCAACGAATCAATCGTGACAACTGAAGCTCGTGCTAAAGAAATCCGTAAAACTGTTGAAAAAATGATTACTCTAGGTAAACGTGGTGATTTGCATGCACGTCGTCAAGCAGCTGCTTTCGTACGTAATGAAATCGCATCTGAAAACTATGATGAAGCAACTGATAAGTACACTTCTACTACAGCACTTCAAAAATTGTTCTCAGAAATCGCACCTCGTTATGCTGAACGTAACGGTGGATACACTCGTATCCTTAAAACTGAACCACGTCGTGGTGATGCAGCGCCAATGGCGATCATTGAATTAGTATAAAATCATCAATTTTGTTGAGTGTTATGATGATGGAGTCTTGTGCTCTTAGTCTAGCTCTGGTCTACCGCTAGGATTTCGGTCCTAGCGGGAACACTCATCATAAGTTGGGATAGTAGACGCTTGTTTACGAAATTGTTTTTTTCTTAAGAACAACTTCGTAAGCAGGCGTTTTTGAGTATTTTAGTTGGAATTATGCTATACTATTTGAAAAGAATCCTGTTTAATGTTCAGGTTTCCTATTAAAAGAAGAATTGGAGTTTGCTTATGAAAGCGATTATAACTGTTGTTGGTAAAGATAAATCTGGAATTGTTGCAGGTGTTTCTGGCAAAATTGCAGAATTGGGTTTGAATATTGATGATATCTCTCAAACTGTCTTAGATGAATATTTCACGATGATGGCTGTTGTCTCTAGTGATGAAAAGCAAGATTTTACTTATCTTCGTAATGAATTTAAAGCTTTTGGACAAACTTTGAATGTGAAAATCAATATTCAGAGTGCAGCAATTTTCGAAGCTATGTATAATATCTAGGAGGTTATCATGGATATTAGACAAGTTACTGAAACCATTTCCATGATTGAGGAGCAGAACTTCGATATCAGAACCATTACCATGGGGATTTCCCTTTTGGACTGTATCGATCCAGATATCAATCGTGCTGCGGAGAAAATTTATCAAAAGATTACGACCAAGGCGGCTAATTTAGTGGCTGTTGGCGATGAAATTGCAGCTGAGTTGGGAATTCCTATCGTTAATAAGCGTGTATCGGTGACTCCTATTTCTCTGATAGGGGCCGCGACAGATGCGACGGACTATGTGGTTCTGGCAAAAGCACTTGATAAGGCTGCGAAAGAAATCGGTGTGGATTTTATTGGTGGTTTTTCTGCCTTGGTACAAAAAGGTTATCAAAAGGGAGATGAGATTCTTATCAATTCTATTCCTCGTGCTTTGGCTGAAACGGACAAGGTCTGCTCGTCAGTCAATATCGGCTCAACCAAGTCTGGTATTAATATGACGGCTGTGGCAGATATGGGACGAATTATCAAGGAAACGGCAAATCTGTCTGATATGGGGGCAGCTAAATTGGTTGTGTTTGCTAATGCTGTTGAGGACAATCCGTTTATGGCGGGTGCCTTCCACGGTGTTGGGGAGGCAGATGTTATCATCAATGTCGGAGTTTCCGGTCCTGGTGTGGTCAAGCGTGCCTTGGAAAAAGTTCGTGGACAGAGCTTTGACGTAGTAGCCGAAACGGTCAAGAAGACTGCCTTCAAGATTACTCGTATCGGTCAATTGGTTGGTCAGATGGCTAGTGAAAGACTAGGTGTGGAGTTTGGTATTGTGGACTTGAGTTTGGCGCCAACTCCTGCGGTTGGAGATTCTGTAGCACGTGTCCTAGAAGAAATGGGACTAGAGACAGTTGGTACGCATGGAACGACGGCTGCCTTGGCTCTCTTGAACGACCAAGTTAAGAAGGGCGGAGTGATGGCCTGCAATCAAGTCGGTGGTTTGTCTGGTGCCTTTATCCCTGTTTCCGAGGATGAAGGAATGATTGCTGCAGTCCAAAATGGCTCTCTTAATCTGGAAAAACTAGAAGCTATGACGGCTATCTGTTCTGTTGGTTTGGATATGATTGCCATTCCGGAGGATACACCTGCTGAAACCATTGCGGCTATGATTGCAGATGAAGCTGCAATTGGTGTCATTAACATGAAAACTACGGCTGTTCGTATTATTCCAAAAGGAAAAGAAGGCGATATGATTGAGTTTGGTGGCCTATTAGGAACTGCACCAGTTATGAAGGTTAATGGGGCTTCGTCTGTTGATTTCATCTCTCGCGGTGGACAAATCCCAGCACCAATTCATAGTTTTAAAAATTAAGAAAATAGGAGAAATTTTAAGTTCTATTTAAGGTTAGCTGTGTATACTATAATCATTAAATAAAGACCTCCTAATATTATTTGAAACAGATAACTCTGATTTAGTTTGAATTTGATTTTCATCTAATATCTTTATTTAATAGAACTCCTAAACTTTTTCATAATAATCTCCTGCAAAAGTCGCCTGTATGGGTGGCTTTTGTTTTATCATCCATGATATAATAGAAGCAAACGGAGGACGGAAAATGGTAAAAGTACGATTGTATTTGGTACGTCATGGCAAGACCATGTTTAACACGATTGGTCGCGCGCAAGGTTGGAGCGATACTCCCTTAACAGCTGAAGGTGAGCGAGGGATTCAAGAATTAGGAATCGGTTTGCGAGAATCTGGTCTGCAGTTTGAGCGTGCTTATTCGAGTGATTCTGGTCGCACTATTCAGACAATGGGAATTATCCTTGATGAACTTGGCTTGCAGGGAAAAATCCCTTATCGCATGGACAAGCGTATCAGAGAATGGTGTTTTGGTAGCTTTGACGGAGCCTACGATGGCGATCTTTTCATGGGCATTATCCCTCGTATCTTTAATGTGGACCATGTTCATCAATTGTCTTATGCTGAACTGGCTGAGGGTTTGGTAGAGGTCGATACAGCTGGTTGGGCTGAAGGATGGGAAAAACTCAGTGGCCGAATCAAGGAAGGTTTTGAAGCGATTGCCAAAGAAATGGAAGCGCAAGGTGGGGGCAATGCCCTAGTCGTGAGCCACGGAATGACCATTGGAACCATTGTGTATCTGATTAATGGCATGCATCCGCATGGTCTAGATAATGGTAGCGTGACGATCCTTGAATATGAGGACGGTCAGTTTAGCGTTGAGGTTGTCGGCGACCGTAGTTACCGAGAACTAGGACGTGAGAAGATGGAAGAGACAAACAATCTATAGAAGTTAGCTCCAAGTGTGAGCTAATTTTTTATACTGCTAAATAAGCTGGATTTGCGATTCAGTCTTTCTTGCCATCCAAGTCTAAAAGAACATTTCTCATCTTTCAAATTCCTTCAAAAATGGTATAATAGTAACATCACAAAATTGGAGAGAGACCATGAGTTTTTACAATCATAAAGAAATTGAGCCTAAGTGGCAGGGCTACTGGGCAGAACATCATACATTTAAGACTGGAACAGATGCATCAAAACCGAAGTTTTATGCTCTCGATATGTTCCCTTATCCGTCTGGAGCGGGTCTGCATGTAGGGCACCCAGAAGGTTATACTGCAACCGATATCCTCAGCCGTTACAAACGTGCGCAAGGCTACAATGTCCTTCACCCAATGGGTTGGGATGCTTTTGGTTTGCCTGCAGAGCAATACGCTATGGATACAGGTAATGACCCAGCAGAATTTACAGCGGAAAATATTGCCAACTTCAAACGTCAAATCAATGCGCTTGGATTTTCTTATGACTGGGATCGTGAAGTCAATACAACAGATCCAAACTACTACAAGTGGACGCAATGGATTTTCACTAAGCTTTACGAAAAAGGCTTGGCCTATGAAGCGGAAGTGCCAGTAAACTGGGTTGAGGAATTGGGAACTGCCATCGCCAACGAAGAGGTCCTTCCTGATGGAACGTCTGAGCGTGGAGGCTATCCTGTTGTCCGCAAACCAATGCGCCAATGGATGCTTAAAATCACTGCCTATGCGGAGCGCTTGCTCAATGACTTGGATGACCTTGACTGGCCAGAGTCTATCAAGGACATGCAACGCAACTGGATTGGGAAATCAACTGGTGCTAATGTAACCTTCAAAGTTAAGGGAACTGATAAGGAATTCACAGTCTTTACCACTCGTCCTGATACTCTTTTCGGTGCGACTTTCACCGTTTTGGCTCCTGAGCATGAACTAGTAGATGCCATCACAAGCACAGAGCAAGCAGAAGCAGTAGCAGACTACAAACACCAAGCTAGCCTCAAGTCTGACTTGGCTCGTACAGACCTTGCCAAAGAAAAAACAGGGGTTTGGACTGGTGCTTATGCCATCAACCCTGTTAATGGCAAGGAAATTCCAATCTGGATTGCGGACTATGTTCTTGCTAGCTATGGTACAGGTGCGGTCATGGCTGTTCCTGCCCACGACCAACGTGACTGGGAATTTGCCAAACAATTTGACCTTCCAATCGTAGAAGTGCTTGAAGGTGGAAACGTTGAAGAAGCTGCCTACACAGAGGATGGCCTTCACGTTAATTCAGACTTCCTAGATGGACTCAACAAAGAAGATGCTATTGCCAAGATTGTCGCTTGGTTGGAAGAAAAAGGTTGTGGACAAGAGAAGGTTACTTACCGTCTCCGCGACTGGCTCTTTAGCCGTCAACGTTACTGGGGTGAGCCAATCCCAATCATTCATTGGGAAGACGGAACTTCAACAGCTGTTCCAGAAAATGAATTGCCACTTGTCTTGCCTGTAACCAAGGATATCCGTCCTTCAGGTACTGGTGAAAGTCCACTAGCTAACTTGACAGATTGGCTTGAAGTGACTCGTGAAGATGGTGTCAAAGGTCGTCGCGAAACAAATACTATGCCACAGTGGGCTGGTTCAAGCTGGTACTACCTCCGTTATATTGACCCACACAATACTGAGAAATTGGCTGATGAGGACCTTCTCAAACAATGGTTGCCAGTAGATATCTACGTTGGTGGTGCAGAGCATGCCGTTCTTCACTTGCTTTACGCTCGTTTCTGGCACAAATTCCTCTATGACCTCGGTGTTGTTCCAACTAAGGAACCATTCCAAAAACTCTTTAACCAAGGAATGATTTTGGGAACCAGCTACCGTGACCACCGTGGTGCGCTTGTGGCGACTGACAAGGTTGAAAAACGTGATGGTTCTTTCTTCCATGTAGAAACAGGGGAAGAGTTGGAGCAAGCGCCAGCCAAGATGTCTAAATCGCTCAAGAACGTTGTCAACCCAGACGACGTGGTGGAACAATACGGTGCTGATACCCTTCGTGTTTATGAAATGTTCATGGGGCCACTTGATGCTTCAATCGCTTGGTCAGAAGAAGGTCTGGAAGGAAGCCGTAAATTCCTTGACCGTGTTTACCGTTTGATTACAAGTAAGGAAATTGTTTCAGAAAACAATGGCGCTCTCGACAAGGTTTATAATGAAACCGTTAAAGCTGTCACTGAGCAAATTGAGGCTATGAAATTCAACACAGCCATTGCCCAACTTATGGTCTTTGTCAATGCGGCTAACAAGGAAGACAAGCTCTATGTTGACTATGCCAAAGGATTTATCCAAATGATTGCACCATTTGCGCCTCACTTGGCAGAAGAACTCTGGCAAACTGTTGCGATAACAGGTGAGTCAATCTCTTACGTGGCTTGGCCAACATGGGACGAAAGTAAATTGGTTGAAGATGAAATCGAAATCGTTGTCCAAATCAAAGGAAAAGTTCGTGCCAAACTCATGGTTGCTAAAGATCTATCACGCGAAGAATTGCAAGAAATTGCTCTCGCTGATGAAAAAGTCAAAGCAGAAATTGATGGTAAGGAAATCGTGAAAGTGATTAGTGTACCAAATAAACTCGTTAATATCGTTGTGAAATAATTGTAAATTATAGTTAATTAAAAAGAGAGACAGTTTTTGTTCACTTTTTGGGAGGTATTAATGAGGACTCAAAGTCATAAGGAGATTGTTGAAGAATATTCTGCTTCACGGGGGAGTTATGAAGATTGCTTAAATTATGTAGAGAATACTGTAAAGAATATTATTAAAAGTCAATCTATTAATGTTCATGAAATAATTGGGAGAGTAAAAACTGTAGAGTCTCTTGAAGGCAAAGTAAAAAGGAAAAATTATTCTAATTTAGTTGAGATTACCGATTTATGCGGTATTCGTATCATAACGTACTTTAGTGATGATGTTGATAAAATAGCTGAGTTAATCAGTCAAGAATTCGAGGTTGATGTAGAGAATACTATTGATAAACGTAAAAGTGAGGATCCAACAAAATTTGGTTATGTTTCACTTCATTATGTGGTGGGTTTAAAAGAAGGGACTACTCCATCTACTTTATATGGTAGATTTAAGAATATAAAATTAGAGATACAAATTAGGACAGTTATGCAGCATGCCTGGGCTGAAATTGAACATGATTTGGGATATAAAAGTAAGGAAGATATACCTGATCAATACAGGAGACAATTTGCCAGATTGGCGGGACTAATTGAATTGGCTGATGATGATTTTGTTCAGTTGAAAAATAATATTAATAACTATGAGCAGGAGATAAAGAAGAAATTACCTACTTCGAAAAAAGAATTACCGATAGATAGCAGCACGCTTATGACTTATGTAAAAGAAGATCAAAATTACATTGAACTATTGAATACGATTAAATCATCAGATATGGATATAGATTTTAATATTGATAGTTCTTTTCTATCTACTATGATTCAGAGGGCGAAAAAATTGGATTTGAGGACTATAGGAGATATAGCTGAATTATTTGAAAAATATAAGGATATCTTTCTAAAGGTGTTGAGAATTGAGGAGGATATTGAACCTTGTATGAGTATATCGGCATTGACTCCATTATTGCATATCACTAATGTGTTAGAATCAGTTAATAATATTAATATTTCTGATGAAGAATTTATGAAAGTTTCTGATGATGAATTTTCAGATGTATTTGGTATATCGTACCCAATTGATGTTTATGAAGGTTAAAAAGTAATTTTTTAAATATGAAAAGAGGGGTTTCCTATTTGACTAAGTTGAATAATTCGTAGTGTTGCTCTTTCTAAAGTGAAGGTAACTAAACTCGTCAATATCGTTGTTAGATAAGAAATAAATCCTTCAGAGTAGAATCTGGAGGATTTTTTGAATCTTCTTATGAAAGTATGATATACTATGGGCAACTATAAAGTTTGAAAAGTAAAACAAGGAGAAGAAAGATGCCAGTAAATGAATATGGTCAGATGATTGGTGAGTTAATGGAAGGTTATACACCCGGTGCACTGCCTTCTATTGATTTCTTAGAAGGGCGTTATGCTAGGATAGAGGCCCTTTCAGTAGAAAAGCATGCGGAGGATTTATTAGCTGTTTATGGCCCGAATACTCCTCGGGAGATGTGGACCTACCTCTTTCAGAAACCAGTGGCAGATAGGGAGGAGCTGGTTGCCCTTTTAAATCAGATGTTAGCTCGTAAGGACCGTTTTTACTATGCAATCATAGACAAGGCAACTGGTAAGGCTTTGGGAACTTTTTCTCTCATGCGTATTGACCAGAATAACCGAGTAATAGAAGTGGGAGCTGTCACTTTTTCTCCAAAACTCAGGGGGACACGGATAGGAACAGAAGCCCAGTATCTCTTGGCTTGCTATGTCTTTGAGGAGCTTAACTATCGTCGCTATGAGTGGAAATGCGATGCTCTTAACCTGCCATCCAGACGAGCTGCGGAGCGTTTGGGATTTGTCTATGAAGGAACCTTCCGTCAGGCAGTGGTTTATAAGGGGCGGACGAGAGATACGGATTGGTTGTCTATGATTGATAAGGACTGGCTTCAAGTCAAAGCTCGATTGGAAGCATGGCTGACTCCTGAAAACTTTGATAAAAATGGACAGCAGTACAAGAGCTTGAGAGAGCTCTAAGAGGTGATGACATGATTACTATTAAAAAGCAAGAAATTGTCAAGCTAGAGGATGTTTTGCATCTCTATCAGGCTGTCGGTTGGACAAATTATACAAATCAACCTCAGATGCTGGAGCAGGCCTTGTCTCATTCATTAGCGATTTATGTGGCACTTGATGGTGATGCTGTGGTGGGCTTGATTCGTTTGGTTGGAGATGGATTCTCATCAGTATTGGTTCAGGATTTAATTGTTTTACCTATCTATCAGCGTCAAGGAATTGGTAGTCTCTTGATGAAAGAAGCTTTAAAAGATTACAAAGATGCCTATCAAGTCCAGCTGGTGACAGAAGAGACAGAAAAAAACGTAAGATTTTATCGTTCTATGGGCTTTGAAATCTTATCCACCTATGATTGTATAGGGATGACTTGGATAAACAGAGAAAAATAATAAAACTTGTTTGTTCTTAAGCAAAGTTTAAGGATGGTCTAGTATTATATAGTCATTAAATAAAGACCTCCTAACTTTATTTAATGAAATCCTAAAACTTTTTTCATCATAATCTCCTAATGAAGTCACCCAATCAGGTGACTTTTTTTCGTGGTGAGGTGATGGTGATAGAAATTTTTTGCAAAATAGTAAAATTTGAGAAAAGTTAAGCTAGTTTTAAGCTTCGTCTTGTATCATATAGTTATTAAATAAAGACCTCCTAACTTTATTTAATAAAATCCTAAACTTTTCTTTTTCATAATAATCTCCCTTAACTCCACCCAATCAGGTGGAGTTTTTTGGCTCTATTTCAGGTTTTTGGGGACTATTCTAAAAATCATTTTTCGATATTTTTCGGTATTTTTCGGATTTTGGTCGGGGAATTGGCGGGGACTTTTTGAAACTTTGGCGGGGATTTTTTAGCGAATATGGCTAAGAAATAGGTCTGTTGTCGCTTCAGCAAGTTCGTCCTCTACTTGATTGTAACGATCGGTCATATAGACTTTTGTATGGCCCAGCGCCTGGCTTAATTGTTCAAGCGGAACCCCTGCAATAATGCTTTGAGTTGTGAAGAAGTGGCGCATCATGTGAGGTGTTACATGCAATCCTGTCGCTTCATTCACTAGATTGAAGTTTCTATTTAACTGGTTTGGATTGATGAGACCACCTTTTTCGTTCAGGGTGATATAATCTTTTTGTTGTTCCTTGATAATTCCTAACTTTCGCTTAATTTTAGAAGCTTCAGCTATTAGATAATAGATAAGGTCTGTTCCGATATCATCAAGGCAGACATATCGCTCTGAATCCTTCGTTTTAAGTCCTCCTTTCCCTTTTAAGGTCTGGTTGCTTCGACTGTCTCTAAGATGCAGTATAGCCCGTCCGCTATCGTTCTGAGTGATGTCCATTGGACGCAATCCAAAGACTTCTCCTCTTCTCAATCCAAAAATTGTCAGATAGGTCAGAGCGTAGAATTGTTTTGGCATAATCTCTTCTGCCTTCGCTATCCAAGTCTTGAACTCTTTGAGAGTCACTTTCTTGTTAGCTGCAGGAATATCACTACGACCTATGAAAACACCTTTCAAGCGATTTGAGAGCAGATTTCCATTTTTGACGGCATCATTCAGCAATGCCATGAAGCTGGAATTGAGAGTTTGAACAGTGTATCTGGTATGGTTCTGCAACTTTTCAGCGATAAAGAGTTCATACTCATTTCTATCCAAATTTTTAAGCAGGGTAGAACCAAACTTTGGCTTGATATGGTTCTTATAGAGATTGTCATTGAGGTAGTAGGAAGTATCATTCCAGCGCCCTGTTGACAATCTCTTTTCAGAATAGATATCCCAATATTGGTCAAGTGTCAGATTCGTATTGATACCTAATTCCAGGTCTTGGATTTGTTGCTCAATCTCTGTCAAGGCTGCACGAGCTTGTGGAAGGGTTGTGAGACCACTTTTAGTAATCTCTTTCTTTTTACCATGGAAATAGAAAGAGCGTCTGATATAATATCGCTTGCCTTTGGCGGTCTCATAGTAATATATATTTGGGTATTTTGTTTTATTATATTTCATTGTATTCTCCTTGTTTATCGGCTTCTGGACAAGGTCTAAACATTGAGAATATTGACATCACCCCTTTCATGGTGTAAAATAGGGTATAGAAAAGAGGCCTTTTTAATGGCTGATTTTTTATAAGGGTAAGCTTCACAATCAAACTTTGGCGAGGGCGATTGTGGGGCTTTTTTTATTCTACGATGATTTCGCCAACAGGGATAATATCTTTCTGTTTTGAAGATTTAGCGATTAGGTCGTATTGGTCAGCAGATTTTTCGTAACCGAGGGAAAGAGTAGCATTCTCGTCGGGTAGCTTTTTAGCAAATTCAGAAATAGACATACGAAGCAAAGTGATTGCATTTTTCTGGTCAGTAGTAGCAGAGTTTGACTGGACTGCACCTAGAGCTTCTTTTGCCTTATCTTTAGCCGTTCCAGTTATCAAAATCATGATAGTATCATGTGGTTCAGATGATTCTGAATCGACTACATTATTTTGAATTTTTACGTTTATTGCTCCAGTTGATTCAGGATCTAATTTTGATTTGATTTCAGAGATTAACTCATCATATTTGCTGTTATCTACTTTGGCTTTTGTATCTGTTGAAGTAGTGTTTTTTTGCTCCGTTTTAGGTTGCTCAGTATTATCTTTTGAAGTTGACTGATTATTAGAACATGCTACTAAAACAGTAGCAGAAAGTAAGATAGTTGTTGTAGTTAGTAGTTTTTTCATGGATATTCTCCTTTTTTAATTTACTAATGCCAAGTACTCTTCCTTAACCATGACTTCATTTGTTACGGTTTTTAGATTGTAGTAGGACATGAATTTGAGGTAATCAAACTCTGTGGGGTCGTCTAAGCTTTCTAGTGCGTCTTTTACGAGATGATGGATCATATTCCTATCAGCTTCGTTTTCACAGCGTAGGCGAGCGTTCTGGTACTCTGAGCGTGTGTGGTCTTTGTGTCCGAGTTCATGCAGTAGTACCTTAACTCTCTCTTTTTTGCTGAGTTTATTAGACAAGAAAGCTGTATTGGTTTCTTTTTCGTAAAACCCGAGTTCATCAGGTATTAGCTCACCGTCAAAATCGACAATGCGAACCTGAAAATGACTTATAATTTCTTTTTCGGTCACTAAGCAGTACCTCTAATCACCAGCTTCTTTGAGGTAACCTTCAATGATAGACTGGATGATTTTCTTCTTTTCATCTGTTAATTCTCGACCACCAAACATCATGACATTAGATGCCATTTCTTCAACATTTAGGGTCTTCCCTTGCCATGTGTACTCTTTTGAATTACCAGCAATAGCAGGATTATCCGTGCGACCAAGTAAATAATCTGTAGACACGTTGAAGTAATCGGCGATTTCTGCAATTCTCTCAGCGTTTGGTTTTTGAGTTTTCAACTTATAGAGTGTATTTCTGCTATAACCAAGTGATTCTTCTAGCTGAGTGAGTGTCATTTTACGATTTTTTGCCAGTTCTTTTATTTTTTCAAATGTCGGAAACATTGATTTTTCAACCTTTCTAAGACATTACAAAAAATATTTCAACTTTTTGGGTGTAAAATATTGACAACACTACCAAAAAGGTGTATTATTGTTTTGTAAGCTAAAGAGTTAGCGAACAAGACAACTAAAAAATAAAGCCCAATGAAACTGATTGGCGTCCGTTTTCTAGGTAGAACCTTACTTTTAGTAAGTCTTTTCTCTATGGTTTGATTTTAACTTATTGGGTGATAAATGTCAAGCGGTTCGCTAACTTTTTAGATAATTTTTTAAAAAGGAGGTCAGGGATGGAGGAAGAAGAAATGATCGAATTATTGAAATTCTTAACTACTGATTATGGGCGAGGGTATCTAGCTGGAATAGTTAACGGGATGTCAATACTTTTGAAAGTTTTAAAAAAAGATGAGAAGGAATAGAGAGGAGAAGAAAGATGAATGAATCTTTTCTTACGATATTAGGCATATCAATGATTGCTAGTTTTATTACGAATTTAATTGCTTACTTAGCTGGTAAATATCATCTGAAAAAGAAAATTAAAAACCACAAAGTGTGGTTTGATTCTGAGATAGAGCGTATCAAGAAAGATTATCATTTATGATTTTTCTTGGATAATTTTTTCACAAATTGTTTTTGAAGATTGGAAGGTTGTTGCTTGTTCGCGAATTGACTAAGAGTGCTTATATTTTTTATTGCTACATCTGCAGATATTTCTCCTGAAATAGCTTTAAAAATTAGGTCATTTATCTTTAAATTTTGGTCTGTTTGAGTGTCTAGTTGAGATACTTTTTCAAGTTCAAGTAATCTTAATTCGTGAGTTTGTTTCAGCGAATCAAGCTCTTGTGAGTGTTGCTTTTGCATTTTGTCCATATCTTGTTTAAATTGATTTTCGATATTTTCAAGCTCTTGTGAGTGTGCGATGTTGATTTTATCAATTTCATGCTTGCTGTTTCCTTTAGCAGCGATGTAAGACCATATACCAGAAACAAAGGCAGGTATGGCAGCGATCGCAAGTGTTTCTATAAAACTAAAATTATTCATAAGATTTCTCCAATCGTTTTATTATCTTTATTATACCAAATCTAGAAAGGAAAATATATGAGCCAACAACATAAAAAGTGGATTCAGCTCGTCAAAGACAAATTGAATTCAGAAGGAATGACACAAACACATCTTGCCCGTGCTTGTGGAGTTAAGAAACCTACCATTTCAGAATTATTGAAATATGGTAAAGGCAGCGATAAATTAAAAAATCGAGTTTGTGACGTTTTAGGAATTGACGAAACTTGGGTTGAGTTAGGAGAGTAGGATATGAACGAAAAGAAACAAAATAATGATCTCATCAAAGAAATTATTGAGAAACATTTTGAAAATATGGTTGATGATATTTTGGAACACACAGAGACCTACTATGAAGCTTTGGGAGCTATTAGTAGCATCAAAGGAAGCAAGATCCCGAATATGCTTCACTTAGCTGATTGTTTGAGGAAAGATATCAGAAAACGTGCTATGCAACAAAAAACATCTAATCATAACTAGATTTAGAAAGGAACTTTATGAACGAAATTTTTAATTTTCACGGGCAGGAAGTCCGTACTTTGACAATTGATGACAAGCCTTGGTTCGTTGGGAAGGATGTTGCAGATATCTTGGGATATGCAAATTCAAGAAAAGCAATTTTTGACCATGTAGATGATGACGATAAGACAGATGGGGTAACGATTCGTGACGCCATGGGTAGAAATCAAAACCCTATCATCATCAACGAATCTGGTCTCTACTCTCTCATTTTATCCAGCAAATTGCCTCAAGCAAAAGAGTTCAAGCGTTGGGTGACATCAGAGGTCTTGCCAGCTATTCGAAAGCAGGGTGGATTTATCCGAGAGGATTTGGACGAGGATGCTTTCATTGCTTTATTTACTGGACAAAAGAAATTGCGTGAGCAACAGGCGACCATGCTGGAAGATATTGACTACCTCAAGAGTGAGCAACCGATTCACCCAAGCTATGCTCAATCGCTACTGAAGAAGCGCAAGGCTAGGGTTGTAGCATGCCTGGGTGGTATTGATAGTCCAGCTTATGCTGACAAGATTTTTGCTCAGTCAGTATTTAGACAAGCTGAGATTGACTTTAAAGACCACTTCAACATTAGTCGCTATGACTTGCTACCAAAAAAATTCGCAGATGCAGCCTTGGCCTACTGGATGACGTGGGAGCCAAGCACAAACACTAAGATGAAAATCATGAAATTAAACTCATTTGACGAAGGGTAGGAGGGGAAGAAGATGGACAATGTTCTACTTTCACTGTCTGAATGGATTAAGTCCATTATCAAGGACACAATCACAAGGCTAGTCGAAATAGAAAAAGATAGTGATCACTATCCAGAGTTGATGGATGTGAACACTACCTGTGATTTTTTAGGAATTAAGTATGCCACATTTTCAGATAATTATCGTTACTTAAAGGGATTTCCAAAGGAATTACCTGGTAAGAAATGGTCAAAAAGAGCCATCAAAGAATGGCTCTCTAATCAAATATAATAACTTTACTAAAAGGCTTCTGGACAAGGTCTTAGCAAAATTATTTGACTATATTATAACACAAAAAGAGGATAAGGAGATAAAAATGTTTGAACCACCGATTTTAGACCAGCTGATGGGGGTTGGAGCCTTGCTGCTTGGATTTGCAGGGCTTTGCCGTCATATCAAATTGCAAGAGGAGCGTAAGGAAAAAGAAAGACGAGAAGAGCAAGAATTTGCGTCTATGATTATCCAAGGGTACAACCATGCATATGAACGTGGTAGAGAGGACAAATGGCAAGAAATTCGCAAGAATATTCGCAGAGAGTTCAAAGGATTCACATATGACAACGAACCGCCTCAAGGATTGCGTCCTGAGCCTCTAGCTTTGCCAGAACCTATGCACATCTTGAAGTGAGGAGGTCAGGAAATGGAAAGATTGCTTGTATGGTTGGATGACCAGATTATGATTGCCAAAGAAGCGAAAGAAAAGGTATCAGCTTCAAATCGTTTTTTTACGATTCTTGAATATAATCATAAAAATCTATTATTAGTCAAAGAATACATAACTGACTATGAAAAACTAGCTAAGGACTATGAAAAACTAACCAAGGACTATCATGATGTGGTCTCTCAAAATCGTCTGATCAAGCTTGAAAAAATGGAGTTAGAGGGTAGGCACATCTATGAGGATATGCGGATGGAGTACCGCGCTAATCGCAGGAAGTGGGGGGCTCGGTATGTCTGAAATCAAGTGGATAAAAATCACAACAGATATTTTTGACGATGAAAAAATGTGCCTGATTGATGCTTTGCCTGATCGTGATGCAATTATTGTAATCTGGATCAAACTTATAACACTAGCAGGCAAATTGAATACAAAAGGCGTACTAGCCATTTCTAAAAACATTGTATACACCGATGAAATGCTTGCACAAACGTTCCACCGTCCGTTGAATACAGTTCGTATGGCTCTTGAGGTTTTTGAAAAGTTTGGAATGGTTGAAAAAATAGATGGAGTGATAATGTTACCCAATTGGGAGAAACATCAGAACATTGACGGCATGGAAAAAATAAAAGAGCAAAATCGAAATAGAGCCGCACGTCACCGACAAAAACAGAAATTACTTGCACAGAACAACGAAAGTAACGTTATTAGTAACGTTACGGATAACGTTACAGTAACGGATGGTAACGCAATAGATAAAGAATTAGAGAAAGATATAGAGAAAGAGATAGATAATAAGGTGATGATTAGTTCAAGCCTCTCTGAAAATTTGAAACATAGTGGTATTCGAATCAACGAGAAACAACATCAACAGTTGCTTGAATATGTAGGACTTGATGGAATGAGTTTTGATATGTTAAACCGTGCAGTAGAGATAACTTCTGAAGCTTATCAACCTAGTTTTAAGTATCTAAGAGGCATTCTTGAAAATTGGAAAAAGAAAGGTTTCACAACGATTGAACAGGTAGATGAGAACGACCGTAAATATAAAGATAGCAAGAACTCCCATCTTCCAGAAAGACAACAAAATGGAAAAAAATCAGAACAGGGGGCTAAGGACGAATGGGGATTTTAGAACTTATCGAGCAATTTGAAGATGACTTTTATCCGATAAGCGAGGAAAAGAAGTCACTGCTTGCAAAACAACCTCTTTCTACTGCCACTGCTTGCTTGTCAGATATGGCCAGCTGGCAGGCTTGCGGAGGTAAGGTATCATGGTAACTGATGCACTCGAGGAGATGGCCTTATCTTATCATAGAAATACTGAACAGCAAGATGAAATTTGCGACAAGCACGGAATTCCTCTGATCAAAATCCTCCGGACAAATGATGTCCTCTGTCGCTTATGTGAATCAGAACGGATCCATGCGGAGAATCAATTAAAGGTTGATGAGCTGGCTGATGCAGAGCATGAGCGAGAGCGAAAGTTTTATCTTGAGAAATTTTCTCTCTATGATGATGTCCTGAAAAATGCTACTCTTGACAACTTCGACACACCAACCGAAAAAGAAGCGCAAAAGCTAGCTTTTGCAAAGAGGATTTGTCGGGAGTGGTCCGAGGGCGCTAGGAACAATATTGTTTTTCAGGGAGAAGCTGGAACTGGCAAGAGCCATTTAGCCTTTGCGATGATGAAAGCTCTATCTGAGCATACGAAAGAGATTGCTATCTTTATCAATGTCACAGACTTGCTGATGAAGATTAAAGCTGATTTTAGTCAGGAAGAGTTCTTGGTCAATAAAATTGCTAGTGCAAAGTTTTTGGTCTTGGATGATCTTGGGATGGAGAAGGACAGTGAGTGGTCCTTTAGTATTCTTTACAATATTCTCAACAAAAGGGCTAATACGGTTATCACGACTAATCTGACTGCACAAGAAATTCAGAAACGCTACGGTCGGCCGTTTATGAGTCGGTTGATGAAAGGTGTAGACAATGATCATCTGATGGTATTTAATGACTTGAAAAACAAAAGGAAAGATTATTTCTAGAAAGGCGGTGTCTCTTGTTATTAAAACTCTATTTCATCTACAATGGGCACCGCAAGTTTTTCCTTGGAAGTTTTAACAATGTGGATGAGCTTATCGAACGTATGAAAGACAATCAATGGGCTTTCTCAAGCATTACCAGACCAAGATTCAAAAAATATATCGGAAAAGACGATGTACGTTTTGATTATGGCGCTGTAGATTGCTATTACTTAGCAACAAAATCAACGTGCCGCGAACCACGTTAAAAGCGAGCTAGAATATGCGTCAGACTTGGACGAATGACGTATAAAGAATTTGCTAGCTCTTGTGTCTTTGAGCCATGAGGGGCAAGAGCTGGATTTTTATAAACAGGATAAAACATGGAATACAGCAAACAGACAGTCATTGATGGACTGAAACGCACAATCAAGCAGACGGAGGCAAGGATAGCAGAATTATCTGAGCCGTGTGTCAAATCGCTTGCTTTTAGCAGGTCTGAGGAACGTGACTTGCTTAAAAAGAAAGTGAAAAACTGGAAGAAGAGAATAAAGGAGTTGGAAGATGAAATATAAAGTAATTGCATTTAATTCCGATGTCCAAGAGGAATTAACAGGAACATGTGACCTTTGCTATGGGACAGCTATGGTTGAGAATGGTTATGTGACTGTCGAAGATGAAACAGGAAAAACTACTGACATCTATCTAACTTACTGGTCGTGGGGCGATTACTTCACAATTGATGTTGGCAATTTGGTTGATTTCTCCGCTTGGTTGCAAGAAAGGGATGTTGAACCGATTGGAGATTGTGACCCTTGGGCATGGTTGGATAGTTTGGTTGATGATTACAAGGAGGAGTTGGAAGATGATGGAAGATTTAAAGCAAAAAGTTAATGCAGTATACAACTGGACGGTAGAAGACGGGAAGCCCAAACCTCCCAAGCAATATTTACCACAAGCGGTGAAAGACCGGGCGGACTATTTTTGGGAAATGGCAGAAGATGGTATGACGTTTATGGGAGTGATGGAATGTATCTTCGCTGATGAAAAGCCTACAGACTATGATTTGGGAGCTACTAAGGGTTGGTTGCCAAAATCTAAGGAGTTTGATGATTGGGTTGGCTATTTGCCAAGCATGGCTCAGGTAGTTATTGCAGTTTATTTGATTTATGGAGGAAACTAAGATGAATAAGCAGGAAGCATTAAAACAAATTGAAGAGCAAAGAGACATGATTTTGGACCTACATGGTTGGGCTGTATTTGGTTATATCAAAGGAATTATTAATCAACTTGATGAACCGCAAAAAATTGAACTTCCGAAAGTTGATTTTAAAAAATCCCAAAAAGTCAAAGTTCTGCAGTTTGTGGCGGATGTGATTGAAGGAGCAAGAGAAGAAAGTCCAGAATTGGAAGATGCGTTCAAGTATGCTTGGGAAGTAGCTACTATAGAGTTTCGCGAATGGTTTAGGAAACTCGAAAATAGAAATAATTTCGCTCGTGCATGGCTAGACGGCTACGAGGTCGAGAAAGAGAAGCGGTATCTTGTGAAGGAGAAGTCGATTGGAGACCATAATAATTATTTGAAATACAACACGAACCAAAAAAATTGGTATTTCGGTTCTCGCTTCATCTATGTGAATGATGTAGATACGAAAATACATCACACCCGTAAAGAACTAGAAGAAGTTGGCTTTGGCTGGGTATTTGATTTCCCAGGTGTTGAGATTGAGGAGGTGGAGTAAATGGAAAATATAATGTTTTGGGGAATGTTTGTAGCTTGCTTACTAATTTCAGCTATGACATTTTACATTTTAAGTTTACAAAGAATGGTCAATAATGACTTGAGAAGAAAATATAATGATTTAGAAAGGGAACTCAGTTATACATTTGGATGGGAAACGTATGATTGGGGCAACAATTTCAGCGAGTACGCTCGCAAAGTTGATTCACTTGATAAATTCAGAATGAATATTGAACAGCTTGAAATTATCAAGAGAGCATTAGATGCTCAAAAACTAGAAGAATTACAAAAACGTAAAGAATTGGTTGAACGTGAAATCAAAAAGCTTGAAAATTAAGGAGGCCACGAATTGAAAAGATTTATCGCAATCTGGATATTATTATCTGCTGGATTGAATATCTGGCAGAGCATCCACATTAAAAAATTAGAAGAAAAGCGCCCGATGATTATCTATAAAGCAGATAATCAAGGTGCCGAAATCAAAGGTAGAGTCGTACAAAAAGAGAAGATTGGTGACATGTACACTATCACAGTGCAAAATTACGGAATATTCGTAGTTACTCAAACAAACTATGAATCTCTTAAAATAGGAGATGAGGTAAGATTGTAATGACAAAGTACAAGAAACCAAATTACATCATCATTCAGGAAGCAATGGCAGAGCGCATTAGATTTCTGGAAGATGAACTGTATGAAAGGGCCTATAAGGATATTGAGAAACTAGAAGCTCAAAATGATTTCTTAAAAGCCCTTTGTAATAATCAACTTGAAATTATCATGGATTACGAATGGAAGCAGATGCAAGAGCAGGCTGAGTTCATAAAGGCTAATACTAGGAAATGGAGAGCAAGATGAAGCTAAGATTGAAAGAACTTAGAGAGGACCTATGTATCTCTGTCAAAGATATGGCCAGAGATACAGGTGTTTCCCAAAACACAATCCATTTGTATGAGCGAGGTGGATATCCGTCCATTAAGCAAATAGAAATGATTGCTAAAACCTATGATGTAAACCCTGCGTGGCTTGTTGGGTGGATAGATGATGAAATGATGCCTGGAATACAGGTAGTCGAAAAAGTGGTCTACAAAGAAAGCCCAACAGCAAGATTGCCAGATTATTTCAACAACAATAACGATGGTAAGATTATCAAGTGGGTTAAATCAAAAAGATACATGGGAGGTAAGATTTGGTCAAAAAGAACTTAACAAAAGCACGAAGGGATTATCTTGAGTTTGAACTCGATGATAAATATTTAAAGATTGACAAATTTATCGGTCAACGAAGGCATGAACTAGAACATTTGTACGAAGTTAAGCATCTTACTGTTCCTGGTATTGATGATACTGGAGCAAGTGGTAGTGGGACATTCGTCAACAGGTCGGAGAATCTAGCGGTTGCTTATGCAAGTGATCCTATGATTTTAAGACTAGAAAATCTCCAAAATGCTATCTACCGATTACTAGACAATCTAGAACCAGATGACAAAAAAATCTTTTATCTTCGTTGGGGAGAACATACTGGATACGACTGGATTCAAGTTTGGCACATCATGGAGAACGGAGAAACTGGGTACTTGTATAGACACAGCAAGCAGATTTACAGAAGACGTGAAGTGATTCTCGATACACTTTCAAATTTGCTATTTATGTAAAGTTGTCAAAAAAACATATAGAATTGACAAAAAGAAAATGATAGATTGATACTATCCAAAGCACTGAGAAAATCTTAGTGCTTTATTTTTTTTGAAAGGAGCAAAACTATGAATATTGTTGAACCGTTACGAGATAAGGATGATATCCAAGCCATGAAGGACTATCTATCATCTTGGAATGAAAAGTATTACATGTTATTTCTTTTGGGAATCAATACAGGTTTTCGCGTTGGGGATATTCTCAAACTAAAGGTTAAAGATGTTCAAGGCTGGCACATTAAAGTTAGGGAACAGAAAACAGGGAAATACAAGAGCATTAAAATGACAAGGCCACTCAAGAATGAATTGAGGGAATTTGTCAAAGATAAAGAATTACATGAGTATCTATTTCAGAGTCGTGTTGGAAAGAATAAGGCGCTCAGCTATAAAACGGTATACTGGTTTCTTAAAAGAGCTGCTGAAGACTTAGGCATCGATAATGTCGGAACTCACACGATGCGAAAAACATTTGGCTATCATTACTACAAGAAGTATAAGAACGTTGCAGACTTGATGTCATTATTCAATCATTCAAGTCCAGCAGTCACACTAATTTATATTTGTGTAAGGCAAGATGAACTTGATACTAAGATGAGTAATTTTAGCCTCTAATATTTTTTTGATTTTTTCAACTATCCATAACGAGGAAGTTTCTAGTTTATATTTTGAATAGGGCCCGAAGCATTGTCCGTATTAGTTTTTGAGTGTGAAACAAAATTGGATAAAATATAAGATATAACTAATTCAGCAGAGATATTTTACATAAATTCAAAACTCAAAAATAAATCTTGTCAAAAAAAGATATAGAATTGACAAAATGAATCTGATATATTTATATCATGTGAAAATCCAGAAGTTGAAGGAGTGGTGTAGGCGATGGCTTATTTTAAAAATCCTAAACACTCAGACTGGTTCAGAGCTTGGCAGATTAGGTTCTATAACTCGAAACCTTGGAGAACTCTGAGAAATAGAATCAGAAAGACAAAGCGTATGCGCTGCGATATGTGTGGACGTTTAACTCATAGCAATAGCATTGTCGACCATATCATAGAGATCGATGAAACTAATTATCAAGATGAGTCTATTACTCTCAACGAAGATAATCTGCAATTACTTTGTCTCGAGTGTCATAATACAAAAACATTTCAAAGTAAAATAAATTTAAATTTAGAAAATCGGAATATTAATTTATTTTGATTTTTTTATTTTTTTGATTTTTGTTTTTTATCAGGTCCCCCCTATTTAAAATTTTCACACACCCAAAATAATAACGGTGTCAATCCTCTTATATACCTCTCCCCCAAAAATGACGAAAATTGATACAAGAAAGGAGCATGATTTTGAAAATCAATGAAGTTTTAGAAAAGCTAGGAATAAGTCGTGCTACCCTCACCAGGTATCGAAAAAAGCTAGGCATATTTGAAGAAACTCGGTCGAATATCACAAAAAGTCAATTCAAAGAGTTAGAAAAGCTGGCAAATCAACGACAAAAGTATACAAGAGAAGAACGTGTTGAACTCTCTCGTAAGACTTTCAAGTTGATTCCAAAAGAAAAAATGCTTGAAATCAGTGATAATGATTCAGTCGGTTTGAAAAATCTTAAAACTCAATACAATCATAATCAAAAAGTTATTGAAAACTTCCAGTTGGAAATCAATAAAGTCATCAATAACGGTGAGCTACCTGATAAGTATCTACTTGATGGAATGGAAAAGTATCAAAAGCTAAACATGCAGATTATGTCAACGATTGAAAAGCAAAGTCCACAGGGCGACAGTCTCAAAGAAATGATTCAGGAGAAGTTGGCTCGATATGGTTGAGATGAGATATTTTGATAAATATACTCAGCTGGTTTACTCAGGTAAGATTCGCGTTTGTGCACTCACTATGAAATCTATTAAACGTGTAGAGAGGTACAAGGAGCAATACATCTTCAAACAAGAAGAAGCTGATAAACGGATTAAGTTCATTGAGGAAGAGTGCAGCAACACTAAAGGTCTTGCTGGCAAGTTACGTTTGGCCTTACCTCAGAAGGTTTGGCTAGAAACAACGTGGGGTTTTTATCATACAGTTGAAGTTACAAAAACAGATCCCGATACACTTGAAGAATATAAAGATTTCGAAGAAAGGCGTCTCATTCATGAGGTGCCTATTATTGTACCTCGTGGTACAGGAAAAACCACCCTTGGTTCTGCCATTGGTGAGGTTGGTCAGATTATTGACGGTGAGTGGGGTGCTGATATTCAGCTTCTAGCTTACAGTCGTGAACAAGCTGGCTATCTGTTTAATGCTTCTAGAGCTATGCTGTCGAACGAAGAGAGCTTGCTACACTATATGCGTGAGGCTGACATACTACGGTCAACTAAACAAGGTATCTTGTACGAGACAACTAATAGTCTTATGTCAATCAAGACTTCTGACTATGAAAGCCTTGATGGTACTAATGCTCACTACAATATTTTTGATGAAGTGCACACTTATGATGATGACTTCATCAAGGTTGTGAATGATGGTTCGAGTCGTAAGCGAAAAAATTGGATAACATGGTACATCTCCACCAATGGGACGAAACGGGACAAGCTTTTTGATAAGTATTACAACATCTGGGTAGATATTCTTGATGAAAAGATTATCAATGATTCGGTCATGCCTTGGATTTATCAGCTGGATGATGTTTCTGAAATCCACAATCCAGATATGTGGCAGAAAGCTATGCCTTTACTTGGTATAACAACTGAGAAGGAGACGATTGCCAAGGATATTGAAATGAGTAAGAATGATCCAGCACAACAGGCTGAGCTGATGGCTAAGACGTTTAATCTCCCTGTTAATAACTATCTTGCTTACTTCAGTAATGAAGAGTGCAAGGGTTGGTCAGATAAGTTTGATAAGAGTTTATTTGTCGGAAATGAGGAGCGGAGTGCTCGCTGTGTGCTTGGTGTTGACTTGTCGGATGTCAATGATATTTGTTCGGTCTCATTTATGGTCGTGCGTGGCGAAGAGCGTCAGTATTTGAACAAGAAGTTCATGCCACGTCATACGATTGAAGGTCTTCCAAAAGAACTGAGGGACAAATACGCTGAGTGGGAGCTTAGTGGCCAGCTTCATGTTCATGAGTTGGACTACAATGACCAAGCCTATATCTTTGAAGAGTTAAGACAGTTCATGAGTGAGAATAGAATCTTACCAGTTGCAGTTGGATATGACCGCTGGAATGCAAAAGAGCTTATCCGCTTAATTAATGACTACTACGGAGATATATGTCACGACATTCCACAAACGGTCAAGAGCTTATCCAATCCTTTAAAAGTGTATAAAGAAAAAGCTAAGATGGGGAAAATTATCTTTGACGATCCTGTGGCAACTTGGAACCACGCAAATGTTCGTGTCAAGATAGATGCGAATAACAATGTATTTCCAAATAAAGAAAAAGCAAAAGAAAAGATTGACGTATTTGCTAGTCAGCTAGATGCTTTTATTTGCTACGAAAATTTCAAGGAAGACTTGAGTTATTACTTTGATTGAGGTGAAGAATGAACAAACATATAAATAATCTAAGAGAGGTTTTTGCTAGGATTTTCAGACCAAGTAATAGAAAATCCACAAGGACTTATTTACAAAGAAATTTGAATTATTGGAGAAGAAATTCGATTTACTTAGACAATATCTACAATAAGATTTCAACAGATACTGCACAAGTTCGATTTAAGCATGTGAGAATCACTCGAAATCCGACTGGAGTTGACAAGATGGAGTGGTTTGAAAATAGTGATCTTGCAAATGTTTTATCTTTCTCTCCAAATCCTCTTGAAATACCAGTTGTATTTTGGGCAAATGTAACAAGAGCTATGCTGAAAGATGGTGTTGCAGTCGTTGTTCCACGTTGGGAGAATGGCCGGCTGATTGAAATTTGGCTTGCTAAGAAAACCATATCATGGACTGCAGAGAGAGTTGAAATCATGATTGATGATGTAGAGATTGAGCTACCTCTTAGCGATGTCTGGGTTTTTGAGAATCCTAAATTAAACGTGACAAGTCAACTAAACCAAATCACAGAATTAATTGATATCAACCTTGATGCGTTAACCGAGAAGTTAGGCAGAGGGAATTCAAAGTTGAGAGGATTCTTAAAACTACCAACTAAAGCAGCAGATGAACATTTGAAGAAACAAGCTAAGATTCGAGTTGATAGCATGATGGAACTTGCTGGAAATGGTGGCATTGCCTATCTCGAGCAAGGTGAAGAGTTTATGGAATTAAAAAAAGATTACTCAACCGCTTCTAAAGAAGAAATGGAGTTTCTGAAATCTCAACTTTATCATGCTCATGGGATTAATGAAAAATTGTTTACTTGTGACTACACAGAAGAACAATATAGAGCTTACTATTCTAGCGTCATGAAATTATATCAACGTGTATTCTCTGAAGAAATTAATAGAAAATATTTCACGAAGACGGCAAGGACACAAGGAAACAAGCTCTTGGTCTTCTTTGATATGGCTGACATGATTTCATTCAAGGATCTAGTAGAAGGTGGATTTAAATCTAAATACGCAGGTTTGATGAATTCAAATGAATTCCGTGAAACCTATCTAGGGCTTCCGGGATATGAAGGTGGAGAAGTATTCGAAACCAATCTAAATGCAGTCCGTATCGAGCCGAGCGAAAGTAATTAAAAATAGGGTGGGCGGTTGGCAGAAATTTTAAGAAAGGAGGTAGGCTATGGAAAAGTTAAAAACCTTTGTCGTCAAGTCAGTTGAGGAAGAGTCAGCTGACTTTCATTTTGAGGCTTATGCCTCCACTTATGGCAATACCGACAGAGACGGCGATGTGATGGCCAAGGGGTGTTTTGATAACACTCTGAAGACTAAAGCTGTCGTACCTATGTGCTTAAACCATGATCGCAATCGTGTCATCGGTAAGCATGAGCTGTCGGTAGATGAAAAAGGTCTGCGAACACGGTCGACATTCAATCTAAGTGATCCAGAAGCTAAGAAAACCTATGACCTCATGAAGATGGGGGCACTGGATAGTCTGAGCATTGGATTTTTTATTAATGATTATGAGCCAGTTGACGCTAAGCAACCTTACGGTGGATGGATTTTTAAAGAAGTTGAAATCTTTGAAATATCTGTCGTGACCGTGCCAGCCAATCCTCAAGCAACCGTTGATAATATTAAGGGATTTGATATGTCTGTGGTTGACAAGCGAATCGCTCAGGCGAACATGAAGCAAGATATCATGAGTAAACTTGCAACGATTTAAAAAGGAGAAAAAAATGAAAACACTAGTCGAATTGATGGAAGAACGACAAAAACATGCAGATGAGTTATCTGAGGTCAAATTAAAAAAAGTTTCAATCGAAGAGAAATTGAAGTCAGCAACTATTGGAGAAGAAGAACTTGCACAGTTGAAATCAGATGCAGAAGAATTGGTATCCAAAGCAGAGGAACTCAAGAACACAATTTCTAAGTTAGATATTGAAATTGAAGAAAAAGAAGACAATCTCAATAAAGCTGCTAAATCTATCAAGGAAGTACAGAAAGGCAAGATACAAATGGAATACTTAAAAACAAAAGAAGCTGCACTTGATTTCGCTCGAATCCTCATGGATAACGAAGGCAGCTCAAACAGTGCCCGCAAAGCGTGGGAAGCAAATCTGGTTGAAAAAGGTGTAACTAATCTTAACAAAATCTTACCTGAACCAGTATTGATTGCAATCCAAAATGCATTTAATGATTACGACGGTATCCTGAACCATGTAACCAAAGATCCTCGTTATGCAGTACGTGTTGCATTTCAAACTCAACAATCAAAAGCTAAAGGCCATCAGAATAGCAAAACAAAGAAAGATGAATCTTTTGTATTTATCGATTATACAATCAACTCTGCAGCTGTCTACATCAAGTACAGTTTTGAGTATGCTGACTTGAAGAAGGATACAACAGGTGCTTACTTCAACTATGTGATGAATGAATTAGCCCAAGGTTTTATCCGTGCAGTTGAACGTGCTGTTGTTATCGGCGATGGTAAAAATAGTGATGATGATGACAAAATCACTGAAATTAAATCTATTGCAGAAGAAACACTTGCTCAACTATTTGATACACAAGAAATCAGTGTTGACGGGGAATTTGACAGTACTGTTTTAGAAACCCTCGTCAAAGGGATTGATAAACTTGCTGCAAATACAACTCCAATTTTGGTAACTTCAAAAACCATTGCCCGTAAACTTAAAATGGTTAAGGATGGCGAAAAACGCTACATTGATCCACAACCATTCGCACCAATTTCACAAACAGGAAATGTCATTGCTGGTTACCAAGTATATGTCTATGACTGGATGGAAGATGCGACTAACCCAATTATCGCATTTGCTGACAAGGCTTATAAGATGATTGGTGATGATGTCTCTGCTGATCGCTTTGAAGATTATGATGTAACGATGAATCGCCGTCATATCGAACTTGCTAGCGTGCTTGGTGGCCGACTTGGTCAGTACAAATCAGCTGTGAAATTCACAAAAGGTTGATTTTAAATAGAAAGGGGAGTCTAAAATGACAATCCTTAATCAAATTAAAGAAATGGTTGAAGTTGATGTCGAAGAAGAAATCTTCGACACTCAACTTTTAAGCTACATAAATAGTGGGATTTCATATCTAACGAGAAACAACATTCCTATCACTCGCATCGATAAAGAAAGCGAATTGACAGAATGGGATGAGATTGAAGAGGATGATAAAGAAACAATTTTAGATTGGTTACATTTGAGATGTGTTCAGAGATTTGATAAATCCTTGATGACAGGAAACTCAACAACAATGAGCTGGATTGATGAAGAATTGACAAATATTCTCTATCAATTAAAAGCTATTTACGGAGTTTAATCATGAAATCATCTAGAGTATCAATCATCCTTTGTTACGATAAGCGCACAGAGGTCGAAAAAGGTGTTTTTGAAAAACAAGTTGTAGAAAAGAAAGTCAAAGCTGAAAAAGAGAAAATCTACCAACGTAGGCTTGATAAAGCTTTGGCAGATGGTCAAGTTTTGACAGCAAGATTTCGGATACGTTCTAACTATGTGACAGATTCCTTAGACTACGTGAAGTACAAAGGGAAAGAGTACAAGGTAAATGTTGGAACTGAATCTGATGATGGCCACTACACGATAATTGAATTAGGAGAATTGAAATAATGGCTAAGAAGTTCTTCACCAGGCAAGAAATTCAAGAAATCCTAGAAAAAAACACTTTAAAATCAAAAGTGTTCTATATGGAACGTGAGGAAAAGTCCTCTCCTGACAACGTTATTCTTTACTATCGTTTAACTCCGGGTAGTAGTATTACTGCTGATGATACAGTACACATGAGAAAAGTGACTATTCAAATCAGTCACTATCACAAGAAGAAACTAGACAGCATTGAGGAATTGATGTTGTCTAATTTTATGTGTGAACCTAGTCAGTTGAATCTAAAACAGCCTGATACAGATTACTTACTTACAACCTACAGAATCGAGGTATTCACAAGTGGGAAGTGGTAGCGTTAATGTGAAAACATTAAAAATCGATATACAGAATCAAGTTTTAGAAATCATAGAAAAAGCAGGAAAAAGCACCGCTGGAGACATTAGAGACGGAAGTCCTAGAAGAAACGGAGTATATGAAAAAGGATGGACTCACGAGACCATTGAAGATATCGCTGTAGTATATAACAACGGGAAAGAGAAGTCGCTTGCTCACTTGTTAGAAAATGGCCACGCAACAAAAAATGGTGGATTTGTAGCACCTCAAGAACACATCAGACCAGCTTATCTCAAAAATAAAGAAATCTTTCTCAATAATATGAAATCAATAAAAATCAGACCAAATTAAGGAAGGAGTCACAATGACTTATAAATATGACACACGAGAGGTTACTCATGGTAATGCCATGGGATTCTTTGCTAAGATTTCAAAAACAGAATCTGGCGCACTCGATCTAAAAACACCATACCCATTTACAGGAATGCGAAAAACATCTTTTGAAACTTCACAAGAATCAAAAGCATACTACGCAGATAACGTGGAGCACGTCCGTCTTCAAGGTAAGAAATCAACTGAGGGATCAATTACGACTTATCAAATTCCTAAACAATTCATGATTGACCATTTGGGGAAAAAGCTGACAACTTCAACTCCTCCAGCGCTCATCGATACTGGTGTGAATGCGAATTTCATTTGGGGATATGCTGAAACGGTTACAGATGAGTTTGGTTCTGAGGTTGAAGAGTTCCACATCTGGACCAATGTGAAAGCGTCAGCTCCAAAAGGAAGCGCTACAACAGATGAAAGCTCTGCTACACCAAAAGAAATCGAAATTCCATGTACTGCGTCACCTAACAATTTCATTCTAGATTCAGATAAAAAACCTGTTTCAGAAATTGTATGGCGTGATACAGACAAGGGTGTTGTCCGTGCTAAATTTGATAAATTGTTCGCTTCAAGTACCCCAACGAAATTGATTGATTTTATCAATGAAGCTTTAGGAACAACAGCCATCGTGCCAGGAGGCTAAAATGATTAAAAAAGAACTATCATTCACAGCGTTTGATAGTTATGGTGAAGAAAGAGAGCACACTGAAACAGTGCGCTTTCTTTACTCTTTACCAGCTATCAAGATGTATGAACAGCGAACAGGTCGCAACTTCTTTGATGACAACCAAAAAGCACTCGCAGCTTACACACAGCTTGCCCTTGCAACTGGTGTAAATGGTCGTTTATCTGCTTTGACTGATGAAGAAAAGGTCAAACTAATGCCATTACTTATGGAGCCAGATTTCATGAACTTCCTAACTGAAGTCATCCCTTGTCTGTACGGTGAGGTTGAGAATGGTCGCTTGGTACAGAATGAGCTGACTGCTGAAACAGCCTCTCTTGCTCCTTGGTTTGGTGATTTGATTGATATTGGTTTTTTCTCAGACCTCTTTTATGAATTTAACCGAAGTAGAGCAAAGGTTCCTCAAGATAGAAAAAAGCCTCAACAGAAGTCATAACTTCTGAAAAAATTTATAAGGTTATTTTTGAAAATCGGATGGATGTTTTTTGGGCAGAAAGTCAACACTTTAATTATCTGATGGGAACACTACATCAGATGAGTATCAATGAAAATGAGAAAAAAACTTTATCAAACGCAGAATTACTAAATGTAATGTCTGACTAAAACCGAAAGGAGGAAATCTATGGCTGAAACATTTGAAGGCTTATATGTCAAATTTGGTGCTAATACTGTTGAATTTGACAAATCTGTAAAAGGTATCAATAATGCTTTATCTAGTCTGAAAAAAGACTTCAACAACATCAATAGACAATTGAAGATGGATCCAGACAATGTCGACTTATTGAATCGTAAGTTGCTCAACTTACAGGAACAAGCTCGTGTTGGTGCTATGAAAATTGCTGAACTCAAAAAGCAACAAAAGGAACTGGGAGAATCTGAAGTTGGGTCAGCACAGTGGAATAAGCTTCAACTTGAAATTTCTAAAGTTGAATCACAGATGAAGGTTGTTGACCAGGCAATGGATTCAACCAAAAAACATATAGAAGATGTAGGAAATCCAAAGTCTATTTTAAATCTCAACAAAGAAATCAACAATGTTGCAAAAGAACTTGATATCGTCAACCAGAAGCTCGAATTAGATCCTAAAAATGTAGAGTTGTCCGAAGAAAAAATGAAGTTATTAGGGAAACAATCTTCATTAGCCAAGGATAAGGTCCAGGAGTTGAAACGGAAACAAGAGGAATTAGGAAAGGAAAAAATCGGAACAGAGGAATGGCGACAACTTCAAAATGAAATTGGGCAAGCAGAAGTTGAAGTGTTAAAGATAGATAAAGCCATGGGGAATCTAGGGGATTCGAGCCGTTCTGCAACAGGAAACATCAAGGAAGCTACAGGATACTTAAAAGCCGATGTAATGATGAACGTTGCTGAAAAGGCAGGACAACTAGGTCAAAAAATGGTTGATGCTGGTAAAAAAACAGTAGATGCATGGTCTGAAATTGACGAAGCAATGGATACTGTTACGACGAAGACTGGACTGACTGGAGAAGCCTTGTTAGGACTTCAGGAAATTGCAAAAGGAATCGCTACATCTTTACCAGCGACTACATTTCAAGAATCTGCTGACGCAGTCGGTGAGTTAAACACACAATTTGGACTTACTGGCGATACTTTGCAATCTGCAGCAGAGTATCTATTGAAATATTCGAAAATAACTGGAGAAGATATTTCAAATTCCGCAATAAATGCCAAGAAAGCAATTGATGCTTACGGTTTATCTAATGAGGATCTAGCGAGAGTATTGGACTCAGTAACAAAGGTCGGCCAGGATACTGGTCAATCTTATGACTCCATCTTTCAAAAAGCAATTGATGGAGCTCCACAGATTAAGATGCTAGGATTATCTTTTGAAGAGGGAGCAACATTAATTGGTAGATTTGAAAAAAGCGGGATTGACTCTTCTGCTGCTTTATCTTCTCTTTCAAAAGCCGCAGTAAACTATGCCAAAGACGGGAAGTCCTTGACGGATGGATTGAACGAGACTGTCAATGCAATACAGAATTCAACTAGTGAAACAAAAGCTTTGAGTATTGCTTCGGAAGTTTTTGGGAGCAAGGCTGCACCACGTATGGTAGATGCTATCCAACGTGGGGCATTTAGTTTTAGTGATTTAGCTGAGGCAGCTAAATCCTCATCAGGAACTGTAGCAACAACATTTGAAGAGACAAAAGATCCATTCGATGACCTAACGACCTATTCCAACAAAGCAAAAGAAGGGCTTGCCGAGATAGGTGGCACACTACTTGAGACTGTTATACCAGCTTTAGAACCTTTGATGGGTATGCTTGAATCTGCTGTCAATTGGTTTACTAACTTAAACAAAACTGATCAACAGACTATCGTGATTCTTGGACTTGTTACAACCGCTGTAATGATGCTACTCGGTGCAATAGCACCGCTAGTCATTGCTATAGGTGCAATAGGTGCGCCTGTCGGAATTGTCGTAGCGGCAATAGTTGCTGCTATTGCCGCTATTACACTCATCATTCAGGCTATCATGAACTGGGGGACCATATCTGAACAGCTACAGTCGACTTGGGATGCTTTCGCCGCTTGGCTTTCTGAATTGTGGACTAATATTGTCACGACTGCTACTACAGCGTGGTCAAGTTTCACTGCTTGGCTTTCTGAAATTTGGTCTTCAGTAGTCTCAACTGGACAGTCTTTGTGGTCTAGCTTTACTAGCACCTTGTCCAATATTTTCTCAGGTTTGATTTCAGGCGCTCAGTCACTGTGGTCAAGTTTTACTTCTACCCTTTCCAATCTATGGTCTGACCTGGTCTCAACCGGGTCAAATTTGTTTAATAATTTGAGTAGCACGATTTCAGGAATTTTTAATGGTATCTTATCCACTGCTAGCAATATTTGGGACTCTATCAAATCAACTATTTCAAATGCTATTGATGGTGCTAGAAATGCAGTATCTAACGCTATCGAAGCTATTAAGAGTCTATTTAATTTCAATATCAGTTGGCCGCACATTCCATTACCACACTTCTATGTAAGTGGTTCAGCCAATCCACTGGACTGGTTAAGTCAGGGCGTTCCAAGCATCGGCATTGAGTGGTATGCGAAGGGTGGTATCATGACCAAACCAACTTTATTTGGAATGAATGGAAATAGAGCAATGGTTGGTGGAGAAGCTGGTGCAGAAGCAATCCTTCCCCTTAACAAGTCAACTCTTGGTGCAATTGGACAAAGTATTGCTAATACGATGAACACATCGAATAGCATCAATGTCAACTTCTCAGGAGTGACCATTCGAGAAGAAGCGGATTTGAATAGACTAGCTGATGCAGTCGGAACACGTATTGCTGAAGAACTACAAAGAAAAACTAATTTGAAAGGAGGTTTCGCATGACAAAAATTAATGAGTTAACCATCGACGGAGTGAAAACATCATCATTTAAATGTGAGATTCTGGTTGAAACACGACCACAAGTCATCGTATCCTCCTCAAAAACTAGTCTTTTAGAACATGATGGGATTAGTGGTGCAATTGTTCAATCAAATAGGCATCGTAGGTTGATTGAAAAAACCTACCACATCAGCTTGATTAACCCAACGGATGAAGACTTATACCGCTTTTCTTCTCTGTTAAATCGTGAAAAATTTTGGTTGGAGAATGAACAAGAGCCAAGCGTGAAATATTGGTGCTATAAAGTGGATGATTTCAAAATTATTAAAGATGATTTTGGTGCATGGACGGTGGATGTAAAATTCACTTGCCATCCTACAAAATACTTTAAAGCAACTGATACTCAGAGATTGACAAGAAGTGGGACCTTGACCGTTCAAGGTTCTGCTCTTGCATTTCCTAAAATCACAATCGTTGGCCAGAGCGCTGCTGAGACTTCGTTTACAATTGCTGATCAGGTCATTCGTCTTGAAAGGCTTGCTGAGTCGCTTGTGATGGTCAACAATCCTGATAATCCTAGTTTTAAGACAACAACAGGAAAACCAGTGAAATGGTCAGGGGATTTTATCACAGTTGATCCAGCGAAAGTGCAGAATATTGGTGTTGTTTTAGGTCCAGGTATTCAATCGCTTGAAATCGAAACGGTTTGGGGGTGGGCATAATTGCTTTATCTACTTAATAAAGATGTGAGAACCGTTCGGTGGAACGGGGAGCCACTTCATGAAGCAACTTCGGCGATTGTTAAAGAAACCATGAATGGCGATTTCACCTTAACTGTGAAATATCCTATTTCTGACTCTGGTATTTATCAGCTCATCGAAGAAGATATGCTTATAAAGGCTCCGACTCCTGTTTTAGGAGCGCAGCTATTTCGCATCAAGAAACCTGTTGAGCACAATGACCATCTAGAAATCACAGCCTATCACATTTCAGATGATGTGATGCAACGTTCTATCACGCCAGTAAGTGTGACTAGTCAGAGCTGTGGCATGGCTCTTTCTCGCATGGTCCAAAATACCAAAACGGATCTTGGGGACTTCTCATTCAACAGTGATATCCAGGATCGTAGGACCTTCAATACGACTGAAACAGAAACTCTGTACTCTGTATTGCTGGACGGTAAGCATAGCATTGTTGGTACATGGGAAGGCGAGATGGTTCGTGATAACTTTGCAATGAATATCAAGAAGAGTCGTGGTGAGAATCGTGGTGTTGTTATTACAACGCACAAAAATCTGAAGGATTATCAACGTACAAAAAACAGTCAGAATGTTGTCACAAGAATCCATGCCAAATCGACGTTTAAGCCTGAAGGTGCTGAAAAGGAAACGACTATCAGAGTAACTTTTGATAGTCCTCTTATTAATTCTTATCCTTACATAAACGAAAAAGAGTATGAGAATAACAATGCAAAATCCGTTGAAGAGCTGCAGAAGTGGGCACAGGCTAAGTTTTCAAATGAGGGCATTGACAAGGTCTCTGACGCTATCAAGATTGAAGCTTATGAACTTGATGGCCAAGTAGTTCACATGGGTGATACGGTCAATCTCAAGAGCTGGAAACACAATGTCGATGCATTCAAGAAAGCTATTGCTTATGAGTTCGATGCCTTGAAAGAAGAGTACATCTCCCTGACTTTCGATGATAAGGCAGGCACTGGTGGTTCTAGAGCTTCTGGTGGATTATCTAGCGCAGCAGATGCCATCCTTGGGGTGACAGAATCTGCACAAGAAATCGCCTTAGAAAAGGCTCTTCAAAATGCCGACTTAGGTTTTGATCATCAAGCTGGATTGTTGAGACAGGAAATTTTGGACGGTATCGAACTAGCTAGAGCTAAAGCTGAAGAAGTTAAAAGAGAACTCTCTGATACTATTAATCAGCGATTCGACAGCTTTGATAATGCTTCAATTCAAGAAGCTAGGCGAGAGGCAGAAGAGGCGTTGAGAAATGCTGGCGCAAGCAGCATACTCGCTCAAGAAGCGAAACGAATTAGTGAGCGAGCAAGAGCAGACATTACTAATCTACAAGCATCATCTCAAAATGCTCTCAGCCAGATTGAGGCTTTCAAAACTGAGTATGGTACGAAGCTGAATGAATTTAAGAGCACATCTGACGGTATCTTGACGAAACTTGGTGCGATTGAAACGTATGTCAATAAGGACGGTCAGCGACAAGAGAGCTTGCAACAATATGCACGAGACGAATCTGCTCGTCAAGTTAGCGCAGTTCGTGAGCAAATATCCAGAGACTATATTGGGAAATCGACTTATCAAGAGAATGTGAGAGGTCTTGAACGTCGTTTTAGTGCGATAAGCACGCAGACGAACAATGATATTTCTACAAAAATCGCTCAGTACAAGAAGACAGTAGATGGTCAATTCGCAAGCATCACATCGCAAATCGCTGGCAAGGCCAATCAGACAGACTTCCAACGTGTCAGAGAGACTAGTCAGCTTTATGAACGCATCATCGGTAGCAACGAGAATGACATTTCAAATAAGGTCGCTCGCATGGCTATGACTAATAAACTATTTCAGGTTGAGGTGGCTAAGAATGAAGGCCTAAAAACAGTTCAAAGACAAATCGCTGGATCGTGGGCCGTTCAGAACATCAATAGCGCAGGTGATTTGATTTCAGGAATCAATCTTGGAGCAAATGGTCATAACCGATTTGACGGGAAATTGACCCACATTACGGGTGAGACCTTGATTGACAAAGCCGTTATCAAATCGGGCATGGTTGATAAGTTAAAGACCGCTAACTTTGAAGCAGGTTCGGTCACGACTACGATTATAGACGCTGAAGCAGTGACTGCCGATAAAGTAAGGATGGACCAAGCATTTGCAAACAAGCTAGTAGCAAGTAACATCTTCACAGATATGCTTGCTGCTAAAGAAGCATTCATCAACAAGCTACGGTCAGTGGTAGTCACTGCGACATTTCTAGAAGGTTTTCAAGGTAAAATTGGAGGCTTCAGATTTGGTCAATACACAAACAGAAATGGATATTTCATAACAGGAATTAACTCTGTTAGTATTGGGATGGGTAACGGAATGAACGCTGGCGCGAACAGAAACGCATTTTGGGCAAATTGGGGTGAAAGTTTAGACACCCCTGGTCCCAAAGCCTGGTATGTCAACACAGACGGGAAGATGTATTGTAGGAATGATGTGGATTTTTATTCCAAAGTGGATTTCGCAAGCACATCAAAGGTTAATTTCTACTCTAGAATCAATGCTCCGAGAGGAATATGGATTGGCTATGATGATGTGGAAGGCGAAGGGGATAATCCTGATGGTGGATACAATAGAGTTGTCTGGTGGAGTCAAATCGTCACTGGGAAATGGAGACAACACGCTGGAATCACAACCGGTTCGGATAGAAAATTGAAAGAGAATATTGAACCGACATCAGTCAAGGCATTGGATAAAATAAATGCTTTAAATTTAGTCGCATTTGACTACATTAAGGATAAGACTCATGAAGAAATCGGTCTGATCGCGCAAGAAGTGTTAGATATTATTCCTGGTGCAGTCGAGAAATATGAGGGAGAGGATAATCATTTAACAATCAATTATTCAAAATTCGTACCTTATTTAATAAAGGCCATTCAAGAGCTGAATCAAAAATTGGAGAAAATAGCATGAACGAAACAATCAATCAGCTAGTGTTACAATCGCTAGCAACTAAACTAGCTAAAAGTGAATTGGAATCGGCTCAAAATGAGGCGTTTTACCAACTCGCAACAAGTGAATTAAAAATAATGAACGAGGTCTTGGAATACGACCCAGCACTCAAAGAACTATTCGAAGAAACAAAAGTAAAAATGCAAAAAGGAGAATAGAACATGACACAAACTTACGAATTAGCAAATAACCCTTACTACCGTCAACCTGAGAACGTAACGATTGTTACCATCAAGAAAGAACATGGGCAACGATACAGTTATGAGCAAGCAGGCTTGTCTGGTGACCGCACGCATGAAAGTCAAGAAGCGCTTATCCAGGCAGTTCTTGATGTGGTGAAGGCAGAACTTGACCCAGCTAGTGCAATCGTTCAGACGCAAGCAAAATTGGAAGAAGCGACTCATGAACTTGCTGAAACTAAAGCGAAACAGACGGCAACAGACCAAGCAGTTAAGCATAATCAAGAAGAAACTGACCGCTATGGTAAAATCATCCATGCGGTCGTTTTAAATGCTGTAGCAGGCAAGACAATCGCTTATGGAACTATCTACAAGGAATTGGTAGAGTTGATTCCACTTGCTGAAGTTGGTAAGCATTATATGGCACATGACTTGATTACCATTGAAGACCCTAACCATGCGGAAGTGAACGGTGAAGGTAAGCGTGTATTGGTTCAACTTAACCGTGAGTTCACATATAACGGTGAACCTGTCAGCGACTTTGCTCGCAACGGTCGTCTTGAACTTGACGGAACAGGTGCAGCATGGAAGTTTGAACTTAAGGAATAGAGGTGTTTTATGGCAGAATTTGAACGTTTAATTGTCCAAATCTTCCTCTCTCTGATTCCTGTTGTCGGACTTTATTTCTCAATGAAAGACCGAGCTACCAAGCAGGAGAATCGCATTACCGCGATGGAAAAAGACATCGAGAACCTACGTGAATTTAAAGAATCAGCAAATAAACGTCTGGATAACCACGACGAACAGAATAAGGCTATCTTGGTTCTAGCTGAGCAAGTTAAATCATTAGGTGAAGATGTCAGAGAGTTGAAAATATTGTTCCAGAGTAAAACTTAAGAAAGGGGCGCAGAATGGCTTATGTTCGTAATTCAACGAATCTTAAACAAGTGGACGGTGGATTTTTAGTTAAGCAAGGTGATGTGTCTTCCACAATCGCCTTTTCTTTACTTGATGAGAATCATGAGCCGATTCCACAGCTTGAAGGACAAGAGGCATCTATCACGTTGACGAGAGGTCAGGAGCAATTACGCAAAACGGCAGTCGTGACAAATGGCGCAGTTGCTTTTAATATAGGTATGATTTTACCTGCTGGCTTATATCAAATCGAGGTATCAGTGGGGGGATATACATTCCCAAGCGACGACTCGACTCAAATTAGAATCACAAAATCGGATAAGAATCTGGTCACAGAGGAAGTCCATGCTCTTAAGGAGCTGGATATCGCAGAAGAAGTAAAAAAACAGCTTGCAGAAAGACCTGCAAGCGAGGGTGGGGCAGGTCAGGAAATTCCTGACCTACTCTTTTATTACAACTTAGGAAAGGTGTAGGAATATGGACACAACAAAATTAACGGCATTCGCTCAAGCGGTTGGGGTTGACATCAAGGAATTGAAACAACTGCTTAATGGTAAAGTTGACAATGCGACAGTCACACAATTGATTGAACAGGCTAAAACTGCTGTCAAAAATGACATTTTAGGCGAGGGTGTATCTGAGGATTTGAATACCCTCAAGGAAATCGCTGAGAAAATCGCTAGCATGAGTGGAAGTACTGAAAGCGCGGTAGTACAAAAAATCTCAGACTTGGGCACACGACTTGATTCTTTTGCCAATCTTGACTTGGTCGCAACGTATAACGCAGCGAAAGCGTGATAGCCATGAGCAATTTAGAGGAATTTGCTCAAGCTGTCGGCCGTGATGTGAAGGCGCTGAACCAAAAGCCTGAACCAAGGCTGACCTTGACAGGAAATACCCTCGGCATTGTCGGGGGTAATAATGTTACTCTGCCTATGCCGACAAACGTAGGGCATGAAATCCGTGGTACAGGCTCACCAGAAGGGCGTATCACTGCTGAAATCGGGACGACCTATGTAGATGTTAATGCTACTAATGGCGCTCTGAAATGGATAAAAGAGAGTGGAAATGACAACACAGGCTGGAAGGTGTTGATAGGTGATACTGGATGGAGGACGTTGGGTATCGCTTCAAAATTAAGGAGCTCGTTCGTAAAAATAAGACGGGTTAATAATCTAGTAACTTATCAATTTGGAGGACTATCGTGGGGGTGGTTTGGAATTGTGAGGCGTGGAAGCCATGGATATCAAGTTCAAACTTCTGATATCGAACGAAATTGCTACATATTAGGACCAAATGGAGTCCCTATTGGTTTTCGCTCTCCAAACTCTCTAATCGGGAATATATATAACGACAAAGGGATTGTTTAT
>NZ_CAMIAF010000001.1 GCF_946190375.1 Streptococcus mitis | reverse complement strand
ACTTCTTTAGAAACAGTAGTTGGGTCTTTTAGAATGGACTGTCCAATAGCTTTGAAGGTTTCACCGCGCTCTAAGCCTAATTGGATATCATTACGGTCTGAAAGGGTAAGATGTTTATGTTTTATCATAGTAGACCTCATTTCTAACTCAAACGTCTCATACTTAATTCCACCATAAAAATCCGTTTTAAACTAATTTCCACTTTGGCAAGGCAAGTGGAAGTTACTTTGAGAAGTTACCAGCAATTTATAAGATGGGGTTTCAAAAGTTTTTGCTTGATTTTAAGCATGCTTTGTGCTATAGTATTTGATAACTAAATATTCCTTTAAACCTGTCCCGTGAGGCAGGCAAGGAGAACGATTAAGTAGTAGGGTGAAGTCTATACTGTTTGCAGTAGGGCTCGCTTGGCTATACATTTCAAGTCTCCTTGTTTAAGGAGACTTTTCTTTTTGGAGGTTTGTCATGAAGACAAAAGAAGTTGTAGACGAATTGACCGTCAAACGAGCGATTACGCGTATTACATATGAGATTATCGAACGCAACAAAGATTTGAATAAAATCGTCTTGGCTGGTATTAAAACTCGTGGCGTCTTTATCGCCCACCGTATCCAAGAACGTTTGGCGCAGCTAGAAAATCTTTCAGTTCCTGTTGTGGAATTGGATACCAAACCTTTCCGTGACGATGTTAAAAGTGGAGAAGATACTTCTTTAGTTTCTGTTGATGTGACAGACCGTGAAGTTATCTTGGTGGATGATGTGCTCTATACAGGTCGTACCATCCGTGCTGCTATTGATAATATTGTCGGTCATGGTCGTCCTGCGCGTGTGAGTTTAGCAGTTCTAGTCGATCGTGGACATAGAGAATTGCCAATCCGTCCAGATTACGTTGGAAAAAATATCCCAACTAGTCGTTCTGAAGAAATCATCGTAGAGATGGCAGAACTTGATGGCCAAGACAGAGTTCTGATTACTGAAGAAGCTTAGAAAGCTAAAGGAGTAGCCATGTCAGAAAATCAACAAGCATTGAACCATGTGGTGTCCATGGAAGACCTCACTGTCGATCAAGTCATGAAATTGATCAAGCGAGGAATTGAGTTTAAAAACGGAGCTCAGCTTCCCTATGAGGACCATCCGATTGTCTCCAATCTTTTCTTTGAGGATTCCACACGGACGCATAAGTCCTTTGAAGTGGCAGAGATTAAATTGGGGCTGGAACGACTTGACTTTGATGTGAAGACTAGTTCAGTTAATAAAGGGGAGACACTTTATGATACCATTTTGACTTTGTCTGCTTTAGGAGTGGATGTCTGTGTGATTCGTCACCCAGAGGTTGACTACTACAGAGAGTTAATTGCAAGTCCAACGATTACGACTTCTATCATCAATGGTGGAGATGGTTCGGGCCAACACCCTAGCCAGAGCTTACTTGATTTGATGACTATTTATGAGGAATTTGGCCACTTTGAGGGGCTTAAGGTTGCTATTGCAGGTGACTTGGACCACTCACGCGTTGCCAAATCCAATATGCAGATTTTGAAACGCTTGGGAGCTGAACTTTACTTTGCTGGACCTGAGGAATGGAGAAGTCAAGAGTTTGCAGACTATGGACAGTTTGTAACTATTGATGAAATCATTGATCAGGTGGATGTCATGATGTTTCTCCGTGTGCAACATGAACGTCATGATAGTGGAGCTGTCTTTTCAAAAGAAGACTACCATGCCCAACATGGCTTGACTCAAGAACGTTATGATTGCTTGAAAGAAACAGCAATCCTCATGCACCCAGCTCCAGTCAATCGTGATGTAGAAATTGCAGATCACTTGGTTGAAGCACCAAAATCACGGATTGTCCAACAAATGACCAATGGTGTCTTTGTTCGAATGGCAATCTTAGAATCCGTACTGGCGAGTAGAAACGCCAACTAAAACACAAGACGTTAAAAGACGCCAGTGAGCGTCCACGAGAGGTGAAAATATGACAAAAAGACTTCTAGTATTAGAAGATGGCACAGTTTTTGAAGGCAAGGCCTTCGGAGCAGATATTGATGTAACTGGTGAAATTGTCTTTAATACAGGCATGACCGGCTACCAAGAATCCATTACAGACCAGTCTTATAATGGACAAATCTTGACCTTTACTTATCCTTTGGTAGGAAATTATGGAATCAACCGTGATGATTACGAATCCATCATTCCAACTTGTAAGGGAGTTGTTGTTTTTGAAGAAGCGCGTAGAGCAAGCAACTGGCGCAACCAAATGACGCTGGATGAATTTTTGAAAGCCAAGAAAATTCCAGGTATTTCAGGGATTGATACGCGTGCTCTTACCAAGATTATCCGTAAGCATGGTACTATGCGTGCAACTTTGACTCATGTTGGGGACAGTATGGACCATGTAACGGATCAGCTCCAAGCAACAGTTTTGCCAACAGACAATATCAAGCAGGTTTCTACTAAAACATCCTATCCAGCTCCAGGAGTTGGTTTGAGCGTGGTGCTAGTGGACTTTGGTCTCAAGCACTCAATCTTACGTGAACTTTCTAAGCGTAATTGTAACGTGACGGTTGTTCCTTATTCGACAACGGCAGAAGAAATTCTCCATCTCAATCCTGACGGAGTTATGTTGTCAAACGGTCCAGGTAACCCAGAAGATGTTCCACAAGCACTCGAGATGATTCGTGGTGTGCAAGGAAAAATTCCAATCTTTGGTATTTGTATGGGGCACCAACTCTTCGCAATGGCAAACGGGGCTAAGACTTACAAGATGAAGTTTGGTCACCGTGGCTTTAACCATGCAGTACGTGAAATTGCTACAGGACGTGTGGATTTTACAAGTCAAAACCATGGTTATGCAGTCAGCCGTGAGGATTTGCCAGAGCATTTGATTATCACCCACGAAGAAATCAATGACAAGTCAGTTGAAGGAGTTCGTCACAGATACCAACCTGCTTTCTCTGTTCAATACCATCCAGATGCAGCCCCTGGTCCACACGATGCAAGCTACTTATTTGACGAGTTTATCGAGATGATGGAAGCTTTTAAACAATCAAACTAAGAACGAGTAAAAGCTCGTCGGAGAATTTATGTAACTGAACACGGACGGAAAGCTCGGAATTTAGAGAAACCAACTTGGATTGTCAATCCTTCCTTGGTTTCCTAAAATTCAATCGCTTTCTATTCGTCCTTTGTATCTTATTTAATGGCAACCTGATAGTTGCCGAATAGAAAGGCAGGTCGTTTCTTTTAGTCGCTATCAGGCGAACTAAAAACTCCCTGCACTAGATTTTTTACCGAAAAGTATCGTTTCGCTAAAAATCGTCGGAGAATTTATTTAATGTCGCTCTGTGAGGCGACGAATAGAAAGGAGAAGATACATTGTTCGCGGAAGTGAACACGCCCTAAGAACTGTGTGAAAAAGATAAACATCGTCTTGACGCTGAAGGCGTCTGCACCGAGTTTCCTATTTTCACTGTGTTTTTTACGGGCTTTGTATCATAAACTATGCCTAAACGTACTGATATTCAAAAAATTATGGTGATTGGTTCTGGTCCGATTATTATTGGTCAGGCTGCTGAGTTTGACTACGCTGGGACCCAGGCTTGCTTGTCGTTGAAAGAGGAAGGTTATGAGGTTGTCTTGGTTAACTCAAACCCTGCAACCATCATGACGGACAAGGAGATTGCGGACAAGGTCTATATCGAACCGATTACACTTGAGTTTGTAACGCGTATTCTTCGTAAGGAACGTCCAGATGCCTTGCTTCCAACACTTGGTGGGCAAACTGGTCTTAATATGGCCATGGAATTGTCTAAAAATGGTATCCTAGATGAGCTTGGTGTTGAACTTCTGGGTACCAAATTATCTGCCATTGACCAAGCGGAGGACCGTGACCTATTTAAACAATTGATGGAAGAGCTCAACCAACCAATTCCAGAATCTGAAATTGTTAACACAGTCGAAGAAGCTGTTGCCTTTGCAGCAACAATTGGCTACCCAGTCATCGTTCGTCCAGCCTTTACACTTGGTGGTACTGGTGGTGGTATGTGTGCCAACGAGGAAGAATTGCGTGAAATCGCTGAAAATGGATTGAAATTGTCACCTGTGACCCAATGTTTGATTGAGCGTTCGATTGCCGGTTTCAAGGAAATTGAATACGAAGTGATGCGCGATTCAGCTGACAATGCCTTGGTTGTCTGTAACATGGAAAACTTTGACCCAGTTGGGATTCACACAGGGGATTCCATTGTATTTGCCCCTGCCCAAACCATGTCAGATTATGAAAACCAAATGCTACGTGACGCGAGCTTGAGCATTATTCGTGCCCTTAAGATTGAAGGGGGATGTAACGTTCAGCTGGCCCTTGATCCACACAGCTTCAAGTACTATGTCATCGAAGTAAACCCTCGTGTGTCGCGTTCGTCAGCCCTTGCTTCTAAGGCGACAGGTTACCCAATTGCCAAATTGGCTGCTAAGATTGCCGTCGGTTTGACCTTGGATGAGGTCATCAACCCAGTTACAGGTTCAACCTATGCCATGTTTGAGCCAGCTCTCGACTACGTGGTTGCCAAGATTCCACGTTTCCCATTTGACAAGTTTGAAAAAGGTGAGCGCCGTCTTGGGACACAGATGAAGGCCACTGGAGAAGTCATGGCTATCGGTCGAAACATTGAAGAATCTCTCCTTAAGGCCTGTCGCTCTCTTGAAATTGGGGTGCACCACAATGAAATGCCTGAACTTGCAGCAGTTTCTGATGATGCCTTGATTGAAAAAGTAGTCAAAGCCCAGGATGACCGTCTCTTCTACGTATCAGAAGCAATTCGTCGTGGCTACACACCAGAAGAAATTGCAGAGCTTACAAAAATCGATATCTTTTATCTCGATAAACTCCTACATATCTTTGAAATTGAGCAGGAGTTGGGTGCCCATCCACAAGATCTTGAAGTTTTGAAAATAGCTAAACTTAATGGTTTCTCAGACCGTAAGATTGCTGAACTATGGGAAACGACAGCTGACCAAGTTCGCCAGCTTCGTTTGGAAAGCAAGATTGTTCCAGTTTATAAGATGGTAGATACTTGTGCGGCAGAATTTGACTCTGAAACACCATACTTCTATTCAACCTATGGTTGGGAAAATGAGTCTATCAAGTCTGATAAGGAATCTGTCCTAGTCCTAGGTTCCGGTCCAATCCGTATCGGTCAAGGAGTCGAGTTTGACTACGCAACTGTTCATTCAGTTAAGGCTATTCAGGCGGCTGGCTATGAAGCCATTATCATGAATTCAAACCCAGAGACCGTTTCTACAGACTTCTCTGTATCAGATAAGCTTTACTTTGAGCCATTGACATTCGAAGATGTTATGAATGTCATTGACTTGGAGCAACCAAAAGGGGTTATCGTTCAGTTTGGTGGTCAAACAGCTATTAACCTTGCGGAGCCATTGGCAAAAGCAGGTGTGACCATCCTTGGGACACAGGTTGCTGACCTAGACCGAGCTGAAGACCGTGACCTCTTTGAGCAAGCTCTTAAAGATTTGGATATTCCACAGCCACCAGGACAAACTGCTACCAATGAAGAAGAAGCAGTACTTGCAGCTCGCAAGATTGGTTTCCCAGTCCTCGTTCGCCCATCTTATGTCTTGGGTGGTCGTGCTATGGAAATCGTTGAAAACGAAGAAGACCTTCGTTCTTACATGCGTACAGCGGTTAAGGCTAGTCCTGACCATCCAGTCCTTGTAGACTCTTATATCGTTGGACAAGAGTGTGAAGTTGATGCCATTTCAGACGGAGAAAATGTTCTTATCCCTGGTATCATGGAGCATATCGAACGTGCTGGTGTCCACTCAGGTGACTCGATGGCCGTTTACCCACCACAAACCTTGTCGCAAAAGGTGCAAGAAACAATCGCAGACTATACGAAACGCCTAGCAATCGGTCTTAACTGTCTTGGTATGATGAACATCCAGTTTGTTATCAAGGATGAAAAAGTTTACGTTATTGAGGTCAATCCACGTGCCAGCCGTACGGTACCTTTCCTTTCAAAAGTAACTAATATTCCTATGGCTCAGGTAGCTACTAAGCTCATTCTTGGTCAAAACCTTGAAGAACTTGGCTACCAAGATGGACTTTACCCTGAAAGCACTCGCGTTCATATTAAAGCACCAGTCTTCTCCTTCACGAAACTGGCTAAGGTAGACAGCTTACTTGGTCCTGAAATGAAGTCAACAGGGGAAGTTATGGGTTCTGATACGACTTTGGAAAAAGCTCTCTATAAAGCCTTTGAAGCTTCTTACCTCCACTTGCCAACTTTTGGAAATGTAGTCTTCACCATTGCTGATGATGCAAAAGAAGAAGCCTTGGACTTAGCTCGTCGTTTCCAAAATATTGGCTATGGAATCCTCGCGACAGAAGGGACAGCAGCCTTCTTTGCTAGTCATGGATTACAAGCTCAACCTGTTGGTAAGATTGGTGATGACGATAAGGATATTCCAAGCTTTGTACGCAAAGGAAGAATTCAAGCTATCATTAACACAGTAGGAACAAAACGAACTGCTGACGAAGATGGTGAGCAGATTCGCCGTTCAGCCATTGAACACGGTGTGCCCCTCTTTACAGCCTTAGATACAGCTAACGCCATGCTCAAAGTATTGGAAAGCCGTAGTTTTGTCACAGAAGCAATTTAGTTTAGAAAAGTTTTTCACAGTTTAAAAGCCAGCGTCAGAAAACGCTGGCTTTTGCGATATTAGTGCAGGCTATTCAACTATCAGTTCTTCACTCAAGGATGATTATGAATTGTGATACGATAAGAATAAATTGGGAATGGCTTATGATGTTAATCGTTCACCTTTTTTGTAATTCTAGTATATCAGAGTCAATATATATTTGCATGCTACTCCTTTTGCAAAAATGGCTATTTCAGGTTAAAAAAACGACATTTCAGATTTTCTGTTCCAGAAATAGCTATCGCTATGATATAATTATTTTATGATTATTACTATTCCTATAAAAAACCAAAAAGATATTGGCACACCATCTGATTCAGTCGTTGTTCTCGGCTATTTTGATGGTATACACAAGGGGCATCAAGAATTATTTCGTGTTGCCAATAAGGCTGCGAGAAAGGACTTATTGCCTATCGTTGTTATGACCTTTAATGAATCTCCAAAGATCGCTTTAGAGCCTTATCATCCTGATCTGTTTTTACATATTTTGAACCCTGCTGAACGTGAGAGGAAATTAAAGCGTGAAGGCGTAGAAGAATTATATCTTCTTGATTTTAGTAGTCAATTCGCTAGTCTTACGGCAGAAGAATTTTTTGCAACTTATATCAAGGCTATGAATGCCAAAATTATTGTTGCAGGTTTTGATTATACATTTGGTTCTGACCAAAAAACGGCAGAAGACTTAAAGGATTACTTTGATGGAGAAGTCATTATCGTTCCACCTGTAGAAGATGAGAAAGGAAAGATTAGTTCAACTCGTATCCGTCAAGCTATTTTAGATGGAAATGTGAAAGAAGCAGGAGAACTTTTGGGGGCACCGCTTCCATCAAGAGGGATGGTGGTTCATGGCAGTGCTCGTGGTCGTACGATTGGTTATCCAACAGCTAATTTAGTGCTTTTAGATCGTACTTATATGCCAGCAGATGGTGTTTATGTCGTTGATGTTGAGATTCAAAGACAGAAGTATCGTGCCATGGCTAGTGTTGGAAAAAATGTGACCTTTGATGGAGAAGAAGCACGTTTTGAAGTCAATATTTTTGATTTTAATCAAGATATTTATGGGGAAACCGTCATGGTTTATTGGCTTGATCGCATTCGAGATATGACTAAATTTGACTCAGTTGACCAATTAGTGGATCAGTTAAAGGCTGATGAAGAAGTAGCTCGCAATTGGTCTTAAGTGTTTGAGTAATTAAAAAAGAGGTTGTCTGTAACCCAAAAGATAGATGAATAAGTCTAACTTTTGAGGTCACTACACTACCTCTTTTTATTCTTTTTCAAAGGTGAATCCTTCTCCAAGGATTTCATGGGCTTCTGTAATGGTTATAAAGGCTTGAGGATCGATTCGATGAATCATTTCCTTCATTTTCACAATCTCATTTCTACCGACAATACAGTAGATAATCTTCAAATCTTTTTGACTATAGTAGCCTTGACCAGAAATAAAAGTAACGCCTCTTCCTAAGTCATCATTAATCGCTTTAGCAAGTTGGTCAGGACGTTTTGTGATAATCATAAAGCCTTTACCAGCATAACCACCTTCTCCAATCAAATCAATGACACGAGAAACGATAAAATCAAATAAGAGCGTGTAAGAAACCAATCTCAAGTCCTTGAAGATTAGGAGAATGAGCATGAGAATACAAAAATCTAAGATAAAGAGCAGTTTCCCCATGGATATATGAGTGTATTTATTGAGAATACGAGCTAGAATATCAGTTCCGCCCGTTGTACCTCCAGCATTAAAGATAATTCCAAGACCAATTCCCAATAGAATTCCCGCTATAAGTGCAGTAATCAGTAAATCACCTTGAAGATCAATATGAAGGGGAATACGCTCAAAAAAAGCCAACCAAGCTGACAAAGCTAAGGTTCCAAGCAAACTAGAATAGAGAGATTTTGCTCCAAATATTTTCCAAGCTAGGATGAAAAGGGGAATGTTAATCAGCAAGTTCATGAGCGAAACAGGGATTTTAAAAAGATAAAAGGTGATAAGGGTAATACCTGTCGCCCCTCCTTCAAAGAGATGATGAGGAACTACAAAATAAGTCAGTCCAAAAGCATAAATAGCAGCACCTAGTAAAATGGTAAAAATGGGGTAAATTTTTTTAATCATAGGACACCTCTTTTCTTATAAGATGATTATATCAAATTTTTACGGAAAATTTGATTGACTCCATTAGGATTTTTAATCTTTTTTTGATATAATTAGAAGTAAGAAAACCAATCTGAATCCTAAAATAGAAAGATTGATACTATGACAAAAATTAAGATTGTAACCGATTCATCTGTTACTATTGAACCAGCACTAGTAAAACAATTAGATATTACAATTGTTCCATTATCTGTAATGATTGATAATGTTGTTTATTCTGATGCGGATTTGAAAGAAGAAGGTAAATTTCTTCAGTTGATGCAAGCAAGTAAGAATCTTCCTAAGACAAGTCAACCACCTGTAGGTGTCTTCGCTGAAGTTTTTGAGGACCTATGCAAAGATGGTAGCCAGATTCTTGCTATTCATATGTCCCATGCTCTTTCGGGGACTGTAGAAGCAGCACGCCAAGGTGCCAGCCTATCTACTGCCGACGTGACAGTTATCGATAGTTCATTTACTGACCAAGCCTTGAAATTCCAAGTTGTTGAGGCTGCGAAATTAGCACAAGAAGGCAAAGATATGGCGGAAATTTTATCTCACGTTGAAGAGGTAAAAAAACATACAGAGCTCTATATTGGTGTTTCTACTCTAGAAAATCTAGTAAAAGGTGGACGAATTGGCCGTGTAACTGGATTGTTGAGCTCACTTCTCAATATCCGTGTTGTCATGCAAATGAAAGACCATGAATTGCAGCCAATTGTTAAAGGTCGTGGAGCTAAAACCTTTAAAAAATGGTTAGATGAGTTGACAACATCTCTCTCTGAACGTTCTGTAGCAGAGATTGGAATTTCATATTCTGGTAATGCTGACTGGGCAAAAGAGATGAAAGAAAGTTTACAAGCCTATGTTGAAAAACCAATTTCTGTTTTAGAAACCGGTTCTATTATTCAGACTCATACAGGTGAGAATGCGTGGGCTATTTTGGTACGTTACCATTCCTAAAAAAATAAAGAAAATGCGAATAAACAGCGTTTTTAACTTGACCTATAAGGGATTTTAGGATATGATTATATTTGTTAATTAGAAATTAAATTGGAGGAATCATTAACATGGCAAACAAACAAGATTTGATCGCTAAAGTAGCAGAAGCTACAGAATTGACTAAGAAAGACTCAGCAGCAGCAGTTGAAGCTGTATTTTCAGCAGTAGCTGACTACCTTGCAGCTGGTGAAAAAGTTCAATTGATCGGTTTTGGTAACTTTGAAGTTCGTGAGCGTGCTGCACGTAAAGGTCGCAACCCACAAACTGGTAAAGAAATCACAATTGCAGCTTCTAAAGTTCCAGCATTCAAAGCTGGTAAAGCTCTTAAAGACGCTGTTAAATAATTAGTCTTTAAAAAGCCTATTGTATCAAGCTTTCTAGCTTGGTCAGTAGGCTTTTTTTGTGTATAGGGGGCAAAAAAGGGGCAAAATACTATTTTTTCACTTGTTTTAGGATGATATCAACCAGCATTTTCGTTATTTTCTAAGAGTGATGAGTTTTTATTGTTTATCCGTAGGATGATCGACTATTTTAAATAATACTGTATTTCTAGCTTATACTCTTCTAAAATCTCTTCAAACCACGTCAGCTTCACCTTGGATTATATATGTGACTGACTTCGTCAGTCTTATCTACAACCTCAAAGCAGTGCTTTGAGCAACCTGCGGCCAGCTTCCTAGTTTTCTCTTTGATTTTCATTGAGTATTATTTGTCTCAAAATCAAACCATGAAGATGGATAATCGCATTCTATGATATTTTATTGATTTTCAGTTGAAGTCATATTAAAAATATTTAAGTAGAAAGAAAAGTCATATACTGTCTATTGAAAATATTATAAATCAGATAAAAAGACAGGTGAAACCTTCTGTGTTATACTAGAGATATGTTAGATTTGAAAGAATACGGTATTGTCATGTGGCCGGAGGAGAAGATTACTTCTTTCCGTGAGAAACTTCTCGCTTGGTATGATGAAAACAAAAGAGATTTACCGTGGCGTAGAAGTAAAAATCCTTATCATATCTGGGTGTCTGAAATCATGCTCCAGCAGACCAGGGTGGATACGGTTATTCCATATTATGAACGCTTCTTGGAATGGTTTCCGACAGTGGAAAGTTTGGCAACTGCACCTGAAGAAGGTTTGTTGAAGGCTTGGGAGGGACTGGGATATTATTCTCGAGTTCGTAATATGCAGGCTGCTGCCCAGCAGATTATGACAGACTTTGGTGGTCAATTTCCAAATACCTATGAAGGAATTTCCAGCTTGAAAGGGATTGGTCCTTACACTGCAGGAGCGATTTCCAGTATTGCTTTTAACTTGCCTGAGCCAGCTGTAGATGGTAATGTCATGCGAGTTTTGGCGCGTCTATTTGAAGTCAACCACGATATTGGTATTTCAAGTAATCGCAAAATTTTTCAGGCAATGATGGAAATTCTGATTGACCCAGAGCGTCCGGGTGACTTTAATCAAGCCTTGATGGACTTAGGGTCTGATATTGAGGCTCCTGTAAATCCCAGGCCAGAAGAAAGCCCAGTTAAGGACTTCAGTGCGGCATATCAGAATGGTACAATGGACCGTTATCCAATTAAGGCTCCCAAGAAAAAGCCTGTCCCAATTTATCTTAAAGCCTTAGTTGTGAAAAATTCTCAGGGACAATTTTTACTTGAAAAAAATGAAAGTGAAAAGTTGTTGGCAGGATTTTGGCATTTCCCACTGGTAGAAGTAGATGACTTTTCGGAAGAGGAGCAGTTTGACCTCTTCCATCAGGTTGCAGAAGAAAGTGTGAACTTTGGTCCCAGTCCAGAGGAGAGTTTCCAGCAGGACTATGACCTAGATGTTGATTGGCTTAATGTTTATTTTGAGACTGTCAAGCATGTCTTTAGTCATCGTAAATGGCATGTTCAAATTGTAGCAGGTCAAGTGAGTGACTTCCATGATTTTTCAGATAGGGAAGTTCGCTGGCTTTCACCAGAAGAGTTCAAGGATGTTCCACTTGCCAAACCCCAACAAAAAATCTGGCAGGCTTATGCAAAAGCCAACTTAGACAGTAGCAAAGACTAGCTATTGTGTCTTCTTGCTATTTTTTTGGTATAATAGTAGAGAAAAAGGTGAACATATGAAAAAAATATTAATTGTAGATGACGAAAAACCAATCTCGGATATTATCAAGTTTAATATGACCAAGGAAGGTTACGAGGTTGTAACTGCTTTTAACGGTCGTGAAGCGCTAGAGCAATTTGAAGCAGAGCATCCAGATATTATTATTCTGGATTTGATGCTTCCAGAAATTGATGGTTTAGAAGTCGCGAAGACTATTCGCAAGACAAGTAGTGTACCTATTATCATGCTTTCAGCTAAAGACAGCGAATTTGATAAGGTTATTGGTTTAGAGCTTGGGGCGGATGACTATGTGACCAAACCCTTCTCAAATCGTGAGTTGCAGGCGCGTGTTAAAGCTCTCCTTCGTCGCACGGACTTGGCTTCTGTAGATAATCAAGAATCAGATGAAAATAAAACTCAACCTTTGCAAATTGGGGACTTGGAGATTGTGCCAGATGCCTATGTGGCTAAGAAATACGGTGAAGAACTAGATTTAACTCACCGTGAATTTGAGCTTTTGTACCACTTGGCTTCTCATATCGGTCAAGTAATTACGCGTGAACACTTGCTTGAAACGGTATGGGGGTATGATTATTTCGGAGATGTTCGAACAGTTGACGTAACCATCAGACGTTTGCGTGAGAAGATTGAAGACACACCAAGTCGTCCTGAGTATATCCTAACACGTCGGGGTGTTGGTTATTATATGAGAAATAATGATTAAACTAATTAAAGACACAGTTTTAACCAGTGATTTTATCTTTATCCTCATTCTACTTGGCTTTATTTTAGTAGTGACCTTACTTTTGCTAGAAAATCGTCGGGATAATATTCGGTTGAAGCAAATCAATCAAAAGGTAAAAGACCTGATTGCAGGAGATTATTCTCAGGTATTGGATATGCAGGGAAGCTCTGAAATTACTAATATTACTAATAATCTCAATGATTTATCAGAAGTAATTCGTTTAACCCAAGAAAATCTGGAACAAGAGAGTAAACGATTACATAGTATCCTATCTTACATGACCGACGGAGTCCTTGCGACCAATCGTCGTGGCAAGATTACCATGATTAATGACATGGCTAAGAAACAGTTAGGTGTTCAGAAAGAAGATGTTCTAAACAAAAGTATTCTAGAATTGCTTAAGATTGAAGATGAGTATGAACTTCGTGATTTGATTACCCAAATTCCTGAGCTCATCATTGATTCCCAGGATGCTAATGGTGAGTATCTGAGCCTTCGTGTTCGCTTTGCCTTGATTCGTCGAGAGTCTGGCTTTATTTCGGGTCTGGTTGCTGTTTTGCATGATACGACGGAGCAGGAGAAGGAAGAACGCGAGCGGAGACTCTTTGTTTCCAATGTTAGTCATGAGCTACGGACACCCTTAACCAGCGTAAAATCCTATCTTGAAGCCTTGGATGAGGGAGCTTTGTGTGAAACCGTAGCACCAGACTTTATCAAGGTATCTCTAGACGAAACCAATCGTATGATGCGCATGGTGACAGATCTTCTCCATCTTTCACGTATTGATAATGCAACCAGTCACCTAGATGTGGAACTGATTAACTTTACTGCCTTTATTACTTTTATCCTCAACCGTTTTGATCAGATAAGAGGGCAGGATGAAGATAAGAAATACGAACTGGTGAGAGATTACCCAATTACCTCGGTATGGATTGAAATTGATACAGACAAGATGACACAGGTGATTGATAATATTCTCAACAATGCCATCAAGTATTCACCAGATGGTGGGAAAATCACAGTGACCATGAAGACAACTGATGATCAGATGATTTTATCCATCTCAGATCAAGGTTTGGGTATTCCAAAGCAGGATTTACCACGTATTTTTGACCGTTTTTATCGTGTGGATCGTGCTAGAAGTCGTGCCCAAGGTGGAACAGGTCTGGGACTGTCTATTGCCAAAGAAATTATCAAACAACATAATGGCTTTATTTGGGCCAAGAGTGAATACGGTAAGGGATCAACCTTTACCATTGTGCTCCCTTATGATAAGGATGCAGTGAAAGAAGAAGTATGGGAGGATGAAGTAGAAGACTAGAATGAGTGAAACAGGCTTTAAATACAGTATTTTAGCGTCGGGTTCCAGTGGAAATTCCTTTTATCTGGAAACACCAAAAAAGAAACTTTTAGTGGATGCAGGCTTATCTGGTAAAAAGATTACTAGCCTACTTGCTGAAATTAATCGCAAGCCAGAAGACTTGGACGCCATCTTGATTACGCATGAGCATTCTGACCATATCCATGGAGTAGGAGTTTTGGCTCGCAAGTATGGTATGGATCTTTATGCCAATGAAAAGACCTGGCAGGCTATGGAAAATAGCAAGTATCTTGGTAAGGTGGATTCTTCGCAAAAACATATCTTTGAGATGGGCAAAACCAAAACCTTTGGAGATATTGACATCGAGAGTTTTGGTGTAAGCCATGATGCAGTCGCACCGCAGTTCTATCGCTTTATGAAAGATGATAAAAGTTTTGTCCTTTTGACAGATACAGGTTATGTCAGTGACCGTATGGCAGGAATTGTTGAAAATGCGGACGGCTATCTTATCGAGTCCAACCATGATGTAGAGATTTTGCGAGCAGGTTCTTACGCTTGGCGACTCAAACAACGAATCCTATCGGATCTGGGTCACCTTTCTAACGAGGACGGTGCCGAAGCCATGATTCGTACATTAGGAAACCGCACTAAGAAGATCTACCTTGGGCATTTATCTAAGGAAAACAATATCAAGGAGCTGGCTCACATGACCATGGTCAACCAGTTAGCGCAAGCTGATCTAGGTGTAGGAGTAGACTTTAAGGTTTACGATACCTCACCAGATACCGCAACACCATTGACAGATATATAAAAGAGAAGGCGGGGGCCTTCTTTTTTATAAATTAGTAGATATTTGTTGTGGTATAATGTTCAAAAATGATATAGGAGAAATAGTGTGAAAAGAAAATGGTTATTTAAGGATTACTATGACACATCGATTATCATACTTGCGTTGATATCTGTTGTTCTAGTCTTGCTTGGATTTGCTGAGATGGTTGATTTGGACAATCCTCCGTACAATATTATTGATTTACTACTTTGGGGTGTTTTTGTAATTGATTATAGTTGGCGCTTTTTTACTACTAAAAGAAAATGGCGCTTTATTCTTGAAAATATTTTTGATTTATTGGCTATTCTCCCTTTAAATGCTATTTTTACAGTATTTCGATTAGGGCGTATCTTTCGCTTAGCAAGGCTGACAAAATTACTGAAACTGACTCGTTTACTTAGAATAATTGGACTTACAGGTAAATTAGAAAGAAAAATTAGTAGATTCTTACGGACAAATGGTCTGATTTATATCTTATATGTTAATATCTTTATCGTGCTAGTAGGAAGTTCAATTTTATCTGTAGTTGAAGAAAAATCATTCTCAGATAGTCTTTGGTGGGCTCTTGTGACAGTAACCACTGTTGGTTATGGTGATATTGTTCCAGTTTCCCTTTTTGGGAAATGGATAGCTGTTTTATTAATGTTGGTAGGGATTAGTACAATAGGAATGTTAACAAGTACCTTAACGAACTTTTTTGTAAAGGAGAATCCAGATGAACAGATACAATTTGATAAACTCCAAGATGAATTATCTAGTCAGAGAATATTAATAGAGAAACAATCTGAAAAGATAGAAGAACTACATCGAATGATAAAAGACTTAGTTGAAAAAATATCATAAAGGTGAGACAAAACTTGATTCGAGGAGAAATCAAGTAAGTCTTGATATAATAAAACGCATAATATCAAGGTCAGTACATCTGGCACCTTATATTATGCGTTTTTGTGATTTTTATTAGAATGGCAATTTCCCTGCGAAAGCACCCAGTTTTTTCTTGGTCGTTTCATCAATTTGTTCAAGAGCGGAGTTGATGGCTTGAACGGTCATATCAGAAAGGGTTTCGAGGTCTTCTGGGTCAACGACAGCTGGATTGAAGTCAATGCTGATAACTTTCTTATCTCCAGTCAAGGTTGCTTGAACAAGGTCTTGAGCAGATTTGCCAACAAATTGCATAGCAGCAAGTTCTGCTTGGCTTTGTTCCATTTGTTTTTGAAGCTTTTGTGCTTGACGCATCATGTTTTGCATGTTCATCATGGTGATTTATAGTTTCCTTTTATCTTATTTTCCTTCTTATTTTATCAATTTTGGGGTTAAAAGTCTATTGTTAGTATAAATCCCCCAACATTAAATTTTCTGAGAATTTATTAAAAAATGAGTGGAAACGTGGTATAATGAGACGTAAAATTAATTCAGGTTTCCTGAACCGATAGGAGTAAACAATGAAAAAACTAGGTTTTGTCCTTTTATCTTCAGCCTTGCTATTGACAGCTTGTGCTGTTAGATTTGAAAAATCAGCAGATACAAGCGATTCATCTAAGGTGACAGCTTTGTCTGAAGACAAGCAAAAAATGCTTGATAAGGCCACTGCTGACTATAAGACTTTTGTGCAAGAGCAAATCGATAAGCTATTGACAGATACGGAAGGCTTTGTCAAACTGTTGAAAGAAGGTAAGTTAGAAGAAGCTAAGAAGGTTTATCCACTGATTTGTATGTCCTATGAGCGCTCAGAACCGATTGCCGAGAGTTTTGGTGAGTCAGATGTAAAAATTGACTTCCGTTTGGCAGACTATATGGACGAAAATAAGACAGAAGAAGGTTGGTCAGGTTTCCACCGTATTGAGCGTATCCTTTGGGAAGACAATACAACTAAAGGAACTGAAAGTCAAGATAAGGAAGAGTAAATCTGCTCTAATAAAAAAACTTTGTACTCTAGAAATCATCGTGCGGCTAGCTAGAGTGCAAAGTTTTTTTGAGTTTGGAACATGAAAACAGCAGTTGATTTCAAGAAATAAAAAAGAACAGCCGAAGCTGTCTTTTTATCATTATTTGAGACCGTATTTTACAAAGATATACTCTATAATGTTTAAATCCTTATTAAATCAATGTTTCTAAAGGGGATATAGCTGTAAAATATTATATATATACCGTATTGTTAAACCAAGACGGTACCAAAAAGGTACCAAAAATTAATGTTTCGGAGCTTATAAAATAATGAAAGTTGTCTCAAGTATTTGGGCTTTTTTTATTGACTTTTTTTGTAATGAATGAGATAATAAAAACACGAAGAAGTATCTCATAGATACACCAAACCCCCGAGGACGGCCAGGTCTCTCGAGGGTTTTTTGTGGTGTTTTGGGCTAGCCTTAGCGTTTGTCCTCGTCATCTAGCCACTTGATGAGATAGTGAGCCAGTATCTCAACCGTGATTCCGAGTAAGAGCTCGAAGAAGTAACTCATAGAATAACACCTCCTTTCGCATTAATTTGCGGAAGGTAGCTTCAGCAATTTGTATTATATCACAATAAAAGACTCTAAACTAGAGCCTTTTATAATTTATCTTAAAAATCGTCGTAGTGCTTTAGTTGACTGCCGTACAGAGCGGTCAAGAAAGCGTAATGCAGAAAATGCAAGCATCCAACCAAAAAGTGTTTTTCTCATAGTGTTACCTCCTCACTAAATAGTATACCACAGCTTATTTTTTAGCTGCGATTTCCTAGACGGTCTTCTTTTTGAAAAATTCGATTTTTTCAATCGGAGTCATATTGCGATATGTTTTGATAAAATCACGATAAATCAGATACTTTTTATCAGGGTCAAGTAAGTCATTAAAGAGTTTAATAACTCCAGTTTTAAAGCTATCAATATCCACAATAACAAGAAGAATATAAGGTGATTTTTGTATTAGATGGATGTTATAGTTATCCTTGAGACGAATTTCTAAAACATTGATAGCCAGGGCATTTGACCAAAACGATTCTCCCTGTTCATCTGAGGTAAAATAAGGCTCAATAATGCTGAGTGGGTAGGCTGATGGTAGATAGTTACCAGTGATTTCTTTAAAAACTGACTGTAGAAAGCCCAGTAATGTTTTTCCAGAAAATGTATCAGGTTGTTTAATTTTGTGTACTAAAGGTTTGTTAATATTGTTCATCTTTTTCTCCTTGTTTATTTATTCCATGGTTCTCTTGACAACAAGTAACCTAGTCTTTTTTAGCCTTTGGCAATCGGTCGTCAGCTTTTCAGCCTGACGACTCGACTGTCTTTAGTCTAAAGTCGACTAGCTTGTTATCAAGAGACTTTCACGGCATAAAGTGCTTAAAATATATTTTTTTCAATCATATTTTTAACACTTCGAGCGACTGACATAATGGTTATTCTTGGTGGTCGTATTTGATTTATGACATGTAACATTTTGCTAAATTCTTTAGGATGCATGTAATTCCTTGCTGTTTTGCGCCAAAGTGCAAGTTTTTTGTTTACGGCATTTAATTGTTCACCTAATCGTTTTATACTTTCATTGAGTTTTTTATTTGCGTGTTTTAGTTTATCGACTTCTGATTTTAGCGTACGATTTTCAGATAATATGTGATCACTCTTCATCAGTTTTTTAGCTAAGTTATTTTGTTTAGAAAGTGATTGCTGTAATTGATGTTCAAGTTTGCTGTTTTCGTGCCTTAGCCTATTATTATCTAGGGCATTTCGAGAGGCTGTATGAAAGAGTCTGTCATAGGTTGCTTTATCCATTTTTAGTTTACCGTCAAATGTACGTCTGACTAATTTGTCTTTTTTCATTTCTTCAATCTGTAGAGGTTGAAGAGACTCCAAGACAGCTATATCATCTAGTAAAGCATCTTTCTCTTTTTCGTGTTGCTTGATTTTTTCTGTAGTTTGCTTTTCCTGTAGTTTGCTTTTCCTGTTTTTCTAGTTGCCTTAGTTTTTGGGTTTTATCAACTATCTTTTTATCAGTATCATCTAGTAAGCGTTGCTTTTCTTTAAATTCTGCTGTTTCGAGGTGTTTCTTCTTGCTATCAGACTCCCCACGTTGCAAATTATAGCCATGTTCATTCAGGTATTTAGGAAAAGCCTCCTGGATCTCTTTCAGTTGGTCACGACTGCCAAATAATGACTTCGAGCTTAACTTGCCATTTTGCATAGGCACAAGTCCTAAGTGCATATGTGGCGTACTCTCGTCAAGATGTACCATAGCATAAGCGATATTACTATTACCGTATCTTTCAGCAAAGAAATTTTTTGCTGTTTCAAAAAAGTCCTTAATCTGATCCGAACTCATATTTTCAAAAAATGCTTTATCTGATGTAATAATCCATTCATTACACAAAACGGCATCTTTACGTAGAGCACGTTTGGATATCTTATTATCGTAGATGTATTGTTTAATCTGCCTATCGTATGGGATAGAGCGGTCACGGTCGGTTAATTCATAGTTTAGGTGAGTCTTTTCTGGGTCAATATCCTTGTTCGAGTGATTTTCAAAAATTCGTTCATTGTGACGATAGGCACCACCAAGATTTCCAGATTTCATTTTTTGCATCCTAGCTACTGCATAACTCATAGTTTGTTCTCCTTTCTCGGCTCAAAGGGTCGCCGAGCTGGTGGCGGAAGATTGCCACCAGGACTAAGTAACCCATAGGGTAGATTTTTTCCTGAAGAATCGGCACGACTTCCATGTAAAGTGTAACGCACTACACTTTACTCCGTAAATGTGCGTTCTCCGAAGGGTCTTGCAGACGGCACATCGCTCCGAATACAGGAGCGACATCGAACCACCTCTCGAGCCACAAGAGGAGTTTCGACTATACTCGCCGAAGCGAGTAGGGCACCCTGTCGGTGCCCCAGGGTCGGACGCTTCGCATTGTCCGACAAATGCCGTCAGAAGACGGCAAAGGCTAAAGCTACAAGGAAAGCTATAGATACAGTAGTGAGTGCAAGCATTAAGTAAAATCGATGTTGTTCCAATCGTTCAGCATAATCTGCCCAAGCTTTTAAGTTTTGCTGTTCACTCTTCCGATAGCCTCTCAATAGTTGCAAATCTTGTTCTAGTTGCTTGCCTTGTTCTTTCGCCTCCTCTAATTCTTTCTCAAGTTTAATCACATCATTTTCAAAATGATAATCTTCAAGTATTCTAATGCCTATTAAATCAAGGTTTTCAACCTTTTGGTTGTCTAGGTATAAATGACCTTTCAACCTCTCTTTATATTTTGGAGAGCGTATCCGTTTATAGATGGATTGACTACTAACTCCCAGGCTATCAGCGTAGTCTTTTATTCTCATTTTAGGCCTCGTAACTCCTTGTTAATACTGGATTTTCAACCAAATGGTTGAAAGCTATTTTCGTTTCTCTTCCCCCATAATAAGCAAGCTGTTTTTCTAATATTGGTCGTTCATGTTTTAATAAATCTTTCATCAATTTCAGATAGTCAATATCAGATGTTTTATAGGTCTGTAAAAGTTTCTTGTATTTTGTACGTGTGTTTTTACTGACTTTGTTCCAGATTCCTTTATCACGAGTAAGGGCAAGTAAGTAAAGTTGAGCCTCTATGCCTAAACCTTCAAAGTTAAACGGTTTAAAGATAACAGAGTCAATGACTTCAAATATTTCTTCAACCGAGCGGCTGCGGAGCTGAAATTCTAAGCGCCACCAATGCTGGAACTGCTGAGCAAATTTCTTGTCTTCATCAGAGCCATTTTCTAATTGTTCAACTTTTTTGTTATAGAGTCTGATTTGCTTTTCTGACCTGGAGGCGCCTAGATATTTAGTTTCTAGTTTTCCATTCTGGTCTCTCCATTCTTTGGTAGCAGTAGGGCGGCCTTTCTTTTCAAGAATAAACTCACTACAATCAACTTCAAATATATCAAAAGCTAAATCGACTCGAGAGATTGCAATATCTTCAAGATATGGTATAATTGTACCTAAGATATTAATATCAATCTGTCGGAGTTTATTGGGGTTAAACTCTATCCTGAAAGGGCGAGCATTAAAGGCTTGTCCTTTTAATTTGTCGTAGTCTAGGAGGAGTCTAACGTGACTTCCGTCCCGAGTGATTGCTCTAAACATATCAGTCATTGCAGTCTGGACGATAATGGCTGTATGACTTTCTATCAAACTTTTGAGATCAAGGAGTTTGATAGGTTTGATATAAGCTGTAATAGTGATGTTGTCCAAGCTAACTTTTAATTCCAAATCAACATCCTTTCTTGTAGAGGTCGCCTATCGGCGCCTCTTTTTTGTCTGCGCAAAGACCTCCGTAAAATGACATTCTTGGGGGAGCAACCCCAAGCCGACTTCGTCGGACCATTTTCATTTTGCTACGGTCAAACTTGCCAAAAAATGGGTGCAGTAAAATCCCACGAAATGGGAACATAGCGGGCTGTTAGAGGAGCCCGCGTTATAAATTTTGAGAAAGCTCAAAAATTTAGCCTCAAAAACTCGTTTTCAAAATATTTTCATAGTCATTTTCATAAATGTCTTAACTCATCTGGACAGTAAAAATGTCTGTATCTTTTTCTTCAAAAAGCTCATTGATATCGACTTCAAAAATATCTGTTATAGCTTCAATCCAATTTTGAGGAGGGAGAAGTGATAAACTGCGATATTTTTTTAATTTGTTACAGAATCTATTGAAGTCCATAGCGGTTGTTTCTATGGTATGCGTCCGATTAAAGATATTTTGATAAAGGTCTAGGTATCTTATGTTGTATTTAGAGCGATAAAAGGAAACATTATTCCAAAATGTGCGACCTAGAGAAATTTCATTAGCTTTTCTAAGCAGTGCTTTCCTTTCATGTTCTTTCTGCTGTCGTGTCAAAAACTGACTTAAGTCATCAACCAAAATATTACTTAAAATATGACTATCTGTTTCTAGCAAAGGTAAATCTAAGTATTTCTTCTTGTCCATCAAAATCGTATCTATAAAGCTTTTCATAGTAGTCTTATTATCTAGCTTATAGTGCCAACTTGTTCGTTTGAGCAAGCTAAAACAGTCTTCTGTTTTTGTAAAAAAACGAAGAAGATCGTCTTGAGTCAATTCATCAATACTATAACTCTGAAATAGAATGTGATGCTTCAGTAGCCATTGCTCTATGTTATGACGTCTTACGGCATTATTATCAAAATATAGGTTTAGCATGTTTAAATCTCCTTGATATAAATTCTTGTCGGTAAACTTCCTCTTGTTTCAGATATACGTTGTTCACATTCTATTAATCCACATAATTCTAAAGCGTTACGATAATAGATAAATGTAGGCTTGCTACACTGTAATATCCGTAAAAGGTCTTTGTTAGAGAAGTCTATATAGACATCTCCATTTTCATCAAACTGTCCTCTTTCAGCTGCTTTTCGTTGCTCATCACATAAAATGGCATAAGTCAATCTTGCCTTATCTGAAAGAAAAATATAGTGAGGGTCAGTATATAAGACTTTAGGTATTAAGTAATAATTATTTTCATAATCAATCATATTTCTCACCTTTCATATTGTTGTAGCCATTGAGCTACCTTGTGTTTATCGTACAGGGTCACTCCATCAATGACCATGTGAGGCATGCCTTCACGCTGCCATTTCACTATCGTAGTGGTTGAGACTGACAACCAACGGCACAAACCTGCCATACGAACTATAGGTTTATAGAGTTCCTGGTCCTCAAGGGCTTTTTCGATAGCTTTTTGAAGCATGTTATCGTAGCGAGCAAGTAACTTCTTTTCTGTTGCTTTTGGGAGGTGGATGGTAAAATTTTCTGTCATATTCTGGCCCCTTTCTTAATTTTATAAGCTCCGAAATTTTACTCATTTAAGAGTATGTCACGATTATATACCCTTTTATGAGTAATGTCAACTTATTTTTACTCATATTTGAGAAAAAGTGTTAAAATATTTTTAGAGGTGAAAATATGAATAATTTTTTATTTGACAAACCTGAAAATAGGTTAGAGATACTAATGCAAAAAAATAATTACACACTAAAAAAGGTTAGTGATGATACGGATATACCAATAACAACTCTCTCAGGATATAAAAAAAATCTACGTACTCCTAAAAAAGAAAACGCAGAAATTCTTGCAGAATATTTTGGCGTGTCTATCCCTTACTTGTTGGGGCTTGATGATAACCCTGTATTAGTCAATCCAGGATCAGCCAAGGAAATTTTTAAAGGCTTCGCCAAAGTGCTTCAGGGAAAAAGTACGATTGAAAATAAAATCACCGAATGGACTCCTTTTGGAAAAGATCTTGCTATTATACTTGCAGAGCTCAATCAATCAGAGGCATTGTCTGATTACATTGATTTTCTAGCAAGTAAAAAAGGCTTTAACCCTGTTTTGGTTAAAGCTATTAAAGAATTTATAGCTGATGAGAAACAAGGCCTTATTCCTTTCCTGATTAACAAATCAGGAGCAGAAGACTCCCCTTATCATTATGTCTGGGAGGCATGGGTAGAGACTCCTGAATACAAGAGACGGCAAGAAGAGAAAAAGCGTAAGAAATAACTGACAATCATGATTTCTTTATTTTATAAGCTCCGAAACCTTAAAAAATAAAGGAGAAATTAGAATGTCTATTATTAAATATAAGGCTAAAAAGTCTAAATCAGGGTATCTTTATAAGGTCAGAATCTACAGGGTGATTGATGGCAAACGTCAGGACTTCTTTAAAAGCGGTTTTAAGAGCCTTAGAGAGGCTAGACAGTATGAAGCTATGATTTACCACAAAAAAGCGTCAGGAGACCTCTCAGGGCTTCTGAGAGTCTCTGAGAGACGTTTTGATGAAGTTTTTGAAGAATGGTTCAAAACTTATCAAAACACAGTAGAGAGGACGACAAGCGTCCGTACAGATGATTTGTTTAGAATCCATATCTTGCCAGTTCTTGGAAAGATGAAAATTTCCAAAATTACTCCTTGGCACTGCCAAGACTTTATTACCGAAAAAGGTCAGACTTTTAGAAATATCAAACAGGTAAAATCTTATACTAGCCAAGTGTTTGATTTTGCTTTGAAAATGAAATTGATTACAGACAACCCAATGAAGCAAACGATACTCCCAAAAAGAGAGCGGAAGAAGTCAGATAACTTCTTTAGCGTTGAGGAGTTGCATGAATTTTTAGATATTATTAAGGCAGAAGAGCCTTATAAAAACTATGCCTTATTTCGTTTGTTGGCCTATAGTGGCTTAAGGAAAGGGGAGCTGTATTCTTTGAGGTGGTCTGATATTGATTTTGATAATCAATTACTTTCTATCAGTAAAAACCTAGGTAGAATCAAGGGGAAAGCCGTTGAGAAAAGCACCAAAAACAGGTTTTCCATACGGCAAATCCCTTTAGATACTGAGACAATCTCGATTTTGAAAGAGTGGAAACAAAAGAGCAGAAGAGAAAAGGGGCAACTGTCAGTTACCCCATTGATTGATAGCGATTATATGTTTACGTTTGTTGATCGAGACGGAAAGATAGAACCTTTATATCAGGATTATATCAATAGTGTTCTAAAGCGGATCATCAGGAAACATGGCTTGAAGAAGATAACTCCTCATGGCTTCAGACATACTCATGCAACCTTGATGATTGAAGTAGGGGTTGACCCTGTCAATGCGGCCAAAAGATTAGGTCATGCAAGTAGTCAGATGACCCTGGATACTTATAGCCATTCTACAGTAGCAGGAGAGAAGAAAGCTATCACAAAATTTGTAGATTATCTGGATAGCGCAAAAGGTTAGTTTTCCAAGACGGTACCAAAAACGGTACTAAAAACAAAAAAAGCCAATTCCAATTTCTTGGAAAAGGCTTTGTATCAACGTTTTTAAGCAATAAATGCGGTTGATTATTTGAGACCGTATTTTTTGTTGAAACGATCCACGCGTCCATCTGCTTGAGTGAACTTTTGACGTCCAGTGTAGAATGGGTGTGAGTCTGATGAAATTTCCACACGGATCAATGGGTAAGTTTCGCCTTCGAACTCAACTGTTTCGTTAGAGCGTTTTGTTGAACCGCTAAGGAATTGGTAACCAGTAGTTGTGTCCATGAAGACAACTGGGCGATATTCTGGATGGATATCTTTTTTCATTTTGCAATATTTCCTTTCTGCCATGGTCTCTTTGCGAGCCATAGATTGTTACCATACTAGTCTATCAGATTCTAAAAAGTTTGGCAAGTATTTTATCAGTTTTTAAGCAAGTTTTTTAACTTTTGGTAGATGATTTCGTTTTCCTCTAGGCTATAGGAATTAGCACCACTTGCTAGAGGGTGGCCTCCACCATCATGTTCTTTGGCAATTTCATTGATAGGATGGATTTTACTGCGTAAGCGGACACGGTAGTGGCCATCAGCCTGTTCCACAAAAATTCCCCAGAGACTCACACTGTCAATACGCCCAGGTGCACCGACAATGGCTGCAGTTTCAGCATCGGTGACATTGAATCGTTTTAAGATTTTCTGACTCAGGATAACGCGAGCTGCACCATTTTTATCCACTTCCAGATGGTCGTAGATGTAGCCTTGCAGTTTAGCAATTTTGTAACTCATAGTGTCCATTTTGCGGGTGAGAGCCGCAAAGTCAAAGTTATGTTCTCTCAAATAAGCGGCCAGTCGAAGAGTCCGTGCAGTCGTAGAAGGATAAAGGAAGCGACCTGTATCACCAACAATTCCTGCAAAGAGCAACTCAGCAGCGCAATCTGACAAGGCCAGTTGAGTTGTTTGGGCAAATAAGGTAATCATCTCGCTAGCGCTACTTGAACTAGTATCCACCCAAGATAGGTCACCATATACATCATCATTTGGATGGTGGTCAATCTTAATGAGAAAATCACCTTGACTATAGCGTTTATCATCGATACGAGCAGTATTCGCCGTATCACAGACGATGACAAGTGCTCCCTGGTAGGCACTATCTTCAACATGATCCATTTCAGCCATCCAAGTAAGAGTTGGTTCATCAAAACCGACAGCTTTGATGGTTTTTTCTGGGAAATGATGTTCCAGTAAGGCTTTCAATCCCACCTGACTTCCTAAGGCATCAGGGTCTGGTTTCATATGACGGTGAATGATAATCGTGTCGTATTCTTTGATTTTTTCTAAAATTTGATGGCAAATGTCCATAAATAACCTCAATTCTTTCTCATTTCATTGTAGCACAAGAATTTTTATTTTTAAAATGAAAAAGATGTGATATAATGGAGAAAGATAAATTGAGGAGGACGATATGGCATTAGCAAAAATTGTATTTGCCAGTATGACCGGTAATACCGAAGAAATTGCAGATATTGTAGCAGACAAATTACGTGACTTGGGCTTGGATGTCGATGTTGATGAATGTACAACTGTTGACGCTTCAGACTTCTTGGAAGCAGACATCGCTATCGTTGCGACTTATACTTATGGCGATGGAGAATTGCCAGATGAGATGATGGACTTCTACGAAGACCTAGCAGACCTCAACTTGAATGGCAAAATCTACGGAGTGGTCGGCTCAGGAGATACTTTCTACGATGAATTCTGTAAGGCTGTTGATGACTTTGATCGTGTCTTTGTGTCAACAGGAGCAGAAAAAGGTTCAGAGTGTGTCAAAGTTGACCTTTCTGCCGAAGAAGAAGATATTGAACGCTTGGAACAATTCGCAGAAGAATTGGCTGCTAAAGTTGGATAAGCATAAGAATGCGCTGATGTAATCAATCAGTGCATTTTTCTTATCGTGAGTTGGGATTTTACTAGCCTATTTGCTGGCTTTTTGATACAATAATTCAAATAAAGGAGGAGACTGTATGGATTTAGATATTATTCGTCAAGAAATTGATCAAATCGACGACCAGATTGTCAAACTGTTAGAAGAACGAATGCATTTGGTTGAGGGTGTAGTTGCTTATAAGAAAGCATCAGGAAAACCGATTTTAGATACTAAGAGAGAAGAAGTTATTTTTGAAAAGGTTAGAAGTCGTGTAGAGGACAAGCGCTATCAGGAAACTATTGTCGCAACTTTTTCGGACATACTCAAACGTTCGCGTGATTATCAGGATCAAAACATCAAATGAAAAAAGAACAATTTTATCCGCTAGGAATTTTTCTAGCTGCCATGGTGGGCGGATTGGTTCGCTATCTAGTTTCTACTTGGTTACCAGCCAGTCCAGATTTTCCTTGGGGTACCCTCCTCGTCAACTATCTGGGCATTTTCTGCTTGGTTTATCTTGTCAAGGGCTATCTGGTCTATAAGGGGACTAGTAAGGGCTTGGTTTTAGCGCTGGGAACAGGTTTTTGCGGAGGTTTAACAACTTTTTCCAGCCTCATGCTTGATGCTGTGAAACTGCTTGATACAGGGCGTTATCTTAGTTTGGTTCTGTATTTACTTTTGAGCATCGGAGGAGGCCTGCTTTTAGCTTACTATTTAGGGAGGAAGAAATGGTAATCATTTATCTTGCAATTGCTTGTGGCTGCGGAGCCCTAGTACGGTATTTCTTTTCCCGATATAATCAAGCTTCTAAATTGCCAGTTGGAACTCTCATAGCCAATCTTTTAGGGTGCTTTTTGATTGGCTTATTCTACAATTATGTGGAGTCTAAGGAAGTCTATGCTATTCTAGCAACAGGATTTTGCGGAGGTTTAACAACTTTTTCGACCTTGAATGACGAACTGCAAAGACTGTTAAGTGATAAGAAGGTATTTTATTCTTACCTGACTTTGACCTACCTAGGTGGTTTAGTTGCGATTTTTTTAGGAATTTTGTTATGTAAGTGTCTAGTGTTTTGAGGTAAATAGAAAATATTGAGTTAACGGAAAATTCCGTTAGCTCTTTTTTGTATTTTAGGAGAAAAAATGTCAGATAATATTGAAATTGTAATGGATGTGTCTAGGTGGGAAGGAGTAAAGCATGGAAACTGGAATTTGTAGACGATGTTCTTGCAACTGGGTTACACCTTGCATCAATGAAAAGTATGGTACTTGCTGGTGGGTAGATAAAAATAGAACGCTGTTTAGTCACTGTTTTTATGGATTTAATGATGACTCTTGTCAGACAAAAGTTTATTACAGACCAGGACATGATTGGCTTGAGAGAGATTGGGAATTTGCTTGAGAAATACTGACAAATTCAAAAAGTCATTGGGTATATGATATGGAACATGATGTGTTGTGTGTGGTTGGTTTAGGAGATCATATTGGAGCCGTTAGATTTATTGTAAGGAACTTTTATGGACTTAATCGCATTTATCGTGAGGAGATTCCTAAATGGCAAGAAATTATTGGGAATAATATGATTTTTTATAATGCAAAGGTTAATGATTCAAAACATTACGCTAGTTCTTTACCTAGAAAGTATAAACAGGTGGATTGATATGGATGAGGAAGATATTAAATTGTTTTATGCTGCTTTTTTGGCTCTGGGAATAGTAGTGGTAATAATTGTCGCTTGGGTAGCTTTTCAACCCGATGCATATCAAAGATTTTTAAATTTCATAGAACTTTAGAAAATTTCGTAATATCATTCATGAATTAATTTATTAACTCACATCTTAGTAAAAGAGAAAATTAAATACTTCAAGGATGACTATAAAGTAGTTCGACACATAAAGAAAGGATTACATATGAAACAACATAAAACAAATGTCTCAAATTTGACTAGAGACGTAATGATTTTCGATTTGATGAATACAATGGGATGGACTAGAAGTCGTGCTATTGCAGCTATTGAAGAGTTAGAACAAACTCATCTTGTCTATTTTCCTGAAGCAGGTGGCTTGAGGTTACAAGTTGTAGGAGGGTACTAATGGCGGATATACATGTAGATCAATTAACTACCCAAAATTTTTATCAAATTCCTCAGATTTTCTTTACTAGAGTTGAAAAAACTTACGATAAAAAAGGAGGATTGCGATTTAAAACGAAACATACTAGCAGTTATGCAAAAATGTCTAATGATGCAAAAATAGCATATGGTGCTCTTTATAATCGTTGCATGTTGAGTATTCGCTCGTATCAAGAAGGAAAAATTGATTACGTGGATGAGAATGGTTCAGTTTTTCTGGTTTATACGGTCGAGGACTTAATGGATTTATTGGATAAATCAAAGGCTACGGTACAGAAAATCAAGAAGGAGTTAGCAGAAAATGGATTGTTAAGAGAAGTTAAGCAGGGATCTAATAAGCCAAATCGAATTTATCTACAAAATGTTGAGGCCAGTCGTGAAGTTCACGAAAAATACGAGGCATTAAGAAAGAAAAAAGAACGAAAAGTTAAAGGAAAAGTAAAAATAGTTCATGAATTTAATTTTCGTCATATTGTGACATTGAACCATTTAGGAAATGTAATTTTCAAGGCAGAAACAAGTCTTCAAAATGATGATATGAATGGACAACTAAAAATTGACCGTCCAAATTTAGAGAGTGGACGGATAGGTTCTGACCGTCCGGACGGTCAGAATTTAAACGGAATAAATATAGAGAGGAGTAAGACAGAATCTTCATACGATACTAATCGATACGAGAACGAATCTCCTTTATCTGATTTATCAATTTCTGAAGCATTTAAAATGGGGCAACATGGTTTTCTTTCTCCTCAACTAGTTCAGAAACTCAGTTTGTTTGGAAAAGATGCAAAAATTCTTGAAAATAAGATTTATCAATCAAAACGTAAAGTTGAGACAGATTACAAGAACCTCTTATCTAATCAAGAAATTTATGGAGAGGTGTGGCTGCAGGATCTTGAACGTGAGCTTGATAAATTGATTTTCAAAATCAAAACAGGAGAGGTTGAAGGGAAAATAATCCAGAATATCCCAGCATACTTCTACAAAATGATGATTCATTTTTGGAAGATGGCTTTGCTAATTGAAAAAGAACATGGTTTCCTTGAGCTATCAGGACAAAGTGAGTATGCTAGAAAATTTCCTGAAGAGTGTCCTAGTGTGGTTGCACATTATTATCCAGACAAACTATCAGAAATTATTAAACTGAATCACTTTTTAGCTGAGTTGTCTAAAGACACTGTGACTTGTTAAAAGAAAGAGGTAAAACGATGCAAGAACAATTCACTATCAATCTTCCTAAGATTACAGAAAAGCAATTACTTGCACGCTACGATGGTATGGTTCAAGAAGCTATTGAAAAAGCTTTTACGGAACAAGAACTTTACAAACCAATGATACGCATGGCTGGTCTCTGCCGTTGGCTTGATGTATAAAATACAACTATTGTTAAATGGCAAAAGGCAGGAATGCCTCATATTGTTGTTGATGGGGTCACACTCTACGATAAACACCAAGTCAGAAAATGGTTACAACAATATGAAAGAGGGGACTCTTTGTGGGATAAGTGCAACAGATTTGATTTCACTTTTAGAATGTTGCCAAATGAGCTTGGTGAGCATACTTGTTCAAGAGGAAATTGGACGGAAGAAACGTTGGAATGTTTGATTCAGGCTGTTTTAGATGTGTCTGATGACTAGACAAAGAAAAACGATAAAAAACTATTGGCAACAATCTTACTTGTTAATTCCCTTGTAGTTCTAGGGGCATGTTCAAATGATGTGGGATTATCTGAGACAGAGGTCTCTCTGACTCAATAATAAGCTCAGATAAAAAAGCAGATGAGTAAGTTGTTGAAGGAAAAGTAAAATAGTACGACGATTTATACAAAATCGTCTGACAACTAAACTCTTGACCTGAGCAAGTCATAAAACTACTCATGACCTTTGAAAATTGAATATCCCCACTGTCTCGATTAGCGCAGTCTAGGCATAAAAAGAAGAATAGGGGCGGTGTGTATCTAGAAAGTATATCTAGTGCTGACTGCATTATGTAAAGTCACGGTTGACTTGTCCCGTAAGACGAAAGAGTTTGCGATTTCTAAACTATAAATCGTGCGTAAAAAACACAGTAGAGATGTACGGCATCAACTCGGCATGGCTGTAAATCAGCCTTTGATTCAAAAAGGAGGACAATATGAATCAAATAAAATCAACTAGTGAGGTTACACTCACTGATTTAAGACGACTAGGTTTGCAAGGTGATGCAACCGCACGACTTGCAAGTGGTGAAGAAATGAAATTAACTAGTAAGTATGGTCTTATTCCTAAAAAAGGATATGTGGCAGGAAAACTTCAAATCGTTGAAATGATTGCAGATTACTCTAAAATCTATAGAGATATACGCACTATTAAACGTGGAGACATTTTAGTTGCTAGACGAATTAAACAAGGAAATAAATCAATCTTACAGCTAACCGGTAAAGGTTATCACCGACCTAGCGGTAAAATTTAACAGATAGAGTCCTCATCTATCTGTTTCATCAAGGAGAGGAGATTTGATATGTTCTAAATATCCTATCTTTGATTAAGCGGATAGATGAATGAAAATCAAGAAAAAAAATTGAGAAAAAACTCTAAAAATAGTAAAATAAAAGCATAAAATAAATATTTTAAGAACGTTTTTAAACAAAAAGGAGAAATCAAATGGAAATCATGAATGAAGTTAAGAAAGTTATGTTGGCTAGTGTTATCGCAACTGCAAGTGTTGGAGTAACGACGCAAGTTACTGCAGAAGAGGTAAAACCTTCAGACCAAATTTCAGAGAACCAACAAAAGACAGTAACTCAAAAAACAGTTACAGAAACTGATGTCGCACTCTCTCAAGCAAATGTAGAACAGGCAAACACAGTTGTAAAAAACCAGGAGGAGATTGTAAAATCTAATCAAAACGAGGTAAACGATGCAGAGAAAGTAGTTGGAGAAGCTACAGAAGCTGTCACTCAAGCGGAGAAAGCTGTCAAGGAAGCTACTCCTAAAAATATCCAAGATGCAAAAGAAGATGTTTCTGTAAAAGAGGCTGCTGAGAAGAAAGCTAAAGAAGCATTATCTACTTCTAAAGAGCAACAAAAGCTAGCTGAAAAGAATGTTACTGATCAGGAAGCAAATGTCATAGAAGCTACGAGAAAGCTTGATGACAAAAAAGAAGAAGTTACAGTTGCAGAACAAATTGTAGCTGAAAAACAAGCTATTTTAGACGGCACTGGAGTTGCAGGCATTGTTGCCAATGCTGAAGCAGCTAAGCGAAACTTAGAAATGAGCGAAAAAGTTACATCACAAGCTCGAGAAGATTTGGTGACTGCTAAAAAAGCGGATGAACAACGTGCCTCTAAACTGAAACAGGCAGAAGCAGAGGTAACGAGTACAGAAAGAACTAGGTTGTTGAAAGCGCAGGAGTTAGATCAAGCGATTACTAAAGCTACTAACTCTGAAAATCAGTATCGAGTAGCTAAAGAAAATCTATCTAAGGCTCAAAGTATTCTGGATAGTTTGACAACAACCTCTATCACTTATCCTGCTGGCTATGCTGAAGCTTTAAAGACTTACTTCAATAACCCGACTGAAGAAAATTCAAATAAATTACATGAAATTGCCAAGAAAGGAATGACTGCTGCTGGATTTAGCTCTCCAGATGGTGGTGAGACTTATTACGGTAATACAAACTCTCCATTTAAGCCCAGTGAAGCAGATAAAAAGACTGTGATTGCTGATGTCAATCATTTATCTGCTGAAGTTCAAGATGAACTTGCCATTTTCAATGCACATTTGATTAATGATTTCCGTCGATTGATGGGAACAGATGATATTCCAGTTTTAGTGAATCGAGATATGCAGAAAGTGGCACAGAAAGCAACTCAGCTATCAACTAATCAGGACGGGCATGACCTAGATGCTTTGAACACTGTTGCTAGAGAAGTTGGTTTAAATCAAGGTAATCAAGGTCTGCTTGCTGAAAACATAGGCTTTCAAAATGCAGGTAATGTAGTAACATTAGCTGATCTGAAACAACAGGCATACGAAAACGTGATTATGATGCTGTTTTATGATAAGCATGCTAATTGGGGCCATGCTTTAAACTTTGCAGGACTTGATCGTAAGTCAGTCACGATGCAGTATATTGGTGTAGCAACCCGAAAGATAGATCATGGTCTGATTGCGATGCACTATGTTGGAACAGATTCTAAAATAATTGATTTGCTGAAAAATGGTTTCCATCAAAATGTTAAAATTGATACTAAGAACAATCTAGCTAGTCTTCAGGAAAGAATTCAAGTAGCTAGAAATTCTGTGGCACAGGCTCAGGATACTTATGATACTGCGGAAACGAATCGTAAGGATGCACAAGCTAGAAAAGAACAAGCACAGACAGAATATACTCAAGCAGAAGTTACTGCGCAAAATGCAGTGACTAATCGTAATGATATTCAGAATATTGCTTTAAAAACTCCTGAAGCAGAAGCTAAGTTGAAGCAGGCAGAAGCAAACCTTAAAAAAGCTGGATTAGAAAATAAACAAGCGCAAGAGGCTTTGGAACAGTTGAATGCGGATGTACAAAACAAACGTGAAGTACTTGCGTTAGCTAAAGATAAACTAGCTGAAAAACAAACTGAATGGAAATTACTGAATGAAGCTTTGACTGCTGAGAAAGAGGCATTGATTGCTAAACAAGGTGAACTTACTCGAATTAAAGAACTTGTCCTCAGTCGTCAAGCCTTACTTTCAGAATCAACTGAAGTCTTGAAGGCATCAAAAGAGCGAGTGGAAGTTTTGCAAAATGCCCCACAACTCTTAAAAAAGGCAAAACTGAATCTTGAATCTGCTCAAGAAGTTTTGAAAGAAAAGAAATCCGTTCTTGAGTTAGCACTAGCAAAACTAGAAACTGCAAAAGCAGAACAAAGAAAGGTATTAGAGGCTCATAAAGAGTTGTTGTCGGCTTATCATGATTATCTGGAAGCACAGCAAGAAATTAAGAATCAAAAAGAGTTGACAGTTCAGCAAGCAAGTATTGAACAAGATGGAATTAATTCTACTACAGTAGTTCAAAATGGTAAGACTACGAAGTATGTGCACGAACAAGTTGCAAAAGTCAAAGATCCAGTTTATCAAGCACCTGCTGTAGGATACGAATTACCTAAGACAGGAGAAAAAGCTTCTAGTCTTTGGTTCTTTGGAATGTTAACTATTTCACTTTTAAGTTTGTTGAAAATCAAACGAGAATCTAAGGAAAATTAAATTAAGTAAAGTCATCAAGGTTTCTTGGTGACTTTTTTGTTGGAGAAAGAAATGGAAATTATATATTTTAGGGCGAGAGCTCCTTCAAATTATGTCGAAAGTGAATAATATTGAATACTATATTAAAAATTAAGGAGAAAAAATGAAATTTAATAATGAGACACGAGCTTTCGGTTCAATCCGAAAAACACGACGATGGGGAACATGTGGAGTGATTCTTGGTCTAGCTACCTTAGGATTGATGACTAGTCCAGTTAGAGCAGATGAACGAGTAAATCCAAATCCTGCTACAAATGCGAAAAGTTTACAAGACTCCCCAACGGTGGATTCTACAAAAGACCAAGGTAGTGCAGAAAAATCAACAGGTTCTGTTGAAGTTACTGTTAACCGAGAAAAAGTAGAGTCTGCGGTATCTGCTGCAAAAAAAGCAGGTTTAATTGTAAAAGAAACTGAAGTTGATGGTGGTTTGGTGAATAATTCTGATGAGTTAGCTAAGAAAACTGCTGAAATTGAGTCTAGTTACGACAAGCAAGCAACCACTATTGTAGACGAGTATGAGAAAGTAGAAACTCGTAAAAAGGAAAAGCAAGACTCTTATGACAAAGCTAAAGATCAGTATGATAAAGACTTAGCTGAGTACAATCGCAAGTTAGCTGAGCTAAGAGGTCAGAGAGTTCAAGGTAGTACAAATGGTGTTGCTATTTATGGTGAATTTGATGAGTCGAAACGTGGCTCATTGGATTACTATTCTAAACTAACAGCAGTATTCGATGCCAATCCAGAATTGGAAGTTGTGGATGGTGCTTTAGGTGCGAATGCTAACACAACTATGAGTTTAGATAAGGATTTGCAACATGATCGCTTAGAGAATAAAGACTTTTATGGACATTCTGATTCTAAAGGAACTTATGGTGGTTCTGTAATTACAGGTATCAAACAAGGTTCTACCTTCACTTTACATAATGTTGGTAAAACAAAAACGGGAAAAACAATTTCTGCAAGATTTGTGGCTCGTAATAATCCTATACCAGAGCATAAAATTGCAGGCAACCCTTCAACTTATACTCGTTTGAATGTTTGGTGGAATAAAGCTAAAACTGATACGGAGACTTTTTCAGTTAACTTTAACCCATATAATTACTTTAATGTTGAATGGGATATTCATTATTTTGATGAGAAGTCAGGTAAACCTATTGATTTAGGGCTTATTAATATTTACTCTGATTTAGATTACGCACAGGCAGTGCGACATACTTATGGGGACAATGGGGTAGGTGTTGTAATCAACCCAACGGATTCTCTGGTTAAGGAAACTACAGTCAATGGACAAACACATTGGATGGGTGTAAAAACTGATGGGGTTTACAAACATAATGATCCAAGTGGGTTGGAACGTTATAAAATTGGCGATCCTGATTATATCGATGTAGATGATTACAGATCAACTCCAGAAGGCACAATTATAAGTGCAGGTCACGGTTCTATCCAACACTTAACTTACTTAGCGCGCGGAGATAAACCTTTACATACATACACAGAATCACAATCAGCTTCTTACCGTAAGTATTGGAATGATGAGCGTAGAGCTAACGGGCAACAAGATGATAACGATGATGAAATCTTCGCAGCTGGTTACACCTTCCAACTTTGGGGTGGTCGTTCTATCATTAATCAATTAGAGGAACCAAAACCACCATTTAAACCAATTGAGTCTACAACACCAAGAGTAGTTGAGGTTACGTACACTCGCTTGAGAACTACGCCTACTGTAGAAAAGTTAGTTAAGAACTCTGCAGGTACAAATGTGAATAATTCGTCAGTGCCTAAGTTATCAGAAGTTGTTTGGGAGTTGGAAACTAAACCTCTTGCAGCAAACAGAAAAGAAACTACAATCTATGAGTTAACGGACAACTTACCTCAAGGGTATCTACTTGATTTAGCAAAAACTGTTGCTCAAAACCAAGACTTTACTGTAACTTACGATAAAGATAAGCATCAGTTGAAAGGTTCACTTAAAGCTGAAGGTTTAGTGAAAGTAAATACTGATTTAAGTAAAGCCTATAAAGCTCCAGTTCTTAAGGTTTATGGTACAGTAACAAATGATGGTGCAACCTATAAGAACAACTTCCGTTTGAACTTAAACAATGAGTTTGAGTCTTATTCAAATATTGTTAAGGTAACAACCCCAGGTAAACCGAATGATCCAGACAATCCGAATAACAACTTAATCAAGCCTCTTAAACACAATCATAACAAGGATGGTGTTATCATCGATGGAAAGACAGTTCTAGCTGGTTCAACGAATTACTACCATATAACATTGGATTATGATCAGTATAAAGGGATAAAGGCAGATCCATCTGCTATTCTAAAAGGCTTTGGTGCGATTGATGATTATCCAGAAGAGGCAGTAACTATTAATAAATCAGATATTCGTTATATTGATAGTGAAGGAAAAGAGGTTTCTGGTATTTCAGTGTATCAGTACGATTCTATTGAAGCTGTTGATAATGATAAGGTTAAAGCCTTTCTAGAGAGTTCTGAAATTAAGCCTAAGGGAGCTTTCCAAGTATTTTTAGTGGATGATCCGGAAGCTTATTTTAAGCAATATATCAAAGCAGGAAAATCTGTTACAATTATTGATCCAATGGTAACTAAGGAAGAACTGCGAAATACAGGAAAATCATTTGAGAATACAGCTTACCAAGTTGATTTCGGTAACGGATATCAAACTGATACAGTTGTAAATAATGTTCCTACTGTTAAACCAACCAAGAAGAATCTGAACAAAGCAGGTGTGAACATCGATGGTAAACAAGTCTTGGCAGGCTCTGTCAACTACTACACGGTAACTGCAGATTATAGCCAATACAAGGGCATTGAAGCGGATAAAGACCGTATTGCCAAAGGGTTCTATATCGTTGATGATTACCCAGAAGAAGCTGTTACCATCAATCAAGATGGTGTTCAAGTGACTGATTCTAAAGGTCAAGTAGTTAAAGGTTTGAAAATGGCTCTTTATGAAAGTCTGGATAAGGCACCAACAGGTGTCCAAGAAGCTATGAAATCTAGCCATTTCACTCCGAAAGGGTCGATTCAAGTATTCGAGGCGGAGAATCCAGAGGAGTTCTACAAGACCTACGTTCAAACTGGAGAAGTTCTGACGATTACCAATCCAATGACTGTTAAGAAGGAATTGGGTCAAACAGGTGGTAAGTATGAGAATACAGCTTATCAAGTTGATTTTGGTATGGCTTATGTAACTGAAACTGTAGTCAATAATGTTCCGAAGATTGAACCTAAGAAAGATGTGGTGATTGACCATCTAAGTAAAGAAAGTTTAGATGGCAAAGATGTCAAGCTGAATCAAACGTTTAATTATAAATTAGTTGGTTCCTTGATACCAAAAGATCGCTCAGAACAGTTATTTGAATATAAGTTTAGAGATGACTACGATGAAACACATGATGATTATCAGAGTATCTATCAAGTGTTTGCGACTGTAGATTTTGAAACAAGTGATGGTCAAAAATTTAAAGCTGGTGATGAATTAACCAAGTTCACAAGTCAAGTAGTAGACAAGGCTAAAGGTAAAGTAGATATTAGCTTTGATGATGCTTTCTTGAAGTCAATTTTAGAGACATCAGAGTTTCAAGCAGAAGTATATCTACAAATGACACGCATTCAGTCAGGAACAGTAGAAAACACTTACTATCATACAGTTAATGGTGTGGAAGTTGTTTCCAATACGGTTGTGACTCATACTCCAGAAGAGCCAAAAACTCCTGAAGAACTTCTGCAACAACCAGAACGAAGCTTGCCATCTACAGGTGAGCAGGATTCTGTAGAATTGTTGTTAGCTGGTCTGGCAATGGGAGGCCTTGCTACAGGTTTGCTCTACAGCAAGCGTAAGAAAAAAGAGGCTTAGAATACTCTAGGAACCTTTGAAATAAGCTATTTTTATGGTATAATAACGGTAAATCGTGGAGGATTAGGATTATGAAATTTGGAAGTGATTTTTCCTGGTTATGGGTAGCTATTATTAGGATTTTTACAGCTCCCTTTTATATCATTCTTTGGTGTATTAATGTTGTGAAATCTACTATTGGTATGTTTGTTCTGTGGGTTATAGCTAAAGTATGTATAACAATCGTATTGATTGGCGGAATGGCAATTATTCATCATCTATTCAATTTTCCAAGCGAAAACATAATTGATAGTATTTTTGGATGGTATACACCGCATATATTAGGAATGCCCCATGATTCACTTATTACTGCTGGTCAAGTAGTTGATGCACCAAAAGGAGGAGGGTTATTTTTCCCATATCCGAATTTTGAAGTTCCAATTATTATTGGCCTCAGTATTCTAGTAGCTACTGTTCGGACGATTTATCGTGAAGAATTTGAAGAATTATAAAAATAGTATTGTGTTTGGCACTGTAGAAATCTCTGCAGTGCCTTTTGTTATAAAAAAAGAAATTAAAAGAGGTAAAACAAAATGGAAATTATTACAAAAATTATTACTGGTCTCGGTGGAGTTGGAACAGTTACGGGTCTTTTCTGGATCTGGACTGGTTCGGTCGATTTTATTCAAGGAAGAAAGAACAAAGATAAGCAAAGACAAGATGATGGGTCTGATTCTATGACTAATGGTGTATATCTGGCCATAGCTTCTGCGGGTATTGCAGCCGCAATCGTTGCAACATTATCTCAGATAAAATTTTAGGAGTAGCCTATGAATTTAGATATTAGAGAGCTAACAAGCTCTCTTTCTAGTTATAGCTCTGCAACAAACCAAGCTGTAAATATGATGGCTGATGCCGTTAGACCTATTGGGTATATCCTTTTAGGTCTTTTTTTCTGGTTTGAAATGGCATCGTGGTCACAAATGGTCAAGTCAAGGGGAGGTGCATTAACACAGAAGATTTGGTTAGAGGCTTTAATGAAATATTTATTTGCTTTCATTATGATCTCTGCTTCATCTCAGATTTGTGATGCCATTTTGGAATTACTTAATATTGTTGTGAAAGTGATTGCTCATGTAACACCTACCGTTAAAACAACCATTGATTCTAATATTTCTGGTGGGAAAGGAATGATTGAAAAAGCTATCATTACCTTAGTCGGAAAAGCTATAAGTGGAGTGGCTAACATAATTTTAGGGATTATTGTTTTCCTACGTTACTTGGATTTGTATATGCTTAAAGCTATAGCTCCATTGTTAGTAGCGTTCTTTATGATGGACTCGTTACGATCTGTTACGATTAATTTCTTGAAATACTTTGCGGCCTCTGCCCTTATTGGTGTCATCCTAATTATTGTTTCTGTTGTATATGATTCGATTGTTGCAGCAGATATCCTTAAGGTTACGACTGGTTCCAGTGATTCATGGGGAACAGCCTTTGCTTCAATTGCTAAGGGGGTTATCTATATCTTTGTAATGGTTGGATCTAGTCGAAAAGCCAAGCAACTTTTAGGAGTGTAATCTATGTGTAGAAAAATTAGAATTAATCGATGTTACCTATGTTTAGAGAATCGTGTGGATGTCTTCTATAGAAAGAGGTGACTATCAATGGAAACGTTAAAGGAGATAGGAAATAAACAATTTAATGATTTACAAAAGCAACATGGGACAAGAGAGTTGAAGGATAAAATAACTTCTCTTGAACAAGAAATTACACGTCTTTCTTGGTTTGCCTATGAACATGAATTATTATCGGAGCCTTTATTGGAGTGGATATTGGATGGTAGGGTTAAGATAGATGAAATCCCTCGTGCTGTTCGGATGAGTAGTTATGGTAATGAACTATATATTTATGCTTGGCGCTATGCAGAAGCTAAGCAAGATGCTTTTTATGGCATGAGAATTCTTACCCTTCTTCAGGAAGATATAAAGCACTGTGTTATAGCCGATAGTATCAGTCAAACAGAGTATGTTTACCGTTTGGAACAGTGGATTAAATATATGGATCGTGGTAAAATGGCTTTCAAAGGAGATGAAAACTTTGAACGCTATTTTCAGGAACAAAAAGCGGCTAACAGAAGCCTATTCGATACTGAGGGGTTATGAGAATGAAATCAAATTGTTAAAGAAACAGTTAAGCATTCTTAATAGAGATTTGCCAAGAATTGAAGAATCGAATTATAGTGAAAGAATGATTCTTTTTAGTAAGACTATTCAGAATAGACGTATTATTATCACGGTGCGCTATAACCTAAATTATAAAAAACAGGTTGAGATGCTTTATTTTAGCTCGGATGATGGTCAAGGAAAGACTAAATACGCTCATCAGTTACAACTTCAAGCCCTCTATGGTAATCATGATGGATTATTTAAACAATTGGTAATAAGGGATTTTCTTATAAGAGATCCTAATAGAGGATATGGCAGTCTATTATTAAGGGAATCTCTTCTTCATATTAGTCAATTATTTGGAGTAAAGACTAAAATTGTTGGAAAGTTGTCTTTTGTAGACGAAGTAGACAAGGTGAATCATCAACGTCGAGATCATTTGTACCAAAAATTTGGTTTTTCTATCACAGATGGAAGAATTTCGCTTGATGAGATTCCTGTAGCTATGCTTGTAAAGGAACGTGATAAATAAATGACATAACACTAACAGTTCTAAACGGACTGTTTTTTTGATGGGAAGGAAACTAATTGAAAAAAATTGGATCAGAATTTTTAAGAGAATTTGAAACAGAGGATAGACCTATTCTATTTGGATTGACAGGTAGAATGATTGTTCTCTACGTATGTTTGATAATAGCTGTCTCAGGGACAATTGCTATATACTTCTTTGGTCTACCTGATTGGTACATCTATCTTTGGGATGCTCTATTTGTTGTTCCTGGAGGAATGTACGGTACGGGAATGACTAAGCGAATGCGGATTAAAGAAAAAATCAATTTCTTTTTCCGAATCCAACAACGAACCTATGAGACAGAATTTGGAAAGGTAGGAATGTATACGAAAGATGAGTTTATTCAAAAGCAAAAGAGAAAAACTAGAAAAAGCAGAAAAGAAAAAAATTGATCGTTTGCGTCGCCAGATGAAACCTACAACGCAAAACACGATCAATTACACACATCTACACGAAGATGGATTGATGCACATTGCTCGTGAGAAGTATTCTCGTAGCTTTATGTTGGGAGATGCTTCTTACTCGACTGCTCAACAAGATGAAAAAGAGAGTATCATCGATACAACGATGGATGCTCTTAATTCACTGGATGAGGGAAGTAACTACCAGCTCTTAGTCATTAACCGTCGAGTATCGGATAACTCCTTACAGAATATCTTGTTTGAAGAAACAAATGATGGTTTTGACGACTATCGTGAGGAGCTAAATGAGATGATCAAGGAGCGATTTACAACACACGCTAACAACTTCGAGGTACATAAGTATGTGACCATTTCAACGAACGCTGATGATCGAAAACAGGCGCAGTTGTTACTACAAGATATTGGAGTTTCCCTTGGGACTCAGTTCCAGGAATCTGATATTAATTTTAGGGATATGAATGGTTTGGATCGTCTAAAAGTCTTTTCTGAGCTACTACGAGGTAACCCGTATGTCAATTTCGATTACAAAGAAATTGCTTTGACAGGTTTATCCACTAAATCATTTATTGCGCCAAACAGGATTGAATTTCAAGAAAAACGCATGATTATAGATGATAGTTGGGTCAAGGTACTTTATGCACATCGCTATCCAAACTGGATGTCTGATCGTCTCATTCGTGATTTAACAACACTAGGATTTGAACTAGCTATTACTATCCATGCAGAACCTTATGAGAACGTTGAAATCTTAGAGAAGATTGACGATGCAGAAACAGATGCTGAAATTGGGAAGTTACGTTCTAAACGTAAGGCCGCTCAATCTGGTATCTTTGATGATGCGGTTGTGGCTGGTCGTGACCAAGAAATTTCAGAAGCTACCAAGAAGTGGCGAGACGAGATTACTGAGTATGATCAGAAAATCTTCTCTGGTTTGATTGCAGTGTATTTTAAGGCAGAGAGCCAAGAGGAATTACAACGTAATGAGCAGAAGATTAAGCGTGCTGGCCGTAAATTAGGGGTAGAGTTTGAAGATCTTTATTATTATCAAGAAGAGGCTTTGAATACGATTCTACCTATTGGAGAGTGCTTCTTGAATGTGAAGAAGAATTTCATGAGAAAGATGACAACAGCTAATATTGCTACGCAAGTTCCATTTACTAACGTGGACTTGAAGTCTGAAAGCTCATTTGCTCGCTACTATGGCCAAAATCAGTTATCAAACAATATCATTACACTAGATCGAAAACGTGATTTGAACACGGGTTCAGGTGTTGTGTTAGGTTCTTCAGGATCTGGTAAATCTACGACAATCAAGGGTGGAGAAGTTATTCCAACTTTACTGAAATATCCAAAAGATCGAGTAATCATTGTGGATCCCGAAGATGAATATTCTGATATTGGCCGTGCTTTCGGTGCTCAGATGGTGGATATTTCGATTGGTTCTAAAACACATATCAATCTTTTAGATTTACCAGACTTGGATAGTTTGGACGATGAGGATGACGATCCGATTGGAGATAAGGCAAACTTGTTAATGGGACTGTTTGAATCGATTCTATCTGAGGTGACAGATGCACAGATTGGGATTATTGACCGAGTGACAGGAATGACTTACGAGCGTTATTTAACAGACCATTATACTCCAACTTTAAAAGAGTGGCACCAGGTCTTGAAAGAACAACCCGAACCCGAAGCACAAGACTTAGCTTTAGCAGTAGAGACCTATACAACTGGTTCTCAAGACATTTTTGCTCACAATACCAACGTAGATCTCAATCATCGCTTTGTTATCTTTAATCTGAAGAAGTTGTCGCACAAATTGAAGCCGTTTGCTTTGATGGTGATTCAGGATTATATCTGGAATCAAATTGTAGAGAATCAAGGGAAATGTACTACATGGGTTTACTTTGATGAGATGCAGATTCTATTTAAAAATAAGGCTCAAGCAGACTTCTTTACTACGTTGTATTCACGGATTCGGAAATACGGTGCGATTCCAACAGGAATTACACAGAACGTAGAAACGCTAGCTGCTGTTGAAGAAGGTCGGAAATTGCTCTCAAATAGTGAGTTTATGATTTTACTCAAACAAAAACCCCAAGATTTGGCTATCCTAAAAGAGATTGTCAATCTGACTGATAAACAGATTCGCTACTTAGCACGGCCAAAAGCTAAAGGTACTGGCTTAATCGTAGCTGGGCCAGTTGTGGTACCTTTTGAAAATCCAATACCAAAGAATACTAAGTTGTATAACTTAGTCGCAACAGACGCTTAGGAGTCTCATTATGAATCAGGATCAAGGCAGACCAAACACAATCGGTCATAAGTTAGATCAAAAACTGGAGACGGTTCGGAATAATTACCGAACGGTTCAACAAGAGAGTGCTAAGTAAATGAAGGAGCTAAAAGAACAAACACGTTCTAAGCGCCTTATAGTGAAGAAGAGTCGTAAACAATTTAGAGCTTCAAAGGCCAAGGTAAAATCTCTAAAAAGGGCATATAAAAGTTTACAGAAACAAGGAAAATCATTAACTCCAGAAGGTGCTAAAAAGTTAGCGTCACTCAAGAAAGAACTGGATAAGGCAAAACTAGAGAAGAGAGTTGCTAAAAAAGTCTTCAAAGTAGCTCAAGAGGCTAACGGTGGTTCACGTAAGAAGAAGTTTTATCGTGCTACTAAACAGGCTTTAGAACGTTCTGCGAGTCAACAAGCTAGTTCTGCAGCGCATCAGGATGATACACTATCAGATATAGCACGAGCTAAATATCAGTATCAGGATATTCAGATTCAAGGGAAACGGATCAAAACGATTGGGAAATATAGTGGTAAACTTGGCCAAGGAATGGTTAAATCGAGCTATAGCCTTGGAAATAGAGTCTACAATAAGGCTAAGGGTAGGGGCTTCACCCGAACTCCAAGAGAATTTTCTTGGGAAGGAAAACTCTCTCGTCGTATTCAGGATTATAAGAAACGTTTGGCTAAATCTAAAATAGGGAAAGTTGCCAAGAAGGCTAGGAAGGTCTACCGTGTAGGTTATAAACCGATTAAAGCTATTATCAAAAATCCATTTAGCTTAAAGGCGTATCTGATTGCTTTTGGTCTGCTTTTGTTTCTAGCTATACTTGGTATAGGTAGTTCAGGAATTACTCGTCAAGATGAGTTTGACATGAATGATACCTGGTTGTATCTTTCAAAATTGGATCGTGAAAAATCGAATGACAAGGTAGATTATTGGACAAAAATTGATGATCCACTTTTGTACTTGAATTATAAGTATGATGATATTTCAGATAAACTTCGTATAGACGGGAACAAGTATTTTTCGCAAAATAATCGTGGGAAACTTTACTTAGATACCTTATGGAAGAATTTGAATGGGGATAAAGACAATCTTAAAACGATGGAAGAGCTTTATACCAAAAATAATCTCTATAAGCTTGATAAGGACGAACTAGAAGAGTATAAACAACTCTTAGAAATTGCTAGAGATCGCGGAAAATATATGTTGCTACAAGAGCTAGATAATCCATTTTATACAGAAGAACAACCTGAATCACAAGCCCCTCTTCAGATTATTGAGCGTTTTGGTTATAAAACTAAGAAGGAGATCTTTAATGGTTCTGTTTTGCAAGCCACAGGTGGGCAAACTCTATTAGCAGTTCTAGATGGGAAAGTTGAAGTAAATGGTAATGATATAGAAATCAGTGATGAGAATTCCAAGTTCCTGTATAAGAATGTAGATACGATTCGTTACAAAACAGGAGATCATGTCAAATCTGGAGATATCATAGGAAAGGTAGCATCTGAAGGAAATCAAACGGTTTATTATCAAAAACTAGAACCTGATCGATCAAATAAGAAAGACAAAGATGGTAATGTTGAAAAGAGTTGGACTTATGTCAATGTCGGTTTTTACTTCCAGCGTGTAGAGTACACACAAGCAACATCTGTTGTGAGTAGCATTGAAACATCTGGAGAGAAAGGAAAACGTGCAAGAGCTTTTGCGGATGCAATCAAAAAAAATATACCAGAAGCAACAGATGAAGGAATTGCAGCTGTTTTGGGAGGATTTGATATTGAGAGTTCCATAACTTTTAAACGCTATGAAACAGACTATCTAACCAATAATCAGTTTGATAAAATTGCTAAAGAGCCAACTGCAGAAAATCTAGTTGGTAACTGGGATGCTTTCCAAGCTATGTATCCAAATCTACGTTTAAATAAAAAAGAGTACCTGGTCAATGGTTTACACTATATCGGAATTGGGATTGGTCAATTTACTGGCCCTCGTGCTCTTGCATTGTGGAATTTTGCAAAATCTGTGAATGGAGATATTTGGTCTGCAGAAGTTCAAACAAAATTTCTTCTGGAGGAAGATGATCCAACTAGACGTGTAGCATTCAGAAGAATTGTAACCTCAACTGGTTCCGTAGAAACTCTTGCGGAGGACTTCTTGAACGCTTGGTTAGGAGTCCCAGGAAATAAGCTTTTAGAACGGCAATCTGCAGCCCGTCAATGGTTGAATTTCTTAAAAAATAAAGGAGGAGGTTCGACAGGTGTTTCTAGCAAGCAAGTTCCAGCAGAATATAAAGATAAGCTACCTTATGGACTACCTACCGATCAAGCACTTTTAGAAGGACAAGGATATTCAGGTAACGCTTATGAACTAGGCAATTGTACGTGGTACGTCTATAATCGCTTTGCTCAGATTGGAATAGGAATTTATCCGTATTTAGGAAATGCCAATCAATGGGTTGATAGCGGTCAAGCTCAAGGATATGAAATTTCAACGACTCCTAAACCAGGTTCTGCAGTTGTATTCATGAATGGTGTAGCTGGAGCATCACCAATTTATGGTCACGTGGGATTCTGTGAGTATGTTAATAGTGATGGTAGCTTCTTAATGTCAGAAATGAACTTTGGTGGTTTATACCTATCGACTTGGCGAACCTTGACACCACAATCAGGCATATACTTTGTTACCCCTAAATAAGAAAGGAAAAGAATGTATAATCAAAAGTTAATCAAAATGGTAAAGGGATTCCTTATGGGAGTCGCTGCTATTTTATGTATTGTCCTGGGCTATTCTATTGCCCGAGTACAGCAGAATTTGAGACAGAATAGTCAAGTTCAGGAAGAGGCAAAGCAGAAACCAGAAGAGAAACAACAGGAACAACTATCTCTTACTGAACAGCAGGTCGAGGACTTTCTAATTGCTTACTATACCAAGAAGGATTTAGAAGAGAATCGCCCACGCTATAAGCCTTTTATGACTGATTCTATGTATCAGGAAACTGTTCAAGAAGAACAAAAACCAGTCAACCAGACCTATAAGGGGTATGTGGTTGATCAAGCTTTTGAATCAGGCTCTATCTACATTGATAAACAACATAAAATTGCATTAGCTCAGGTTCAATATACTAGTACTACCTTAACAGAGAAAGATAATAGAGCTTCTAAGGGGCTTACTGGTAGCACTAAAGCTACAATTCGGTTGACCTATGTAGAAAAAGCAGGGAAACTATTGATCAATAAAATAGAGCCTATTGTCTTGACTGAGGCAAAGGGGCAAAGTATAGGCACCTATTCAGATACTAGCAGTTCAAGCTCGACTCCAGTTTCATCTACATCAACGGCAACACCTACATCTTCTGAACCAATAACCGCAACTAGTAGTAACCAATAAGGAGAATTGAATGAATAAAAAAATAGAACAACTTGAAGGTAAGCTTGAGAAAGTTAGGAAAGATAAGGAAAAAGCGCAACGACAAAAAGAAGAAACAGATAAAAAAATCAAGAATTACATAAATCAAGAAAAAGATTTGGAAGCACAACTTTTCGTCGCTATATCAGAAGAGAGTGGCTTATCCTATCAGGAAATGAAGGAACTCATTCTTCCATCACAATCAAGTAACCAAGGAGTGAACCATGTATAAAATTATTAATCAATTGACTAATCAAGAGGAAACATTTGAGCACCGAGATGACTTGTTATCAAGGCTAGAAATCATCAATGAGCGAATGAAGAGTAATAAAACAACCGGAACCTATCGGCTTTATTCTCTTAATTCTGAAGGTGAAATTTTACAAGAACTTAATCTTGAAATACCTTTTATTGGAATCATTGATCAGTTGCTGGAAAATTTTGGTACGAGTGTTGGGAAGAAAAAGAGAGGTTTTCTTCATTTTTTAGCAAAACATAAAGAAAAGAACAACTCACCAGGAACATCAGAGCCTCAACCCCAACTCGAATTCCAACCAGAACCAGATCCTGAACTAGAAGATCTAACGGTCAAGAAAGAGGCGAATATGGCTCGTCAAAGAATTGCTGAGCTAGTTTCTCAGAAGCCTCAAGATGAAGTACCTTTGGAAGATAAAATTACCTATTCTTCTAGTGAATGGACTACAGAAGACTTCAGTAGACTGGATGAAACAGAGGCGGTACAGGAAGAACGAGTAGAACCTACACAAGATATGCCTACACAAGAAGTAGTTTCTAGTATTGAAAAATCAAGTCAGGAAGAAAATAGATCTCTTCCTGTTAAACAAGAAGATAAGGGCAACGTTGAGCCTTCCTTCTCCCTTTCTCACGTAACTTCAGTAAATTTACCTTCAGAGGTTATTGATAGTTTTGAGGCTCAGACGGTTACTTATAAGCAATCTATTAAACATAAAATTCAGTCTAACGAAGAGTTTATTAAGGAAGCAAACGAGGAAATTAATGAGTGCCAAAACAAAATCAATGAGTTGCGACAACAGATTCTTGCCAAAGAGAAACAAGCTAGTCAACTGAAGGATCTTTATTTTAAAATTGAAGAGGTGAGCTAAAATGGAACAAGAACAAGTGGTAGCCCAATTAGGACGGGCAACTCTTGTGACAGGAGAAATCATCTTAAAAGGACTCTTCCTGGCTAGCTCTAAGGCAGTTGAAATGTATCAAGCCAGAGGGGAAAATGTCCTCTTTACTGGTGAGACAGACTGGAATAAATTCATGGCAACGGCAGATACGAAAGAAGTCCAGCAATTACTACATAATGAAGTCAATCTCGAGGCAGTTCGAAAAGAACTTGGCCAATACGGGATTGGCTTTTCTTTTTATACACACCCTGATGGTAAGACAACTCTTGCTTTCAATGCAAAAGATAAAGGAGTTGTCGAACAAGCTTTTAAGGATGTCTTAGAAGGCATCACAAGAGATCCAAAAGGATTCAATGAGCGAAACCTAAAAAATGGGAAAACGACTTCTTTTGAGGAGAAATTGCAACATTTCAAAGCAGTTGAACAAGAGAAAATTAACTCGCTTCAGGTAAATATTCATACGAAGGAGTTTGTTCTTCCGGAAAATATCGAACCACAGATTGGAGGAAAAATGAAGTGATTACAGAAAAGAAGAAACGAAGACTTAGACCGTATTTGTTGTTAGGCATTGGTCTATTCTATCTCTTTCATTGGCTCTTTAAACTGTGGCTGTTAGCACCAGATACTGATTCAGTAACGGATGTATTTGGATTTGGAAAGCTTAACTGGATGAATGACCATCTAAACGATAAATCTTGGTTCGATTTTCAGTTTACTCCAGCTTCTTTATTAATTGGTATGGGCGGATTTTTGATTGCTTTTCTGCTGTATTTGAGAGTATCGGATACAGGGACTTACCGTTATGGAGAAGAACATGGATCAGCTCGTTTTGCGACAAGAGAAGAGTTGATGAGATTCCGAGACGAAGAACCTGAAAAGAATATGATTTTTACCCAGAACAGTCAGATGGGACTATTTAATAACCGCTTGAGGTTTGAAAATCAGATTAATAAAAATATTCTGGTATATGGAGGTACGGGTGACTGGAAGACACGTAGTGCTGTAAAACCGAATATATTACAAGCTAACTCTAGTTTTGTAACTACAGATACTAAAGGGATTTTGATTCATGAAACAGGGAAATCACTTGTAGAAAAAGGCTATAAGATGAAGATTTTTGATTTGATTACTTTCCTGAATTCAGATGGATTCAACGTTTTTAGATATATTCATAATGAAATGGATATAGACCGAGTGGCAGAGGCAATTACAGAGTCTCTCAACAGAAATGGTCATGAAAGTGATCCTTTTTGGCCTGCAGCAAATAAACTCTTGATGCGTTCTCTAATTGGCTATCTTTATTTTGATGGTCAGCTTGATCACTATCTACCTAATTTAGGGCAGATTACAGATATGGTTCGAGAATTGAGACGGAATCATCCAGAAGCGGAGAGTCCGGTTGAATTGATGTTTGAAGATTTGGAGAGAAGGAGCCCAGGGAATTATGCCTGCAGGCAGTGGGATTTATTCAATAAAAACTTTGATGGCCAAACGCGGGCTTCTGTTTATGCCATTTTTGCAACAACTTTCTCAGTATTTGATCATGAGCAACTAAGAAAGATTATTGAAAAGGATACACTGGAGATTGAAAAATGGAATATTGAGAAAACAGCAGTTTTTATTCATATTCCAGAAGTGGATCCAGCTTATCAGTTCTTATCTGCCCTTCTTTTTAGTACCATTTTCGATGTGCTAATAAAAACTGCAGATGCAGTTATATTAGGTGAGCATCCAACAAAGACTAAGGAAGATCTATTACATCTACAAGTGTGGGCAGATGAGTTTGGTCAGATTGGGAAGATTCCTAATTTACCGCCAATTATCTCTGTTATTCGTTCTCGAGAGATTTCTATCAAGATGATGGTGCAATCTCAAAGTCAGATTGAAGTATTGTACGGTAAAGAAAATACGAAGACGATTATCAATAACTGTGGTGCTATTCTTTATTTAGGTTCCAATGACTTAGATACGATTAAGTATCTATCTGAGCGATCAGGGAAGCAAACTTTGAATGATCAGAATTATAGTGAGAGCAGAGGAAGAAATGCCAGCAATTCTAAGCAAAACTCCAAAATTGGTCGAGAACTGTTGACACCGCATGAGGTTGCCACGATTGGAACAACAGAAGCCCTACTCTTTCTATCCAAACAAAATGTCTTTCGAGATCAAAAATTTAATCTGGATACGCATCCAAGAGCCAATCTCCTAAGCAATGGCCCAAACGATGACAATTGGTATCGATACAAGCGCTATCTGAGTGATATTGATGAGTGGAAAGACCAGGTTGGGGAAGAAAATGTTATTCATATTGGGATTAAGGAAGTGGAGGAAGTTCCTCTCAAAGTGAGTTAGGAAAGAAAGGAAATCTAATGGAATTTTATGACTCTTATTGCGTTTTGATTGCTATAAATTGGGATCAGTATGTGTGGCTGTATCAGGAAGGCGAAAAAATAACCTGGCATGAAAATTTTGCTCATGCAGGTTTTTTTCGTGATTTTAATACAGCTAAAAGGGTAGCGGAAACTCATTTATTAGAAACTTTTGGAGCCATAGGCTTCTATAAGATTGTTGGTTTTTCTACAGATGAACTTGAATATATCGAAACTAAGAACTAGAAAGTACAGTCTGTCTTAGTTTTTCTTATGGTATAATAAAGACAAATACCAAAGGGAGGTAACCCATGGCAGTTTCAAAATTTTATGCTGTTGCTAAGACAAAAGACGGTCAGAAACGTGTTGTTAACGCATTTGAAGCTCTTAAACTAGCTGAGGACGATCCTTGGCATTATCCTACAGATAAGACTAACGGTGTATTTTACGACTTGGAAACTGAGCTAAAAGTAAGCCCATCTAACGGTCGCACAAATTTGAAAACTCGAAAACGTGGTCAGGCTTTTTTCCGATATTTTACTGGAGAATCAAGCCCATTAAGGGACAAGCTGGGGAGCTTCTCCTATACGCCTGAATTAATTGCTTTTCTTTCTGCCTTTGAAGTAATTCAGAAGTTTCAAATTCAGGAGGGGGAGACGACCATTATGATTTTTCCAGAGCGTATTGCTAAACTTCAAAGGGTGCCTTTTCCAGACGGTGGGTATTCTATTTTAAAGTTTTATATGAAGCTGGAGGAAACCTATCCTTATTCGGCATATTATCGATTTAATGGTATTTTAGCAATTGAGTTCTATGTGTCTGGAAAACCAAGTCGTCTGAAACGTGCAGAGTTAGCTAGAAAGGGCATCCCTCTTTTTGAAGCCAAGGCCTTCTTTCCAAAGTGGATTCAGGAAAGTCTTCCGGAGGAGTTTGAAAATCCTGAGGAACTAGCAACTATTGCAAAAGAAATTCGAACCACTTATCAAGATAGAGATTATAAACTCTATGGACGTTTTCAAAAAGAACACATGATAACACCAGATAACGAAAGGAAGTACCAAACTTTGAAAACTTATGAGGAACAGTGCCAAGAACTTAAGGATGAAATTAAGCTGTTGAAATCATCCTACGATGAAAAATTTGAAAAAGTGAAACAACTTTCAGAAGACATCAAGCAGGCCGAAACACTCTTGAGAAAGTATCACAAAGAGGAGGAGTATTACAAGAAGTTAGAAAAGGATAATCAAAAACTAGAAGAAGATAAACGAAAACTGAGGCAGGAAAAAGGAGAGATTCTCACTGAAAATCAACGTCTAACCAATGAATCACAACGTTTACGTAGATTGAAAAATGTAGCAGAAGAGAAGATAGAGTCTTTACAAAGACGATCGTTCTGGCAAAGACTTTTCAATAAATAAAAATAGCAGGTAATGAAACAGTTCTAAAAACAGAGCTGTTTTTTTGATGAAAGGATAATCAAATGGATTTAGAACAATTGAAGCAACGACGAGATGAGCTGATTAAAGATAATGAGTGGGCGGATGGCTTAATTAAAAAGAAGGAAGAAGAACTATGGGAAGTGAAAGTGAGAACGATTGCAGCTTCTGAGCTAGCGAGATCGGCATTGGAATCGGCTGTACGTTCCGCAGGTATTGTAGACACTTTTTACGGCCCAGATAATGGAAAGAAAGGGAAGGAAACAGAATGAATACACTACCACAAAAACAATTTAAACGAATGAAGCGTGAAGTTGAGGAAGAAACTGCTCTAGGGATTAGTTATTTTGAGGGGATTTTAGAACATATCCCTTCTTACTCCCTATCTGAAGCCGTAAAAGAGTTGGCTTTAGCTGGTTGGATTACTCCTCATACAGATGTTGTTGATGTCCAAAATATGATTGTTACTGAATCTATAAAATGGATGAACTACCAGGACTTCAAAGAAGTCGCTCCCTACTTGTTTTCTTACCCTCGAGAGCAACGAGAGAAAGATTTATTGGTTCGATCAGTGAAGATCTCCAGAGAGTACTTTGAGGAATTAAAGGCCAATGCAGAAGAATTATTTCACTTGAAGCAAGACTTGCTTCAGGTCAATAATCAATTAGATGCAAGAATTCGGGAATTGGAGATGGATCAATTACCAAATGGCGATCAAGTTATTGGAGTGGATCTGGAAGCTGAAGAGGTATTGTTACTACGAACTCCAGAAAATGCTCAGGTTGAGGAATGGGAGGTTCGTAAAGATGGCTTGATCTCCGATTATCGTTCCAATCTTTCAGAATATGCTCAAATTGTAGATACTTTACTTAAAATGGAGAATCCAGAGATCGATACCATTCTTTACGAAGAAGTAATCAACTATTCTAAGAAAACTTGGCCAGATTCAGAACCGATTCAACTTCCAGAAAATATCAAGGAACTATTGAATCAAGAGGGCAAGCTTGACCCCTCATATTATCAAATAGCCCAGTTTGAAACAGTAAAACAAGCCTATATCTATGGAATGATTTCACATAGTTTTCAGGAGAGTTTCCCTCATTATTCAGATTTCGTTAGGAACTATGTAGAAGATAGAGAACAATATGAGTTTTTCAACTATCGTACAGAAGCCGTCTCACTAGCTCAGGAAATTCTAGTAGCACGTTTAGGAGATATTAACCAGATTTTAGGAACGAATAATCAGGAGTTAATCATTCAAGAGGTCGTTGGTTATTCTCAAGGAGAAAGCTGGGAACTAGCTTATTTACGGGATACAAAGACGGAAGATAGAGAATCTGTTCGATTCTATCTTGAAAGTGAGATTGGAGCTTGGTATAAGGGAAGTTTAACAGAGTTGGCTGTTATCCGCTTTGAGGATATTGATTTAGATAAGGGATTTAATGGCCATCAGGAAGCGGTCTATCATATCGATGAGAACTTGTTGATTCATGATAAGCTCAAACAAGCCCAACTTCATATTCCTGATTTAAAACGCTTTGTAGAAGCAGAAGAACTTGAGAGAGAACAGACACAAGATATAGTAGCAGAAAAAGAAGAGCCAGAATTTTCATTGTAGGGGGATAACAAATGGTGTTAAGCAAAGAAGAAGCCAAAAGATTATCTATTATTTCTGTTGCAGAGAAACTAGGCATGGAGTTAAAGCGTACAGGTAGCTATAGCTATAACTGGGTAGAACATGATTCATTTGTAATAGATGCAAAGAAAAATGAATTTTACTGGAACTCAAGAACTGAATTTGGAGATGTCATTCAGTTAGTTCAATCCATAAAAGGAGTTTCTTACAAAGAAGCGATGCATTTTTTAGAAACTGGAGAATTTAAGGCAGTAGATGTAGAAGCTCAGACGGCTTCAAAAGAGCCTTTTAGTTATCACTTGGAAAGATATGAGCATCAGAATTTCAACGCTTCTAGAAGCTATTTGAAGGCACAGAGAGGCCTTTCAGATGATACGATTAACTTCTTTATTAGCCAAGGCAGTATAGCGGAAGCAATCCGAAAAAAAGGAGACTATTTTGAGCCTGTGATTGTCTTTAAGTATAAAGATAATACAGGCTTTTTAGCTGGAGCGAGTCTTCAGGGAATAGTAGAGAATCGGGAGCACTATCCTGAACGTGGGCGTCTAAAACAAATTATGAGAAATTCAGACGGACAATTAGGCTTTTCAATTGATATTGGGAATCCTAAACGTTTAGTATTTGCGGAAGCTCCAATCGATCTAATGAGCTACTATGAGCTTCATAAAGATAGTCTTCAGGATGTCCGCTTAGTAGCTATGGATGGAGTAAAAGAAGGAATCATTAGTAGACGGTTTATGGAATTGTATGCAGAGATAAATGATAAATCCTATCAAGTAGATCAGAATGTTGGAAAAAAACTAGAAACTGTCGCTAGAACAACGAATTATTTTAAAGATGGTCAGCATCAGGATATGATTACCTTAGCTGTAGATAATGATATGGCTGGCCATAAATTTATAACTAGTCTGCAGGAAAAGGGGATTCCAGTCCAGATTGCGATTCCGCCTATCGTTCAACTTAACCAGGAAAAGGAAGATTGGAATGATTTCCTGAAGAGGGGGAATGAAGCTCCTAAGGAGCTGGCGCACGTTTACACAGCAGATGAAAAGTCCTGGCATTACCAGGGTTTTTTTGAGAAGGAACTAGCTCTTGCAAAAGCGCAAGAGCTAACTGCAGATGATGTAAAAGCCTTTGTGTCAGATAGGCAATTGACAAAGGAAGAAGTCCGTCAAGAATATCAAACAATCATTAATCAAGAAAGAGGGAGAAAAGATAGTATGTCGAAATTGCATGAGAATAGCAGTGAACATGAAGAAGATTTAGTAAATAAGTTACTGTCCAAACAAAAAAAGCAAGATGAAGTAGTCCTAGAAGATGATCAAAGTTCTGTATTGAACGTAGATACTAGTCATTTATCTCCGTACGATGCGGAATGGCTAAAGAAAAACTGGAATAATATAGGTTTTTCTGTTCAGTCAACTAGACTCGTTGAACCAACTACAGCTTCAGAAGAAAAAGAAAAGTCCCTTGATAATTATCAAGAGACTAACACTGGGGGCGAACTATTGAATCGCAATTCCAGTTCTTTAGGAGTAGAAACTCCAGGGACAGCACCGCAGCCCGTTGAGAAAAATTCTCAACCTGATTTTCCTGCCAATGTTCGTCTTCATTTTACCATCGATGAGGATCGAATGTCAAATAAAAAATTCAGAAAAAACATGCGGACGTTAAATTTATATGCAAACGCAATGAGGGACTCAGCTCAATGGTATCTAAAAGAAATGTCAGGGACAAGTATCTATTATGTTTATAAGAATCCAGAAGAAAAGCAATTCCAAATTTTAAATGTTAAATTTGACAAGAAAAATTGGATGCACTTAACTGGAGTAACACCTGTATATAATGAGTGGGTAGAACATTTGTCTGAGTCATTCGTTGAAGATGTTGCAGCTGGGAAAGGGCATTTCAAAGATTTAAAATTTGCGAATGGAATGTCGGATAAACTAAAAGTTTTGAACTTATTACCTGAGGTGATAGAGTCAGACTCCTTTGTGTTTAACGATCTTTCATCTGTAAAGAAATTTAATAATCTGGATCTTTCAAAAGCAATTAGACCAGAAGATACTGATTTGTTATTGTTATTCAAAGAAAAGGAATTTACTCATGTCCCTGCATCTTTAATGAGAGTGAAGGGGGATTTAAGTAAACAACTGGAAGATATAGATACTGGCACAATTCTCGGTGTCTATAGAGAAAGAGAAGGTCACATCGAGCAACTTTCAATCAATGAAGAATATGTTAAAGACAAAGGTGCAGAAATGCTATCAGTTTTGAATAATAAGCAGTATGAAGAACTCTCAAAAGAAAATACGACCTACAATGTCCGCCTTCAATGGGCAGAAAAGCATAAAGATGGGCCAATTTTACCTTTTAGCGAAACAGATCTGATATCTTATCAAGATTTTGCTAGAGAGCTTTACAAAGCCAATCAGGACTTCTATCAGCTACATCAGGAAGGGCTAGAACAAGTGACTGGTGGTCATCCAGAAGCCTACATCTCTCCAACTAAGATCCAGTTTAGTATCTACGCTCCTGATGGTGAACTGATTCAGGATGGTATCCGTTACAATATTGGTGAGGAGATTAATCCAATCGCTCATAAAGAAAGACTTGGTACACGAGAAATGAGAGAGCATCCAGAGCTGATGAAGATAGATGGGACATTATTTAATCAGTATCATCTGGAGAGATTAGCGAGTGAACTAGATATTTCTCAGTTCAGTTACGCTTTGGAAGATACTCCTTATACAGATCAACTATTATCTCAACTTCCTTATGGAGATTTAAAAAACAGTCCGATTGGTTTTTCGGATAGTAGTCATGATAGTCGTCTTGGTTTTATCTCTTTTGATGGAAGGGATAGCGTTGAAGTTGAAAATTTATCTGCTTGGTTTGAGAAGTTGGGAGTTAGAGATTCGCCTCAAGAACAAGTAGCTCTTGTAGAAAAATGGCAAAAAGAAGTGAATGATTTATCAGAAAAAGTTGAACAAACTATTGCCAATGTTCGAGAAGAATTTGAAAAATTACAAGTCAAAGATTCGCAAGAGACACTAGATAATCGATACGAAAAAATTTATCAGTATAACCGAAAAGATGAGAGGGATCGTGATTTGGATGGTGATGGTATTTCCAATTCTGATGAGATGTTACAGGGAACAGATCCATACAACGGCGCTTCTAACCTTCATAAAAAACAGGAAGATAGAGAAAGAAGGACAGATGTTGAAGCTGAAACTGGAGCTATTATAACAGATGCAATTGCTACTAAAAGTTCAGAACAAACCATTTCCCAGTTAGTCGCAAATAAAGATACAAAAGCTTTAGCTGAACACTTGAAAGAGGGAATGAAGAACTATTTAGATTCAGAACAGTTTAAATCATTCTTGGATACGATGAGTAAGTTTCACAACTACTCACTCAACAATATTCATTTGCTGAAGATGCAAAATCCTAATGTTTCCCGTGTTGCAAGTTTTAATAAATGGAAAGCGGATTTTGACAGGACAGTTAAAAAGGGCTCAAAAGCTCTGAAGATTTGGGTTCCGTATCAAGTGAAAACTAAAATTTCTGCTAATCAAAATGAGTTGAGTTTTTCACCATCTGAGAATGAGATGGAAGAGAAGGAAGTCACAGTTACTCGATTTAAGTTAGGGAATGTCTTTGACGTATCTCAAACAGAAGGAAAAGAATTGCCAAAAGCAATTAATGAATTAACTGGAGATGTTAAAGATTATGAAGATTTGTACCGAGCAGCCAAAGCTGTTTCAATGGATAATCAGGTTCCTATCAGTTTTGAAGAAATTAAAAGAGAGAGCACAAATGGTTATTACTCTCCAGATGAAAATCGAATTGTTATTTCAAAAGGATTAAAGGGTCAAGAACAGATTTTAAAAACCATTTTTCATGAAATGGCTCATGCAGATTTACATAGAGGAAGCAATGCCCAATATGGGGACGACCAATATCGTAAGCAAGAATTACAAGCTGAAAGTGTCGCTTATGTCGTGGCTAATCATTTTGGTTTTGATACGAGTAGCTACAGTTTTGGCTATTTGGCTATTTGGGCGAAAGATAAAAATGGTTTTGAAGATATGGTAGAACAACTGCAGGTTGTTCAGAAGGAAGCAAAAAGTTTGATTGATCGGATGGATGCTAAGTTAGAATTAGTGAAAAATAAAACTGTGACGAAAGATAAGTTTGCAGATAAACTGAAACAGGCAAAAGAAAAATCTGAACAGTTAGGTAGTCAAAAGGCGGAGGCTGTAATGCAGGTGGAAGAAAAAAAGTCCCTGAGCAGCCCTCAATAATGGAGGCACTAACTCGTCGGAAGAAAAACAAAAAAGGAGAAACAGAAGATGATTGAAAATCTAAGACAAGAAACTTTTGATATTTTGATGGAGATATTTTTTGAGGATGAGGCTACAGATTCGCCAAAAGTGAATGAAGTTAACCAGCATATTTCACGCAAAGAATGTCTCTACATTCTTCGTAGAGATATGCGAATTAAAACAACCTATGAACTAGAAGAAGTAGAAATGTATCCCATTGCACTTAAAGAAATCGAGGAAATGAGTGACGAAAGATTTGAGCAACTTAGAGATGAAATCTTAAAAATGAACTTGATTGATGGGATGGATTTTCTCTTGGAAACTTTAAAAGTTTAATCAAACTTTTCTCCTCGAAATAATTAAATTCCTGCTTGCAGGGATTAGGGGATTGGGGATTTCCCCAAAAATTTAAAAAGTCAAGAATGGTCAGGGGTAACACCCTGACTATCTTTGACCTTTTTAAAAACAGCATTTGGGTACCCAAGTGCTATGCTTGCCAGAAGAAAAGGGGCTGAGCCCCTCAATCAAGAAACAGCAGAACAGAGGTGATGATTTTTGAAAAATGGAGAAAAACGAAAACGGATGATTCAGAAAAAAATCCGTTTGACGGAGGAGGAAGCTCGGTTTATATCAACTAAAATTGCAGAATCTGGAATGACTAATTTTAATGCCTTTGCTCGAATCATGTTGATTATGGGCGAGGTCAAAATCTTAAATTTTGAAGAATTGAGAGAACTGCGTAAGGAAATAAATCGAATAGGTGTCAATATAAATCAGATCGCAAAAAGGGTAAACGAAGATGATCAAGCTAGTCTCAATGAATTGAGTCAGATTCTTGAGTTGCAAAAAGATTTGAAAGATACAGTCAATCAATTTATTCAAAAACAAGAAAATCAAACAAAGGAACAAGACAGATGGTTGTAACAAAAGTCCTGCAGATAAAAGGAGTGGCTTCTTTGGGTCGCTCTACAAAATATATTGAGGATGAAGCAAAGACGGTCGAGCTGACTGATACAAAAAGTTTAAATAATGCTTTACGCTATATCGAGAATCCATCTAAAACGAGTTTCTTAGAACAAGATGAACAGCTTGAATTTCCAGCCGTGGTTAAAGATGGCCGAGTAGTCAAGCAACTTGTATCTACTTATGGAATTACAGATGCTAGCACGGCGACAGAAGAATTTCTTTTGACCAAAAAGAATGCAGCTCAGCGAGCAGGAACAAAGGAATTATCGGATATTCAAAATTCTAATCGAGTTTTGGCTCATCATATCATCCAATCATTTTCGCCTGAAGATGATTTGACTCCACAAGAAATTCATGAGATTGGTCGTAAAACAATTTTAGAATTAACTGGTGGACAACATGAATTTGTCATAGCGACTCACATGGATAAGGGTCATATCCACAATCACATCATTTTCAATTCTACTAATTCTGTCACATTGAAAAAATTTCGTTGGCAAAAAGGAACGAAAAAAAGTTTAGAGAATATCTCAGATAAGTATGCAGATTTGGCTGGAGCTAAAATTCTCAAAGAGAGATTATGGACTAATCGAAAAACGTATCATGCTTACCGAAAGAAAAATTCATTTCGTTATGAAATTAAATCTCGTTTAGATTTCCTTTTAAAACATTCAAGCTCCTTAGAAGATTTCAAGTCTAAGGCACGAGCTTTAAATCTGATAGTTGATACTTCAGGAAAGGAAATAAAGTATCGTCTGACTGACCAAGATCAAACCAGAAATGTTAGGGATCGCACTTTATCAAAAAAAGGAAATTATTCTTTAGAGAAAATTTCTGAGAGAGTGGTTGCTAACGAGGTAACCTTATCTGTTGATGAAATAAAATCTGAATATGAAAAGATGGTGGCAGAACGAGAAGATGATTTTGAAATGAGAATCACAGTTGAAGAATGGCAGGTGATGGAAGAAACGAAAAATGGAATCTATCTTGAAATGGAATTTGGGATTAGAAATAAGGGAACTATTCTGATTCCTGCTCATCAGATTGAAAAAGCAGAAGATGGATCTTATGAAATTTTTATCAGAAAAAATGATTTCTATTATTTTGTTAATCTTGAACACGCTGATAAGAATCGGTACATGAAGGGAGAAACAGTCGCTTCCCAGTTGTCGTATGATAATGGAGAAATGATTATCCGAAAAAATCCTAAAATCTCAACTTTGGATCAGCTTGTTCGTGAATATAACTATCTATCCGCTCATGGAGTGACAGAAGGACAGCAATTTGATGAATTGTTAAATCGTTTTGAAGAAGAACTAGAAGAAGTAGATAACTTGCTTGATAAATTAGATCAACGCTTGGGTGAGCTTAATAAAATTCAGTCTGCATTTCTTGCATTGGAATCTAGCGATCCTCAGGAAGTAAAACTAGCTATTGCTATTATGAAAGACTTGAGAGTAGATCCTAGCACTCGTAAATCTGAGATTGATAAACTTGTTAAAGAGGCTACATTTGAGCGCCAGGCTTTGTATCAACGGGTAGAAGCAATTACAAAAGATTATAAGCTACATCAAGACATTGAGAAAAATGTCGAGCAGCGTAAGTATAAAGAAACTTCATTGTAAAAATAATTATAAATATAATTATAAACATATTGACAAATATAATTATAATGGTATAATAGAAGTATAGAAAAACAGGAGGATATCAAATGAAAATTATCACATTTGCCGCTATCAAAGGTGGTGTTGGGAAAACAACTTTAACTTTTAATTATGGGGAATGGTTGGCTAAGAAAGGTCATAAAGTTCTCTTTATAGATTTAGACCATCAGTGTAATCTGACTCAGTGCTACAATATTTACGAAAGCAAGAATACAATTGCGAATGCCTTCAAAGGAGGTGACGTGGATATTAAGCAAGTCAAGGAAAATATCAGTCTAATTCCAGGATCGGTTCAACTTGACACTGTAGAACGAGATCTGGAGAACAGCGATAAGAAAAATATGCTACTTTATCTTTGGTTAGAAGATAACTACGAAAAGAAGAAGTTGGGTCAGTTTGACTATATCTTGATTGATTGTAGACCAGACTTTGCGACCGCTACAAAAAATGCTGTTGCGGTCAGTCACGCTATTATTAGTCCCTTGACTCCTTCAGAGTTTGGTTATAACGCCAAATTCAATCTATCAACTCGGTTAGAAGCATTCAGAAAGGATGTAATCGATTATCGTACCAGAGAGTCCTACATTACTGCTGAGTTATATTTTCTAGCAAATATGATCCGACCAAACTATGGATCATCGAGAGAATTACTGGAAGCCCTGGGACTTGAAGCCAAAGAAAAGGGAACAGATAACCTTCTAGGAATTGTACCAGCAAAAGAGTTATTCAATCATTCTACAATTGATAAGGTCTCTATTGCAGATATGAAGGAGAATCCTGAGCTTTATCAAAAACACAAAAAGTTTTTTACTGAGCTGGAGCAGACTTTTTCAAAAATTTATGATACAATATAATTATATTTATAAACACAAATACAATTATAAATATAATTAGAAGGAGATTGTCATGGCATTCACACCAAAAGAAAAAGAGATTTCGCAGATTATCGAAGCAACCCATCAACCTGAGCAGATTTCAGATGTAGCCAGCTTTGAAAGTTTTGAACGTAAGAAACAATTTCAGTTTACTTTGAAACCAAGCAATCGGAAAAAATTAGATGAGATTGCTAAAGCAGCCGGAGCAAAGTCTGCATCAGATTATCTTGATAGGTGGCTAGAAAGTTTACAATAAAAAACAGATATAACTATATCTGATTGCTACGAGGAGAAATTATGGATTTAATCACGAGACTCTTAGCAGAGAGAGAAGGAAAAGTACATGGTGGTATTTATGATATCACACAGAAACGCTTTGCTTATAATTCTAACCGAATTGAAGGAAGTCGTCTGACAGAAGAGCAGACTAGCTTAATTTATGAGACAAAGACTATCGCAAATATTGATGCAAAAGGAATCAAAATTGATAATTGGCTATAACTTAAAACAGCAGAAAGATTTGAATTACTTAACAAGATTTCATGCACAATTTGAAAGGATTCATCCTTTCGCAGATGGCAATGGTCGAATAGGTCGATTGCTTTTGTATAAACAGTGCTTGAAGGAAGGAATTACCCCCTTTATTGTGGACGATACGAATAAGGCAACTTATTATTCAGCACTTGAAGCCTTTCAGGTTCACGATAACAGACAGCCATTATTTGATTATTTTCGATTTGAGCAACTTTTTTATACGAATTATCTTAAAAATAAAGGATTTGAAGGAGCTATCAATGATGAAAAAGAGGGAGACTTCATAAAAAAGTCAGATAAATTCTCAACAAAATTGCAACAGTTTAAGCAAAAGGCAGAAGAAAATCATCATCAAAAAAAACAATTCAGAGAAGAAACAGGTTTATATTTATAAATACAAATATAACTATAAATGTAATTGTAAATATAATTATAATCACACTTTGCATTTATTTTAACTTACTGCTTTTGTTGTAAATGAGTCATATTAGTTATGAGATGATACTACTGTTAACTACCTAAAGTCTGGTTTAATACCAGGCTTTTATCTTTGCTGACAAAAAACATTTGAACTCTCGAACTAAAATCTTTATACTTTTTTATTATGATTTTAGTTGGGAGTGTTTTTATTTTGGATACAAAAATTATTGATGAAAGAGAATTTGTAGAGAAATTTAAAGAGAAAAATCTACAAGGATTTCATAAATTTGTAAGTGACTATGACAACTATATTGCTCCCATAATGAGAGCTAGAGGTTACAAATTTGTAAACTATGCTGAGAGAACCGTTACATTTACGTTTGGCCAGGTAACTTTTTCAAGAAGGCGCTGGTATAAAAATGGAAAATGTAGGATTCCAGTAGATGAAAAGTTAGGTCTGGAGAAACGTATTGCCTATTCGAAAGAATTGCTGTATCAGATCACCAAACTAGCTACAATGTTACCTTATCGAAAAGTTGTGGAAGTTATTGAACTGATGTACCAGGTTTATATTACTAAAGACACAGTGTTAAAAGCAATTAAACTAGCAAGTCAGTTGTTAAATGAAAAAGAAGATTATCGTTACTATAGTGATGAGGTAGTTGTCAAGAAAATTGAGGCACCTGTCATTTATCTTGAAGGAGATGGTGTTTGGATAAAGGTCAGTGGAAGAGAAAAAGAACAACAGAATAAAGAATTATCTCATTTTGTCATTCATACCGGAACGGAGGAGTATGGAAATAGGAAAATTTTAAAAGATAAGGTGGAAATTGTGTCTCCCAATAATCGAATAGCAAGGAAAAGAGTAGTAGATTATATTTATAATCATTTTAAAATTACGTCAGATACTCTACTTGTGACTAATTCAGATATGGGGCACGGATATACTCCACGTTTATTTAAAGAGATATCAAAAGATCTAGGAATTAAGCACCATCAACATTTTTGGGATAGGTACCATCTAAACAAAGAAATAAAAAAGTTGGTCAAACCGTATTCCGAAGAGTTACTAGATCAATTTATGAAAGCCATAGATAGCCACTGCAAGCAGAAATTGAAAACAGCTATTGATACATTAGAATCATTCGTCCTGCTTAATCAGAACGAAAAGAAGATTGATATTTTTAAGGTTTTTAAGAATAGAATTCTTGGTAATTTTAAATATACGCAACCTCCTGAGCAGAGGAATCTAGAAACAGCAAGTTTAGGAATTATGGAAAGCCAGCATAGGAAAATAAGTTATCGGATGAAAAATAGAGGGATGTATTGGTCATTAAACCATGCCGATGCGATGTCGCATCTTATTTTGCTGTCTTACAATCAAGAACTACGAGATTTATTTTTTGGTAATTGGAGAAATGAATATGAAAAATACCACTCAGAAGGAATGAGCAGTGCAAAAGTACGCAAAAAGATCGATCAAGCTCCAAGAAGTTTAGGAACGATTGTAAATGCTTCTTGGAAGGGCCGAAAACAGAGAGACAAACAACGTTTTGCAGGGAAAAAAATCAATAAATAAGATGTCATAAACTCAGTAAACTCTTGACTTATAGTAGTAAAAATTGTATAATAACCTTATCAATAAAAAAGAGGCACGCAACAACGTACCTCTCATAAAGATAAACAATTGGGTCTTGTTTATCAGTAAGATTAATACTATCAGAAATTTTAGTAGATGTCAAGGCTGAGCAAGTAAAATTGTTTAGCCTTGTTTTTACATTTCCGTTTTTGATGTATTTTTTTACTACCTCAAAAAAATAGACACAAACTTTTGTTATAAATTTCTTTACTTTTTTGTGGAAGTTTGGTAAACTGTATCTTGTGTGTAATGGACGCACAAAAATACAGTTTATCCGCTGAGGAAGGTTCCTCAAGATTGACAAAGATAGGAGAATAAAATGAATCCATTAATCCAAAGCTTGACTGAAGGTCAACTTCGTACAGATATCCCATCATTCCGTCCTGGTGACACTGTTCGTGTACACGCGAAAGTTGTCGAAGGTAACCGTGAACGTATCCAGATTTTTGAAGGTGTTGTTATCGCACGTAAAGGTGCTGGTATCTCAGAAAACTACACAGTTCGTAAAATCTCTAACGGTGTAGGTGTTGAGCGTATCTTCCCAATCCACACTCCACGTGTTGAGAAAATCGAAGTTGTTCGTTACGGTAAAGTACGTCGTGCGAAATTGTACTACTTGCGTGCTCTTCAAGGTAAAGCAGCTCGTATCAAAGAAATCCGTCGTTAATTCGACTAAAAAACTCTGCTTTTTCAGCAGGGTTTTTATCTAGCTCCCTTAGTTCAATGGATATAACAACTCCCTCCTAAGGAGTAGTTGCAGGTTCGATTCCTGCAGGGGGCATTTTTAGAAATGTAAAGAAAGACAAAGAAAATTCAAAATGTTTATTTAAAGACAACTATCACAAGTTCATTTTTAAAGATAATTTAGTATTTTTTGTCTTTTTGACCAAATCATGACCAAAAATTATATTTTGGTCAATGATTATAGAGCCGAATAAAGTGGATCAGCAAAGTAACTTTGACATCTATTAGTTAGAAAATAAGGACTTCCTTTATTAGAATGTCCTTATTTTTATTATGGAATTGGGACAAATGAGGTAAAGATACAGATTTATGAAGTCAGAAAGCAAGTACAAAGCTTTAAACAGCTTTCGAAAAGATTTGGTGTGGATTTTTCGGGCTAAGGTATGTGACAAGATGAATTGATTGTTATGAACTAGAGAGCGTAAAAAATGTGGAAAATCCTTATTATTCCCTTGAATTTGATATGTTGTAAAAGACTATTTCTGGTCTGTTAAATCTATCAATAGCAAAATCTAAACGTGATAGTCTAACATCTAGTACATTTAACGTTAATAGTTTTATCAATCGCTTGAGTAAGAAAATTTCAAAAGAAGAAGGGATAGGTTTTCAAAAATAACATACATAGGCATTATTTATTTATAATTTGTATCTTTTTGTTTGTTAATTTGTATTTAAAATTTAATCATGTTACAATTGAAATTGAAATCAAATAGAAAAGGAAAATGCAGACGTGGGCACACTATTAGCAACAAGATTAAAAAATAGACGAAAAGAATTAAAAATGTCTCAGCGAGAATTGGCTGAGGGGATATGCAAACAGGGACAGATTAGTCGATTGGAGAATGGAGAATTTACTCCAGGAGCAGACTTTTTATATGCTCTGTCTAAGAAGTTAAAAGTTAGTATAGATTATTTTTTTAATGAACAAATTGAAGAGGAGATTGACGAGCTATCAGAGTTTAAGAAGTTAGCTCAGACATTTATCACAAATCGAAATTATGAGTCTTTGAAATATATATATGAACTAGAGAGTGTAAAAGTACATCGCTTGTCTCTAGTAGATAAGTTTTATATGGAGTGGATAAACTCTCTTATTGATTTTTATTTCTATGGGCAAAAAGAGGAGGCTGTGGCAAGATTGGAGAAGGTACTGTCTCAGTTAAGTGTACCTGACTTGACCTACCTTCAAGTTTCAAATACTCTATTTAATTTTTATTATGATATTGAAGATTTAGAGAGCTTTAATGAAATTCGAGAAGAGTTAGAGTGTCAAGTAAATCAACTCAAGTTAAACACAATCGAAGAATTAAACCTTTCTATTAAATTTAATTATAATGTTTGTCGCTATCTATGGTTGCAGAATAATACTGAAGAGGCTATTACTAAAATCACAGATACGATAAAGCAATGTAAGACGTATAGAACAACATATCTTTTGGCTGATTTGTATTTATTGATGGGAAATGTCAGTAAGAATTTTTCTTCTAAAGTTGCAGTAAAAGAGTACTTTGAAACGGCTTATTTCCTATATAAGCTTGAGGGAAATATGTCAATGGCTCTTAAAATCGAGCATTACATTGCAGATATAACAGAATAGTAAAGACGATGTTCAATTAAGCATCGTTTTTTTAATCCAAAACAATACAAATATGTATTTAATGAAAATAAATAAAAAATGTTGACAGTATTATATTGAAGTGCTAAAATGAGTGCAAGAAAATATTAGGCTTTGTATCTATAAAACATCACCAGAAACTTACTATAGACTGAGTGAATGTAAAGAGACTTCATCCTTTGAAGAATTGAGAGGTAAAATTAATGAATGAATTAGAAGTTAGATTTGAACTCAATGATGAGAGAGATTATAATAACGCTATTTCATATTTAGAAAAATCTTATAAATTTAAGAGTGAAAATAAGCAAGTTGATGAATATTTTAAAATAAAAGGAAGAGAATTTGAAAATGATGAGGTAGGTAGCTTTATCTACAGAATTCGCCAAGAAGATGATAATAAAGCATGTGTTTTCACAAGAAAAGATACGATAAAACAAGGAATGTGGAGTGAAAGTGAAATAGAGTTGGAATCTGAAAAATTAGAATTTGTAAGAAATATCTTGCAAGATGGATTTTCAAATATTTTCACAATAAGTAAACATAGAAAGACTTATCATGACGCATTAGAAAATAAAACGATTAATCTAGATAAGATTGATGGTCTTGGATTTTATCTTGAGATAGAGATTTTAGGAGATTTTTCAAAAGAAGATTATAATAGTTTTTATGAGAAAATGTGCGGAGAGTTCTCGTTTTTAAATTCAAAAATAGAAACAAAGGGCTATGTCCAATTAATGAGAGAAAAAAATGGACGTAATTAAAATTATCAAATAGTCTTGTTGGAATTGTATACTCAATTGCTGGATTTGGTAGTTTGATAGCAGTAACCCTTCTTTCTACTTTTTTGAATAAGAAGGATACCTTTATCTTAATGAATATATCAATGGCAACCATCCCACTTGTCATTATGGCGAGTGGAATAGTAGAAAATTGGATATTTTTTGGAATTTGTTATTCAATTTTGAGCGGATTAATTACAATAGCTTCTGTTTCGATTACAACAATACAGCAGCAAGAAAGTACTGTGTATAATATCGGAAAGATACTTTCTAGTTCTTTTGTAATAGCTACCATTTTTGCACCTTTTGGAGGGATATTAGCCGCTTATTTTAATTAGCTTTTAAACCCGAGATTAAGTCTAGTTATTTTGGGATTACTAAGTAGTTTATTGGTTATTCTTATAAAGAGTTATGAAAGAAAGCTAACTAAGAAAAGAACTGTAATATTTATAAAGGAAGATTAGTGGATTAATTATCATTAGAAAAAATAATATTAATTCGTAGTAAAATAAAAAATTGAAAAAGGTTTTACATAATGTACTACCTTTTTCAGGTTTAATAATTATTTAGGGGATAGAACTAGAGACAAAAATACTGAATCTTAAACTGCACCCCGAAAGTAAGATTTTTTCTGTCTAACTTTTGGAGTCAGTACAGTATCTCTAACTTTTGGAGTGCTTTTTCTACATTCAAATTATTTTACAGTACCCATGTGCGGATGGCATGGGCTACGCCGGATTCATCATTTGTTTTGGTGATGTATTTGGCGATTTTTTTGATTTCTGGATTTCCATTTTCCATGACAACTGGGTTGCCAACGACTTCCAGCATGGCACGGTCATTTTCTTCGTCACCGATCGCCATGGTTTCATCTTTGGTCAGCCCTAGTTTTTCGGCTAAGTGAGTAATGGCTGAACCCTTGTCTACATTCTTTTTAAGGAGTTCGAGGTAGAAAGGAGCTGATTTGTTGATGGAGTAGTGTTCGTAAAATTCGGCTGGAATTTTTTCAATCGCAGCATCGAGGATTTCTGGTTCATCGATGAACATACATTTGACAATTTCTTTGCCGGCCATTTCTTCAGGGGTGCGGTAGAAGATAGGCATGCTGACGAGGGTTGATTCGTGCACTGTGTATTTTCCGATATTGCGATTGGCAGTGTAGATTCCATCCTTGGTAATGGCGTGCATGTGGACACCGAGCTTGCGACTGAGAAATTCCATATCCAGATAATCCTCATAGGTTAAGGATTCACTGATAATCTCATGGCCAGTAGCAGTTTCTTGGACAAGAGCACCGTTGAAGGTCACGACATAGTCACCATTGTCTCTCAACTGCAAGTCGTCCAGAAGTTTGGCAACACCTGCGATAGGGCGTCCAGTTGAAATCACGACTTTGACACCAGCTTCTTTGGCATCTTGGATGGCAGAAAAGACTTCAGGGGTGATTTCCTTTTGGCTGTTGACTAGGGTTCCGTCAATATCGACGGCGATTAGTTTAATACTCATAAATTTCCTCTTCTAGTTTTTATTTGGGGTAAAATGATCATTCTCAATCAAGTGTAAAAATTGCTGGGTAATGCTTGCGAAGATGCTGTTTTGGTCCAACATTTCTTTTGGAAAATAAAAGCGATTATCTCCGTGTCGACTGCCAGCAAGGGATTGGACGATAGGAGACAGGCTAGAGAGTTCGGCCAGTTCTCCATTTTTTTGTAGAATCTCAATCTGTGTCCGTGGATTTTCAGATTCGGGACGATAGATATCATAAGGGAGGTCAAAGTTCTTATGAATGGCAGTGTAGTAGTCTGGATCAAAGCCGATGTCTTCAACCAATTTTCTCATGCTGGCGAGTTGGTCTTGGTCTTCTTGTGAAAAGGTAATGGATTTAAAGACCTTGCGGTTGACAAAGCGTTGCGACAAGTCTGCTAGTATCTTGTCAGGACTAGTCATCCAGAGCTGGAAGTAGGTATTCATCACACCATCATCCAGAGCCAGATAGTCAGACAAGGTCACATTTTTTTCAAAGAAAGGTAGGAGGTGTGGGGAAGTTCGTGCAAAGAAATCCTTGTCCTTAGGGTAGAGTTCCTTGGCACGCTTGAGAAGATTCTGTAGGAGAACTTCCATGGCGCGTGTTGCTGGGTGGAAATAAACCTGCATATACATTTGGTAACGACTGAGGACGTAGTCTTCGATGGCATGCATGCCATTTCGCTGAAAGGCGATACCATTTTCGATAGGACGAATAACTCGGAGAATGCGAGTCAGGTCAAATTCCCCATAGGATGCTCCTGTAAAATAGGAGTCGCGCAAGAGATAGTCCATGCGGTCTGCATCAATCTGACTAGAAATGAGTTGCACGACCTGCTTGTTAGGATAGGTATGGTCGATGACACTGGCTACCTTTTCTGGAAAATCTGGCGCCACTTGTAGCAGGACTTGGTGAATCTCCGTTTCAGGACTTTGGATAATCTCCTGAGTAATGGCCTCATGGTCTGTATCAAAGAGATGTTCAAAAGTATGGGAGTAGGCACCATGCCCAAGGTCGTGTAAAAGAGCAGCGGTCATGGTCAAGAGAGACTCGGCAGGGTTCCATTCTTCTGGATATTTTTCTTCAAAAATCTCCGTGATGCGTCGTGCAATCTCATAGACTCCAAGACAATGGGAGAAGCGACTGTGTTCTCCACCGTGGAAGGTATAACTGGAAGTCCCCAATTGCTTGATTCGACGCAAACGCTGAAATTCTTTTGTATTAATCAAGTCATAGATGATTTGATTATTGACATGGATATAGTTGTGAACTGGGTCACGGAATACTTTTTCGTTCATATGACCATTATAGCAAAAAGCTAGAGTTTTTGGTAAAATAGTAGGACAAGAGACAAGAAAGAGGACCTGATGTGAAGATTCGGATGCGAAATAGGATTCAGTTTGATGAGCAGTTGGAAGTGATTGACCAGCTTTATGACGTTGAAGTGCATGAAAAGGGAGATTATCGCTATCTGCTTTTCTACAATGAGGAAAAAGAAAAAGTAGTGATTAAATTCCATGGTCAAGAACTGGTGATGACCCGTTTTTCCAATCCCAAGACAATTATGCGCTTTCTAAAGGATAGTGATAGTTTAGCCTATATCCCCACACCCATGGGCATGCAGGAGTTTATCATCCAAACGAGCCATTATCAAGTTGATGGGCAAAAGATTTATTTAGACTATCAACTACAAAATCAAGAGGGACAACCCTTTGCCAGCTATCAATTGGAAATTACTTGGGGCTAGTCTCTTGTCTTTTTCAAATTTAGCTAGCTATCTTCTTGGATTGGCTCCCTAGTGTGGTAGATTAGGCTAATTTTTGGTATAATAAAAGTTATGGAAATCGAAAAAACCAATCGTATGAATGCGCTCTTTGAATTTTATGCGGCGCTTTTGACAGATAAGCAAATGAATTATATAGAGCTCTACTACGCTGATGATTATAGTCTTGCTGAGATTGCCGAGGAGTTTGGTGTCAGTCGTCAGGCTGTCTATGACAATATCAAGCGGACAGAAAAGATTCTGGAAGATTATGAGATGAAATTGCACATGTACTCGGACTACATTGTCCGTAGTCAGATTTTTGACCAGATTTTGGAGCGCTATCCCAATGATGACTTTCTGCAAGAGCAGATAGAAATTTTAACAAGCATTGATAATAGAGAATAAGAGGAAGAAACATGGCATTTGAAAGTTTAACAGAACGTTTACAGAACGTCTTTAAAAATCTACGTAAAAAAGGAAAAATCTCAGAGGTTGATGTCCAAGAGGCAACCAAAGAAATTCGCTTGGCCTTGCTTGAGGCCGACGTTGCCTTGCCTGTTGTAAAGGACTTTATTAAGAAAGTTCGTGAGCGTGCAGTCGGGCATGAGGTTATTGATACCCTTAATCCTGCGCAACAAATTATTAAAATCGTTGATGAGGAATTGACAGCTGTTTTAGGTTCTGATACGGCTGAGATTATCAAGTCTCCTAAGATTCCAACCATCATCATGATGGTCGGTTTGCAGGGGGCTGGTAAAACAACCTTTGCTGGTAAATTGGCCAACAAACTCAAGAAAGAAGAAAATGCTCGTCCTTTGATGATTGCGGCGGATATTTATCGTCCAGCTGCCATTGATCAGCTCAAAACTCTGGGGCAACAGATTGATGTGCCTGTCTTTGCACTTGGAACAGAAGTACCAGCTGTTGAGATTGTACGTCAAGGTTTGGAACAAGCCCAAGCTAATCATAATGACTATGTCTTGATTGATACGGCAGGTCGTTTGCAGATTGATGAGCTTTTGATGAATGAGCTTCGTGACGTGAAAGCCTTGGCTCAGCCAAATGAAATCCTGCTTGTCGTTGATGCCATGATTGGTCAAGAAGCGGCCAATGTTGCGCGTGAGTTCAATGCTCAGTTAGAAGTAACTGGGGTTATCCTTACCAAGATTGATGGGGACACTCGTGGTGGTGCTGCCCTATCTGTTCGTCACATTACTGGAAAACCAATCAAGTTCACTGGTACAGGTGAAAAGATTACAGATATCGAAACCTTCCACCCAGACCGTATGTCTAGCCGTATCCTTGGTATGGGGGATATGCTCACTTTGATTGAGAAAGCTTCTCAAGAATACGATGAGCAAAAAGCCCTTGAAATGGCTGAGAAGATGCGTGAGAACACCTTTGATTTCAATGATTTCATCGATCAGTTGGATCAGGTGCAAAACATGGGACCAATGGAAGACTTGCTCAAGATGATTCCAGGTATGGCTAACAATCCAGCCCTTCAAAACATGAAGGTGGATGAGCGTCAGATTGCGCGCAAGCGTGCTATTGTGTCTTCTATGACACCTGAAGAGCGTGAAAACCCAGATTTGTTAAATCCGAGCCGTCGCCGTCGTATCGCAGCTGGTTCTGGAAATACATTTGTCGAAGTCAATAAATTTATCAAGGACTTTAACCAGGCTAAACAGCTCATGCAAGGTGTTATGTCTGGAGATATGAACAAGATGATGAAGCAAATGGGTATCAATCCAAATAACCTTCCTAAAAATATGCCAAATATGGGAGGGATGGATATGTCTGCCCTTGAAGGAATGATGGGACAAGGTGGCATGCCTGACCTGTCAGCTCTCGGAGGAGCAGGAATGCCAGATATGAGCCAGATGTTTGGTGGCGGACTCAAAGGTAAAATCGGTGAATTTGCCATGAAACAGTCTATGAAACGCATGGCGAATAAAATGAAGAAAGCGAAGAAGAAACGTAAGTAAGATAAAGGAAGGCCGCAGGGCTTTCCTTTTTTGGAAAGAAAAAAAGGTCTATTTTGAATCTGCAAAGAATGATATAATAGTAGAAATAGTCTAACAGGGAGGAATTATGGAAATTGATAATAGATCAATTCGTCTTGGAGATGAATTAAAGAAAGAATTGAAATCAGAGAGCCGAGTCAAAATTGCAGCGGCGACCTTTTCTATGTTTGCTTATCAGCAGTTGAAAGAGGAATTGGAGAATATTGAAGAGTTGAAATTTATTTTCACAAATCCGACTTTTATAACAGATGAAACCAAAACAGATTTCCGTGAATATACGATACCCAAAAAAGAACGGGAACAATCGATTTTTGGTGGAAAGTATGAACTGAAATTGATGAATGAGCTGACCCAAAAAGCGATTGCTCGTGAATGTGCTGATTGGATCCGAAGAAAAGCGCAATTTAAGTCTATTAATATTGAAACAGATGAAATGCCAAATGGTATTCGAATTGAAAATTCGGATGATGTAGTGGCAGTAGATCGTTTGAAAAACTTTGATCGCAAAGAATTAGGATATGAGGCATCTCTATTTAAAACGAGTAGAAACCTCTATCATGCACCACTTAGTTTAAATTATTTAGATGAATTTGACAATCTTTGGGAAGAAGATGATTATTTTCGTGATGTTACAGAAGAGTTTTTGGAGAATTTAAACCTAGCTCACAAAGAACATTCACCTGAGTTCATTTACTATGTGATGCTATATAATTTATTCAGTGAATTTTTAGAAGATATCAATGAAGACTTTTTACCAAATGAAGGGGTCGGTTATAAAGAAAGTAAGATTTGGGGGCTGTTATATGATTTCCAAAAGGATGCAGTGAAATCGATCATTTCTAAATTAGAAAAATTTAATGGATGTATTCTAGCGGATTCGGTTGGTCTAGGGAAGACTTATACAGCTTTAGCGGTCATGACTTATTATGCTTATCGAGGCAAACGTATTTTAGTACTTTGTCCTAAAAAGTTAGAAAATAACTGGAATATGTATCGTCATGATTATGTAAATAATCCAATTTATGATAGACATTTGCTTTATGACGTGCTTTATCATACAGATCTTAGTAGAGATAAAGGGCACTCTAATGGAATTGATTTGTCCTTAAATAATTGGCATACTTATGATTTGGTTGTCATTGATGAGTCCCATAATTTTAGAAATGGAGGTTCTAGCGAAAATGACTTATCCGAGGGGAGAGAAAATCGATACAGTCGTTTAATGAATCGCATCATAAAGTCTGGTGTCCCTACAAAGGTACTCATGCTATCAGCCACACCTGTTAATAATCGTTTTAATGATTTGAAAAATCAAATTGCTCTAGCCTATGAAGGTGATACGGATCAAATTGATAGTAAATTAGAAACCAAATCATCTATAAATGATATTTTCAGAAATGCTCAATCTGCTTACAACAAGTGGGCTGACCTACCTGCAGAAGAGAGAACAACAGATAAACTATTATCGACATTAGATTTTGATTTCTTTAAAGTACTAGATAGTGTAACCATAGCTAGAAGTAGAAAACATATTCGCGAATTTTATGATAGAGAAGCTATTGGGGAGTTTCCACAGCGCTTAAAACCTCTTAATTTTGAACCGGATTTAACAGTTTCAAATCTTGGAATTACCTATAAAAAATTATATCACTTGCTTGATAAACTACAGTTGACTATCTATCAACCTTCAATACATATCTACCCATCAAAGAGAGTTAAATATGATAAAAGTAAAGAAGGAAAAATGGGGAATTTAACTCAGTTTGGTCGTGAGTCTGGTATCAAAAAACTGATGATGATTAACCTGCTCAAACGTTTAGAAAGTTCTGTTGCAGCTTTTCGATATACTTTAATAGACGTTGTAAAAGATTATGTAGAAAAGACGTTACAGGCTATCGAGGAATATGAATTGACAGGCTTGGATCATTTATCTGTTGACCCTCATCTTAATGAAGATGATTTTGATTTGGAAGACAGTAATTTCGAGTTCTCTATCGGTAAGAAAAATCGGATTGCTCTACAAGATATGGATTATCGTAGTTGGAAGGTCGAGTTAGAACAAGATTTTGCAGTATTGACAGAGCTAGAAAATCTAATAAGTAAAATAACACCACAAGAAGACCAAAAACTTCAGACTCTTTTTACCTTGATAGATGAGAAACTAACAAATCCAATCAATGCTGGCAATAAAAAGTTGATCATTTTCTCCGCATTTGCGACAACAACGAACTACCTTTATAAACATATTAGTCAGTATGTCTTGGATAAGTATGGTCTCTACACTGCTCAGATTTCAGGTACAAAAGGTTTTGCAACAACTCTGGAAACTAAAAATAAAGATCTCAATTCGTTACTAACTTATTTCTCTCCTAAATCAAAATCTCGTGATGTTCTGTTTCCTGGTGATGAAAGTGAAATCGATCTTTTAATCGCAACAGATGTGATTTCTGAAGGTCAAAACTTACAAGATGCAGATATGATGGTTAATTACGATATCCATTGGAATCCTGTCCGTATTGTTCAACGATTTGGTCGTGTGGATCGAATTGGTAGTCGAAATAAATACATTCAATTGGTTAACTTTTGGCCGAACCTTGAGTTAGATGAGTATATCGATCTCAAGTCTAGGGTTGAATCTAGAATGAAGATTTCTGTCTTGACTTCAACAGCAGATGATAATGTTTTATCTAGTGAAGAAATAGAGGATAATAATTACCGAAGAAAACAATTAGAACGTCTTAGAGATGAAGTAGTCGATCTAGAGGAGATGAATGATGGTATTTCCATTATGGATTTAGGATTAGAAGATTATCGTATGGACCTTCTTAAGTATTTGGAAGAACATCCTGAGTTAGAAAGAGTTCCAAAAGGATTGCAAGCTATTTTACCTGCCTCCAATAAAGAATCAGAAGGTGTCATTTTCGTCCTAAAAAACAAAGAACAGTTAAAAGGAAAAAATCATCAAAATCAACTTCACCCATATTATATCCTCTACATCAATAGAAATGGAGAACTGCTTTTATCTCCGTCTGAAAGCAAGAAAATATTAGAACACCTCAGTAGCATTTGTCGGGGTCAAAGTAAACCATTGAGTCAAATAGTAGACAAGTTTAATCATCAAACAAAAGACGGTAAAGAAATGGTTGTTTATTCCGAATTGCTTCAAGAGGCAATCGATCAACTAATGGAACATGATCAGATTTCAACGATGGATGCCCTATTTAACTTTGGATCAGTTGATTTGATGAATACTAGCATCGAGGGAATGGATGATTTTGAGCTAATTTGTTTCTTTATATTGATGAAAGGAGATTCTGATGATTAAATTTCCATCTTATACATCCTTATCAAAAGCTCACGTTCTATATCGGCCTCATAAAAAGGGAAATAGTGATTTTTTTGATAATCTTAATGTTTCTGTAAAAGAAAAGAAAGAATTAAGAGAACAGATTAGAGCAATTCAAATTACTCATCAGATTGATACAAGTACCACTAATATTCCTGCTGGAAAAAAAGTGAAGCAAATCATGGTTTTAGAAATAGAACTCGAACAAATGGATGTTTCGTTCACTTTATTAGAACAGCTAGATATAAGATTAGGGATTTACACAGCTTTTGTATTAAAATATCCACAAGGTCAAGAAGAACTTCTTATTCATTATAAAGAGCCTTTAAGTCAAGAAAAGGATGGCAAGCACTTTAAGATTGTTCGTCGCTTTCAGACGCGTGATGATGTAAGCATTGACTTTGAGGGAAATGACTTAGATGATGTTTATGAGAGTCTTGTAAAAGAAACTGGTAAGAAAGAGCTACAAGTTTTAGAAACAAGTAATCTTAGAAACTCTATTGACCTCAGTGACCAATTAGATAAATTAGAAAAAAAGGCACAACAGTTAAAGAAAAAGATGTATTCTGAAAAATCAATGAGAAAACAAATAGAAATAAAAAGAGACTATCAGGCTACATTGAAAGAAATAGAAGCTTTAAAGAAGCAAAATTGATTGTAAGTTTTGACAAAGGAAAATCAGAAATTGAGATTAGGAAACTTCTTTGATTTCAAAATCTATTTTTGATAAAATGAAGCTGTAATTTATTAAAAATTAAGCATTACAAAGATAGGATAAGCCCACTTAATTTTTTATAAAATTAAAATTACAAAAGCTTGACAAAGCTAAGAAAGGATACTACCATGAGCACAGCACAGCACAGCACAGCACAGCACAGCACAGCACAGCACAGCACAGCACAGCACAGAACACAGGTGAAAACTCTGGACTTGAGAAATTAACTCTCACTTCAAAAGATGTTTTTACAGATAATATTTCAAAAATTGGTCAACTTTTTCCTGAAGTTCTGACGGAAAAGAGGGATGAATACGGCATATTACGTCCTGCGATTGACTTTGAGAAGCTTAAACAGTTTTTATCAGAGGAAATTGTGGATGGTCGAGAATCCTATGAGTTTACTTGGGTTGGAAAGCGTGAAGCTATTGCAGAAGCTGGGCGACCAACTACCAAAACCTTAAGACCAGATCTTGATGAAAGTGTTGACTTTGAAAACAGTGAAAATGTCTTTATTACTGGGGATAATTTAGAAGTCTTAAAAATTTTACAAGAATCCTATCTAGGAAAAATCGATATGATTTATATCGATCCACCATATAATACAGGAAAAGACTTTGTATACTCTGATAAGTTCCAAAAAACAGATGAAGAGCTGAAAGAAGAGATGGAACTTTTGGATGAAGAAGGACGCCAGGTCGTTGGGCTCACAAAAAATGAAAAGACATCGGCCCGTTACCACTCAGACTGGCTCAATATGATGTATCCACGCCTGCGCTTAGCAAAAAATCTCCTCAAAGATTCAGGTGTTATCTTTATCTCTATCGATGATAATGAACAAGCTAATCTGAAAGCTATCTGTGATGAGATATTTGGAGAGGAGAATCTCGTTCAAACAATTGCTTGGAGAAGAAGTGATAATCAGCCTAATATAGGTAAAGCTGCTAGAGTTAAAGAATATATATATGTGTATTCAAAAGATTATTTTAGGGTTACATATGGACGTCTACCACTTTCAGATACTGCTAAGAAAGAATATGCATATGAAGATTCAAAAGGAAAATATGGAAGAGGCATCCTACGTGATGAAGTTCGAGGAAGGTTTAATTATGAAATTGTAAGCCCAGCTGGAAAAATACTTATGGGGCCATGGATGGTTTCGGAAAAAGATTTTCACCAACTTTTAAAAGATGATAAAATTCATTGGCCAGAAAATGGAGGAGTCCCAAGAACAAAGATATATTTAAGTGATGCAATGAAGAATGGTCAACTATCTAATGATTTTTGGAATGTTGAGTTTGGAACAAATCAACGTGCCAATAATGAAATTAAGAAGTTATTCGATTTTAGAATATTCGATTTCTCTAAACCAACAAAACTATTATTAAATTTGTTAGGATTAGGTGCAAGTATAAAAACTTCCCTCATTCTGGACTTCTTCGGTGGTTCTGGTACGACAGCTGATGCAATTATGCAACTGAATGCGGAAGATGGTGGAAATCGTAAGTTTATCTTGTGTACGTTGGATGAAGCAGTTGCTGAAAAATCTGCTGCTAAAGAAGCAGGTTATGAAACCATTGACCAAATTTCACGTGAGCGGATTCGTCGTGCTGCTGCCAAGATTCAGGAGGAGCATCCTGAGTTGGCTGGTAAGCAAGATTTTGGCTTCAAAGCCTATAAGTTAGATTCTTCAAATTTCAAGGATGTTTCAGCTCGACCGGATCAATTTATTCAAGGAGAACTCTTTGATAGTGTATCTAATATCAAGGAAGGACGTACTGGCCTTGACTTACTTTTCCAAGTGATGCTGACCTGGGGGATGGAACTATCACTAGCTATTGATTTGGATAAAGTAACAGGAGCAGAAGTCTATGACGTAGATCAAGGTTCACTCATGGCTTGTTTTGAAGATGAAATCTCTGAAGAAGTTATCCGTCACATCGCTCAAGCACAACCACTCCGCGCCGTTTTCCGTGATAGCTCATTTGCCAATTCAGCAGATAAGATTAACGTAAGTGAAATCTTCAAAGAATTATCACCTCATACCAAAGTTAAGGTGGTGTAGAATGAAAGAAATTCTAGATTTTAAAGATCGAGATATAGACTACGAGATTAATTTAAAATGTAATTCGATTGATACTGTAAGGGCCGCTAGAATTAATATGAGTAAAAGATTATACGAATATGCTGAAAAATGGGAATTGATTTTTTTAGCAATGAGTATAATGTCAACGGGTTTATTAGTATATTCGCTAATAAACCCTGAAAATAAAGATAGATTAGCTTTGTCGGCTTTGTTTTCCATATACTCTTTGCTTGTACAGAATTTTGTTGCTAAGTTGAACTATAATGAGAGGGCTTTGAAACTACATTATCATCAGTTAGAATTAGAAGACTTTTTACTTGAATTAAAATCAATTATTTTCCAAAAATCACTTAGTGATGATGACAAAATAAATAAATACCAACAGATAATGTCAAGGTATCAAATTAGCCTACGGGGAAATGAAAATCATTCGGATTTTGATCACAAGTATGCTAAAAAGTATCAGAAGAGAAAATATGGTCAAGGCGATTCGCAATCTGATATGGAATCTAAAGTAATAGATGAGATAATTGAAGATGATAAGAAAAAGTGTTGGCTAAAAAATGCCTATCTTTATATTGAAAAATTTATCAAGCGACATGATTTTAGTTGGAATAAAATCATTATTTGGTTTCAATATATATTGATTCCATTGGTTCTTATCTGGTATTTAGTTTTATCCTGAGGGCAAGAAATTTTAAAGAAGAAAATAAATTATGAAACTACAATTTAAAAAACAACAATTCCAGTTGGATGCGGTGAGTGCCATTGCAGATTTATTTCAAGGGCAAGCTAAACATACTGGAGTTCAGTATATGGCGGATCCAGGTCGTCTCAAGTCAGATGAAGTAGACTTGGTTTTAGATGCTTATCGAAATGCACCGATTCAATTGAGTCAAGCAAGTATACGAGAAAATGTTCATGCCATGCAAACTCGCTATGGTTTACGTCCTTCTGATAGTCTTTCTATTGATATGATTGCTGGGAGAGAAGCTTATAATTTCTCAATAGAAATGGAGACGGGTACAGGGAAGACCTACACGTATATCCGTACAATTATGGAGCTGAATAAACGTTATGGCTGGCTTAAGTTCGTCATTGTCGTTCCAAGTGTAGCCATTCGTGAAGGAGTTCTCAAGTCTCTACAAATTATGTCAAGTCACTTTCAGATGGAGTATGGGAAGCAACCACGCTATTTTGTCTACGATTCTTCACGTTTAGGTGATTTGGATAGTTTTGCTAATTCGTCAGACCTTCAAATCATGGTCATCAACTCTCAAGCCTTTAATGCAAAAGGAAAAGATGCTCGACGGATTCATTCTGAGCAGGAAAGTTTCCGTTGGCGTCGTCCGATTGATGTATTGGCAGCTATGAATCCGATTATGATTATCGATGAGCCTCAGTCTGTTGAAGGGAAGCAAACCAAGGAAAGACTAAAAGATTTCAAGCCATTGTTTACGCTACGTTATTCGGCTACCCATAAAGAAAAGCATGATATGGTTTATAGATTGGATGCCATGGATGCTTACAATCAAAAATTGGTGAAGAAGATTGCCGTTAAGGCTATTGAGCAAACTGGGACGACCGGGACACAAGGCTATCTATATCTACAAGAAATCATTCCACAAAAATCAGGAGCACCTAAAGCAAAAATTGAGTTTGAAGTAAAAATGCAGTCAGGTGTCAAAAGGAAATTGAAGGTGGTGGAAGAACCCTTTGATTTGTACGCTGAATCTGGGAATTTATCTGCTTATAAAGGAATGACCCTTAGTCACTTTGATGCAAGAGAGAACAAACTTCAAGTTGGTGTGACTCAGGAACTCAATGTCGGTGAAGTGATTGGGGAAGTGGATGAGTCGAGCATCAGAAGAATTCAAATCCGAGAGACTATAAAAAGTCATATCGAAAAGGAAAGTAAACTTTACAATCGAAGAATTAAAGTATTATCCCTATTTTTCATCGATGAAGTGGCCAAGTATAAGCAATATGATGAACATAATGATGCCTATAATGGTGAATACGCTCAGATTTTTGAAGAGGAATACCGAAATCAAGTAAATCAGTTTATCCAAACACAGGAACCAACCCCTTATCGTAGATATTTGGAGGCTAATCTTGAAGGAAATTTAGTTCATGCTGGTTACTTTTCGGTAGATAAAGTGAAGAAGTCAGATAAGACCATTTTTGTGGACTATAAATCTGCCAGTGAAAAGAAGAACAATCTTTCAAATGACACTGATGCCTATGACTTGATTATGAAGGACAAGGAGCGTTTGTTGAGCTTTGAGGAGCCAGTTCGATTCCTCTTTTCTCACTCAGCTCTAAAAGAGGGATGGGATAATCCTAATGTCTTTCAAATCTGTACGCTGAAGCAATCTTCAGCAGAGACTCGTAAACGTCAAGAAATTGGTCGTGGTATGCGTTTGGCAGTTGATCAAAACGGAATTCGTCAGGATTTTGAACTCTTAGGAAGTGACGTTCATGAAATCAATAAACTGACAGTAATTGCAAATGAAAGTTATGATCAATTTGCTCGAAGTCTACAAGAAGAAATCAAAGAACTCTTAGCAGATCGTCCTGCAAAAGTGGACGCTACTCTTTTTGCGAATAAAGTTCTAACAAATCAAGAAGGTCAAACAATACGTATTACGAAGGAACAAGCAGATTCGATTCACTTTGATTTGATTCGACAAGGCTATATAGACCGTGAAGGACAATTGACTACAGAATATTTTACTGCAAAAGAAAATCATCAGTTACAGCTGTCTGAAACACTAGCAGGTTATGAGGATAAGCTGGTAGAGATATTGGAGAGCGTTTATCATGCTGAACAGTATGAAATTGAAAATGCCAATCATTCAGTCATTCAATTCTCAAATGAGGTCAATCAAGAAAATATTGCCCGAAAAGAATTTTTAAATCTCTGGAAGCAAATCAATCGTAAGACAGGCTATCAAGTAGAATTTGATGATGCGGAATTGGTAAAACATTCGGTTGACTATATCAATGAGAAATTAGTCGTTAGCAAACCAAGCTTTCATATAACTCAAGCAAGCGCTGCTGAGATGAGTAAGGAAGAAGGACTCCATCTGACAGTGGCTGAGAATGATCGTCAGCAAGAGTATCTAACGGATTCGCAGATTATGACCAAATATGATTTGTTAGGGGAGGTTGCTGAGCAGACTGGATTAACACGTAGGTTGGTTGCGGAAATATTAAGTAAAATCTATGTCTGCCAATTTGACAAGTTTAAACAAAATCCAGAAGAGTTTATTCTTAAGGTTTCAAAACTAATTAATGAACAAAAAGCAAGTCAAATTATCAAGCATATTCAGTATAATGTGTTAAATGAAGAGTATGATATGGACTTGTTTTATGACAATCCTGAAACTGCTAACAGATCAGATGATCACTTACTTGAATCCAAAAAAGGGATTTACAATTTTGTAAAAGTTGATTCAAATACGGAGAAGACGTTTAAAGAATCTTTGGAACAATACGAGGATGTTCGTGTTTATGTGAAGTTACCAGGGAAGTTCAGTATTGCGACTCCACTTGGAAACTATAATCCTGACTGGGCAATCGCCTTCCGTGAAGGAAGTGTCAAGCATATCTATTTTGTTGCAGAAACAAAAGGCTCTATGTCTAGTCTTCAATTAAAACAAGCTGAGCAAGCAAAAATTGCCTGTGCGCGTGCTCACTTTAAAGCATTAGCACAAGCTGGATTGATTAATGACCAGCACATCTATGATGTGGTTTCTAGCTATGAGGAATTATTAAATATTGTAAGATAGGGAGGAAAAAGAAATGGAATTTGTTGTATATCGTAAGGGAAGAGAAGTAGCTATTTTTCAACGTAGGAGTGATGCAGAGAGATATGTGCGCTCTAAAACTGGATTTTTCGGTGAACCAGATGCTTATTATCAAATTGAACAAAGAGGTTGTTATTTGACAGAAGCAGCGGTAACTTACAAGGGATTGGCAGATGACTGCGATGAATTGATGACTTTGAGAAAATTCAGGGATTCTTATCTAGCCTTGCAAGATGGTGGTCAGGAGGAAATTGAATCCTACTATAAGATGGCTCCTCAGATTGTTGCCAAGTTAGAGGAACATCTAAATCGTGAGGAAATACTAGAGTCTATCTGGGCAGAACTTGTATTGCCTTGTGTTTCCTTGATTAAAGCAGGAGAGGATCAAGCTTGCCATCAATTATATAAAACATATACACTAGAACTATCTCAAAAAGTGGTTCAATAAAACGATTAGAATATACAAAAAGAGTTCGGCTCCTCGCTAACTTGTATAGTACAGAGGAGCCCGAATTCTATTTAGATTCCCAATACCAAAACAAACGTATCAAGCTAATCACAAACTCAACTTATATTGAAGATTTTGATTGGTATGATGACGAGACAAAAGAAGCCAATTTCACTAGATGGCTTGATAAAATGATGGGAGTGTAAGGGGGTATTATTACCTCTTGGGATTTAAGAGAACACAATTTGTTTAAATTTATAGGGATTTTGGCTATATTGTTTTGCCTATTTATTATTATAGGGTCAAGATTTGTGACTGTAGGTATAAATAGCAAGGAAGAGAATAAAATAGTACAAACAGAAAGCCCAACAAGTCAAGAAAGCAAGTTGCGTACTGATTTACATGATGGTACTATTTTAGGTAAGTTCTGGAACAGCAAAGGTTACTTTGTGGTAGTATATGACGAGGACACAAAAGCCCCTATAATCTTCCCTGTTGATGTTAAGGAGTGGGAGACTATGAGAGTAGGGGAAACATATTAAAACGCTGTAGAAATCATACACTCACTTTTAAATATCAAAAAATGAGCACTTCCGTAATTGGAAATGCTCGTTTTTTGATGTATTTAGACTCTTATACTCAATGAAAATCAAAGAGCAAACTAGGAAGCTAGCTGTAGGTTGCTCAAAGCACTGCCTTGAGGTTGTAGATAAGACTGACGAAGGCAGTCACATATATAATCCAAGGCGACGTTGACGTGGTTTGAAGAGATTTTCGAAGAGTATTAGTCTTTATTTTCGTATGGCAAAATCAAGTTCAAGATGATTCCTGTCATGGCTGATAGAGCAGTACCTGAAAGGGTAACTGGACCAAGTTTAAGGATAGCTCCTCCAAGTCCAAGGACCAACATAACACTTGCGATGATTAGGTTACGCATCTGGCTAAAGTCAACACGTTCTTTGATCAAGACTTTCAAACCGTTGCTTGCGATAATACCATAGAGAAGGATAGACATACCACCAAATACAGTTGATAAAGAGTCACTTAAAAAGGAACCAAAATGGTTCCTAAAACTATTATTAGTTACTTGCTCCAGATGTAGCGTCTGCGCCACCACCGTGGCCTCCAGCATCACCTGCATCAGAAGCTCCAGATGTAGCATCTGCTCCACCATGTCCTCCAGCAGGAGCTGCAGCATTTCCACCAACTAGACGTTGACCAGTTGTATTGAGGTACCAGTCAAGCCATGGTTGGAAATTAAAGATGATTTCATTGATTCCAGCATATGAACCATCTGGATAGTACATTGCTTGGTAATTATGGGTATTAATAACGCCTTCTGGTGTTCCTGGTACAATTGTACGGACATATTCTTGGTCCCCATTACGCAATACGCCGACAACCCATTCAACGTTTTTCATTCTAGAGTCTGGCAATGAACCGTGTACAGTTCCTAAACGGTTTCCTGATTGAGCACGTACACGTTTACCAAACATTGTATTTGGATCTTGGTGTGCGTTATTAAAGTACAAGAATTGGTTATTATCGTCTGCAAATGTCAATTCAAATGGCATTGCTTTCAAGAACATATCAATTTGGTTAACTGTTAAGATACCATGGTCTAATTTAACGTAAGTATCTCCTGAAACAGCTCCAACAAGTTCAGCTGCTTTTTCTACCCATTCAGGATCATCTGGGTCAACACCTTGAATGGTAGTTGCAATTGAATTTGTACAATATAAATCTTCTGGTGCAATTGGTTTTGGTTTTTTCAATTTTGAAACGACTCCCACATATTTTACAAAGTTGTCCAAGCATGTTTCAAGGAAATTAATAGTTCCTTCATTTGTGATATTGCCCTCTGCGTCAAATGCTTCTTTGGCTTTACCAAGAAGGAATTCGTTACCTGGAAGCGTATAGGCATTAACACCTGGAGCGTCAAGAATCTTACGAAGGTGAACTTGGGCACGAGAAGTACCTTGGTCGTAGTAAGAAGCTCCCACAATCATGACTGGTTTGTTTTCAAATGGATGAACTTCATATGAAAGCCATTCAAGAACAGATTTAAGAGAAGCTGAGATTGTGTGGTTGTGCTCAGGAGTAGCGATAATGACACCATCAGCACGAGTAATTCTGTTATACAAGAGACGCAATTGGAAACTTTCATCCCATTTTTCGTCTTGGTTAAACATTGGAACTTCGTCAATTTCGAGAACTTCTAATTCAAATTTGAGTTTGAAGTGACGACGGATGAATTCCAAGAGTTTACGGTTATATGATTGATCGTAGTTTGATCCTACAAGTCCAACAAATTTCATTCTTTTTGGTCTCCTATCTTACAAATTTTCCCAGTCAAATTCTTCAGCATCTTTGCGAAGTAGGGCTTGTGCGTTGCGCAATTTTTCTGTAATTTTTACAAAGATACGGAAGTCGTCAAAAGTGGCATCCAGTTTTTTAATAACATCAAGATCTACGAGATCTCCACTTGGATTAAAGGCTTGAAGAGAATGTGAAAGCAAGAATTCATCAGGAAGGACACTTGCTTTGATTTCTGGTGCGTTTAAGATTTGGCGAAGTTGTAATTGGGCGCGTGATGAACCAAGCGTACCGTAAGAAGCACCAGTAATCATGATTGGTTTGTTCAAAAGTGGGTAAATACCATATGACAACCAAGCAAGAGCGCTCATCAAAACAGCTGGGATAGAGTGGTCATACTCAGGAGTACCGATAATAACACCATCTGCCTCTTCAATTTTAGCAGCTATTTCTAGAATTTCAGCAGGTACTTGCTTGTCGGCTGGTTTGTTGAAGACAGGAATATCCTTGATTTCAACAAGTTCAATTTCAGCTTTGTCCGCAAAGTGTTTTTGCATGTATTGAAGCAATTGACGGTTTGTAGAACGTTTTGAGTTTGTTCCAACAATAGCAATAAGTTTTAACATGAGATTTCCTTTCTCTTTTTACATAATACGAATTTAAAACTCCATTGAAACAGTTGTTTCTATAGAGTAGGAATTCCTGAAGAGCAGCTTAGGTGACCTTCTTTATCAATCAGAATCGCTTCGATTCCCTCCAAACTTTCGACTTGCCAGAGGATAGAAGCAGGTCTTTCTCCAAAGAGTCGAGTTGTCCAGATTTCGCCATCGACTGATTTATCAGAGATGATTGTCAGACTAGCTAGTTCCGTTTCAACAGGATAGCCTGTTTGGCTGTCAAAAATGTGATGGTAATCTTTTCCATCGACTGTCAGGTGACGTTCATAAATGCCTGAAGTCACGACAGATTGATTGACAACAGGGATGGTCATTAAGTGATTGCCCCGAGGATTGGCTGGGTCTTGAATCCCGATTTGCCAAGGTTGATTATCTCTTGCCTGATTTTTTCCAATGGTCAGGATATTCCCTCCCAGATTGATCAAGGCAGAAGTCACTCCCTCTGCTCTCAGAAATTGGGCAACCTTATCCGCACTATAACCCTTGGCTAAACAACCAAGATCGATCTTCATTCCTTTCTGTTTTAGAAATACAGTGGAAGTAGTAGAATCTAACTCGATATAATGAGGATTGATTAAAGGGAGCACCTCTTTAATTTCTTGAGGTTGTGCAACTTTGGCATCTGAAAAACCGATACGCCAGGTTTGAATTAAGGGACCAATACTGATGTTGAGATGGCTAGAGGGCGCTAGGCTATGCTCTAACCCAAGTGAAATCAGTTCAAACAGGTCTGGATGAACCTTGACGGGGGCTATTCCAGCTTGATGATTGATTTCCATCAACTCAGATTCTTGGCTATTGGCATTGAAGCGGTATTCGAGCTCTCTGAGTAAATCAAAGGATTTCTGGAGCAAGCTATCGGCTCGCTCATCCACTAATGAAATCGTGATAGTGGTTCCCATTAGGCGTTCAGAATGTGAACTAAGAGGCAAGCTACCAACTCCTTTCTCTTATGAAAAGAAGGTTGAAATATAGTAAATTTATGAAAAATGAACCCCTTACATTTTCTTTCCATGATACTAGCATACCATAAAGTCAGCGTTTTCACAAATAAAATTTGTAAAGATGTCAAGAAATATGCTCAGGAAATGAAGAAAATTTGCAAGAATCCGTGTTAAGATACAGATTATTTACAATTTTTTACAAAAAAATAGGAAAAATCAGCCAAACTCTTGTAAACGCTAACAGTAAATGTTATACTAGTAGGGTAAATTTAGAATGAAGGTAGGAAATTTTTTATGAGTAAGATCGTTGTAGTCGGTGCTAACCACGCTGGTACAGCATGTATTAATACTATGTTGGATAATTTTGGGAATGAGAACGAAATCGTTGTATTTGACCAAAACTCTAACATCTCTTTCCTAGGATGTGGAATGGCTCTTTGGATTGGGGAGCAAATTGACGGTGCTGAAGGCTTGTTCTATTCTGATAAAGAAAAATTGGAAGCTAAAGGCGCTAAGGTTTACATGAACTCGCCAGTTCTTTCAATTGACTATGATAACAAAGTAGTTACAGCCGAAGTTGAAGGAAAAGAGCACAAAGAATCATACGAGAAATTGATTTTTGCTACAGGTTCTACACCAATCTTGCCACCAATCGAAGGTGTTGAAATTGTTAAAGGAAACCGCGAATTTAAAGCAACTCTTGAAAACGTACAATTCGTTAAATTGTACCAAAACGCTGAAGAAGTTATCAATAAGCTTGCTGATAAGAGTCAACACCTTGATCGTATCGCTGTTGTTGGTGGTGGTTATATCGGTGTTGAACTTGCTGAAGCCTTTGAACGTCTTGGAAAAGAAGTTGTCCTTGTTGATATCGTTGATACTGTCTTGAACGGTTACTATGACAAAGACTTCACACAAATGATGGCGAAGAACTTGGAAGACCACAACATCCGCTTGGCGCTTGGTCAAACTGTTAAAGCAATCGAAGGTGACGGTAAAGTTGAACGCTTGATTACTGATAAAGAAACTTTCGATGTAGACATGGTTATCCTTGCTGTTGGTTTCCGTCCAAATACAGCTCTTGCTGAGGGTAAGATTGAACTCTTCCGCAATGGTGCCTTCCTTGTAGATAAAAAACAAGAAACATCTATCCCAGGAGTTTATGCTGTAGGTGACTGTGCAACTGTTTATGACAATGCTCGTAAAGATACTAGCTACATCGCTCTTGCTTCAAACGCTGTACGTACTGGTATTGTTGGTGCCTACAATGCTTGTGGCCATGAATTGGAAGGAATCGGTGTGCAAGGATCAAACGGTATCTCAATCTATGGTCTTCACATGGTTTCAACTGGTTTGACTCTTGAAAAAGCAAAAGCTGCGGGTTACAATGCGACTGAAACAGGCTTTAACGATCTTCAAAAACCAGAATTCATGAAACATGACAACCATGAAGTAGCGATTAAGATTGTATTTGACAAAGATAGTCGTGAAATTCTTGGTGCCCAAATGGTTTCACATGATATTTCAATCAGCATGGGAATTCACATGTTTTCTCTTGCTATCCAAGAGCATGTGACAATTGATAAATTGGCCTTGACAGACCTCTTCTTCTTGCCACACTTCAACAAACCATACAACTACATCACAATGGCTGCCCTTACAGCTGAAAAATAAAAATGATGAACTATCTGGCCTTAAGTTAAGGTCAGATAGTTTTTTAACTATTCTGTACCCATACAATTATCCTTTTTTTATCTTGTGATTCCTTCTAATCTGCCTTAAAATAAAATGGTAGCTACCAATACAAATGATGAGGATAAAACAAATGACTGAAAATCGTTATGAATTAAATAAAAACTTGGCGCAGATGCTCAAAGGTGGGGTTATCATGGACGTTCAGAACCCTGAACAGGCCCGTATTGCAGAGGCTGCTGGTGCGGCAGCTGTTATGGCCTTGGAACGAATTCCGGCTGATATTCGTGCAGCTGGTGGTGTTTCTCGTATGAGTGATCCAAAGATGATTAAGGAAATCCAAGAAGCGGTTAGTATTCCAGTAATGGCCAAGGTCAGAATCGGGCATTTTGTTGAAGCTCAGATTTTAGAAGCTATTGAGATTGACTATATCGATGAGAGTGAAGTTTTATCTCCAGCAGACGACCGTTTCCATGTGGACAAGAAAGAATTCCAAGTTCCTTTTGTCTGTGGGGCTAAGGATTTGGGTGAAGCCTTGCGTCGTATCGCTGAGGGTGCTTCCATGATTCGTACCAAAGGAGAACCGGGTACAGGGGATATCGTCCAAGCTGTTCGTCATATGCGAATGATGAATCAGGAAATTCGCCGCATTCAAAACCTACGTGAGGACGAACTTTATGTTGCTGCTAAGGAATTGCAAGTTCCTGTAGAATTGGTTCAATATGTTCATGAACATGGAAAATTGCCAGTTGTTAACTTCGCAGCTGGAGGCGTTGCAACGCCAGCAGATGCTGCGTTGATGATGCAATTAGGGGCAGAAGGTGTCTTTGTCGGTTCAGGTATTTTCAAGTCAGGAGATCCTGTTAAACGGGCTAGTGCTATTGTTAAGGCTGTGACTAACTTCCGAAATCCTCAAATCCTAGCTCAAATCTCTGAAGATTTAGGAGAAGCCATGGTTGGTATCAATGAGAATGAAATCCAAATTCTCATGGCTGAGCGAGGAAAATAGATGAAAATTGGAATATTGGCCTTGCAAGGTGCCTTTGCAGAACATGAAAAAGTGCTAGATAAATTAGGTGTTACTAGTGTCGAAATCCGAAATCTAGATGATTTTCAGCAACATCAGAGTGACTTGTCGGGTTTGATATTACCTGGTGGTGAGTCTACAACCATGGGCAAGCTCTTACGTGAGCAGGATATGATGATTCCTATTCGAGAAGCAATTTTATCTGGCTTACCAGTCTTTGGAACCTGCGCGGGCTTAATTTTGCTGGCTAAGGAAATCACTTCTCAGGAAGAAAGTCATCTGGGAACTATGGATATAGTAGTTGAGCGCAACGCCTATGGACGTCAACTAGGAAGCTTCTATACAGAAGCAGAATGTAAGGGAGTCGGTCAGATTCCAATGACCTTTATCCGTGGTCCGATTATCAGTAGTGTTGGAGAAGATGTAGAAATTCTAGCAAGAGTTGACGATCAAATTGTTGCAGCCCAAGAAAAAAATATGCTGGTAACTTCTTTTCATCCAGAACTGACTGATGATGTGCGCTTGCACCAGTACTTTATTAATATGTGTAAAGAAAAAAGATAGTGGAATAAAAAGTGATAAATCAAGTTTTGATTCGCTTTTTCCAAAGAATCATTGTTTAAGTCATTTGACATTATTCTGTGATTTTAGATTTATTTACGATAAATTAGAAAAGAATGATTGTTTTGACTTAGGGCATAAAGCTTATATGCTGAATATGGTGTTCAAGTATCTTTTATTGAAAGCACTTTAGAGGATGGAGTTAGAATACTATTCTATGCTCCTTAATACTCTTCGAAAATTTCTTCAAACCACGTCACCTTCATCTTATCGTAGATATGGTTACTGACTTCGTCAGTTCTATCCACAACCTCAAAACAGTGTTTTGAGCTGACTTCGTCAGTTTTATCTGCAACCTCAAAGCTGTACTTTGAGCAACCTGCGGTTAGCTTCCTAGTTTGCTCTTTGATTTTCGTTGAGTATAAAAATAATGTATAGGACTGGTCAAAAAGATCACTTCGAAAATAGCAAAAAACGAGGCTGGGAAAAAGTCTTTAAAATCAAAAAAACGCATAATATCAGGTGTTGAAAAACTTGATACTATGCGTTTTTTTGTGGGAAGATTTACTTCATTTTCTACTGAAATTGAATTTTTGCCCAGCTCCTGGTAATTCTCCACGGAAGACATGGGATTCGAACCCACGCACGCTATTACACGCCTACCGCGTTTCCAACACGGCCTCTTAAGCCTCTTGAGTAATCTTCCAATACTTACTCAAATAGTCTACCATAAAGCTACTTATCTTGCAATAAAAATTCTGGAAATAAGAAAAATGATAGAATTTGAAAGAAAATGATAAAAAATGCTTGACTTTAAAAAGAAGTGTGATAGAATGAATAGTGTAAACGATAACAGGAGGTGATTCGGTGTTAAAAACAGAGCGGAAGCAACTGATTTTAGAGGAGTTAAATCAACATCATGTAGTTTCTCTAGAAAAGTTAGTTAGTTTGCTAGAAACGTCAGAATCAACGGTTCGAAGAGACTTGGATGAGTTGGAAGCAGAAAACAAGCTTCGTCGCGTGCATGGTGGAGCAGAATTGCCTCACTCTTTGCAGGAAGAAGAAACCATTCAAGAAAAATCTGTCAAAAACCTTCAAGAGAAGAAGTTGCTTGCTCAGAAGGCAGCCTCTCTGATTAAGGAACAAGATGTCATCTTTATCGATGCTGGAACAACGACAGCCTTTTTGATTCATGAATTGGTCAATAAGAATGTTACAGTCGTGACCAACTCCATTCACCATGCTGCTCAGTTGGTTGAAAAGCAGATTCCGACTGTCATGGTTGGAGGAAGCGTCAAGACGGCGACGGATGCTAGCATCGGGGGTGTTGCTCTTAACCAGATTAACCAATTGCACTTTGACCGTGCCTTTATCGGGATGAATGGTGTGGACGATGGCTATTATACGACTCCAGATATGGAGGAGGGAGCTGTGAAGCGAGCCATTTTGGAGAATGCCAAACAGACCTATGTCTTGGTGGATTCATCAAAAATTGGACAAACCTGCTTTGCCAAGGTAGCTCCACTCAAACGAGCTATTGTTATCACAAGTCAAGGGCATGAGCTCTTGCAGACAATTAAGGAAAAAACGGAGGTAATAGAAGTATGATTTATACAGTCACACTCAATCCATCCATTGACTATATCGTGCGCTTGGATCAAGTCCAAGTCGGTAGTGTCAATCGTATGGACAGTGATGATAAGTTTGCTGGTGGGAAAGGTATCAATGTCAGTCGTGTCCTGAAACGCTTGGATATTCCCAATACAGCGACGGGATTTATTGGAGGTTTTACTGGTAAATTTATCACAAATACCCTTGCAGAGGAAGAAATCGAGACACGTTTTGTCCAAGTGGCAGAAGATACTCGTATCAATGTTAAAATCAAAGCGGATCAAGAAACAGAAATCAACGGAACGGGTCCAAACGTGGAACCAGCTCAGTTAGAAGAATTGAAAGCTATTTTGTCTAGTTTGACTGCAGAAGATACAGTTGTGTTTGCAGGTTCAAGCGCTAAAAATCTAGGGAATGTTATCTACAAGGACTTGATTGCCTTGACACGCCAAACTGGTGCGCAAGTCGTTTGTGATTTTGAAGGACAGACCTTGATTGATAGTTTGGATTACCAACCACTTTTGGTCAAACCAAACAATCACGAACTTGGAGCTATCTTTGGAGTGAAACTCGAAAATTTAGATGAAATCGAGAAATATGCTCGAGAATTGCTGACTAAAGGTGCTCAAAACGTTATTATCTCTATGGCTGGGGATGGTGCTCTTCTTGTAACATCTGAGGGAGCTTACTTCGCAAAACCTATCAAGGGAACAGTCAAAAATTCAGTTGGAGCCGGTGACTCTATGGTTGCCGGATTTACAGGTGAATTTGTCAAATCGAAAGATGCAGTAGAAGCCTTCAAATGGGGAGTGGCTTGCGGAACGGCAACGACCTTCTCAGATGACTTGGCAACAGCAGAATTTATTAAAGAAACATATGAAAAAGTTGAGGTAGAAAAAAGATGAAAATTCAAGATTTATTGAAAAAAGAAGTCATGTTGCTGGATTTGCAGGCAACTGAAAAAACTGCTGTCATCGAAGAGATGATTAAAAGTTTGACAGAGCACGGTTATGTGACAGATTTTGAAACCTTTAAAGAAGGCATTTTGGCGCGTGAAGCTCTCACTTCCACTGGTTTGGGTGAGGGGATTGCTATGCCTCACAGCAAGAACTCTGCTGTCAAAGAAGCAACGGTTCTCTTTGCTAAGTCAAACAAGGGTGTTGACTACGAGAGTTTGGATGGGCAACCAACAGACCTCTTCTTCATGATTGCTGCTCCAGAAGGTGCCAATGATACTCACTTAGCAGCCTTGGCAGAATTGTCTCAATACTTGATGAAAGATGGTTTCGCTGACAAACTTCGCCAAGTAACATCTGCAGATCAAGTTATCGAACTATTTAACCAAGCTTCAGAAAAATCTGAGGAACCTGTTCAAGCACCTGCTAATGACTCTAGCGACTTTATCGTAGCTGTTACAGCTTGTACGACAGGTATTGCCCACACATACATGGCTCAAGAAGCCCTTCAAAAAGTAGCTGCCGAAATGGGTGTTGGGATCAAGGTTGAGACTAATGGTGCAAGCGGTGTTGGAAATCAACTAACTGCGAAAGACATTCGTAAGGCTAAAGCTATTATCATCGCAGCAGATAAGGCTGTAGAAATGGATCGTTTCGATGGTAAACCATTGATCAATCGTCCAGTTGCTGACGGTATCCGTAAGACAGAAGAGTTAATTAACTTGGCTCTTTCAGGAGAAGCGGAAGTCTACCGTGCAGCTAATGGTGCAAAAGCTGCAACAGACTCTAACGAAAAACAAAGCCTTGGTGGTGCCTTCTACAAACACTTGATGAGTGGTGTATCCCAAATGTTACCATTCGTTATCGGTGGTGGTATCATGATTGCCCTTGCCTTCTTGATTGACGGTGCTTTGGGTGTTCCAAATGAAAACCTTGGCAATCTTGGTTCCTACCATGAGCTAGCTTCTATGTTCATGAAAATTGGGGGAGCTGCCTTTGGTTTGATGCTTCCAGTCTTTGCAGGTTATGTTGCCTATTCTATCGCTGAAAAACCAGGTTTGGTAGCAGGTTTCGTGGCTGGTGCTATTGCCAAAGAAGGTTTTGCCTTTGGTAAAATTCCTTATGCCGCAGGTGGTGAAGCAACTTCAACTCTTGCAGGTGTCTCATCTGGTTTCCTAGGTGCCCTTGTGGGTGGATTTATCGCAGGTGCTTTGGTTCTTGCTATCAAGAAATACGTTAAAGTTCCTCGTTCACTTGAAGGTGCAAAATCAATCCTTCTATTGCCACTTCTTGGAACAATCTTGACTGGATTTGTCATGCTAGCTGTGAATATCCCAATGGCAGCAATCAACACTGCTATGAATGACTTCCTAGGCGGTCTTGGAGGAGGTTCAGCTGTCCTTCTTGGTATCGTCCTTGGTGGAATGATGGCTGTTGACATGGGTGGACCAGTCAATAAAGCAGCTTATGTCTTTGGTACAGGTACGCTTGCAGCAACTGTTTCTTCAGGAGGTTCTGTAGCCATGGCAGCAGTTATGGCGGGAGGAATGGTTCCACCACTTGCCATCTTTGTCGCAACTCTTCTTTTCAAAGATAAATTTACTAAGGAAGAACGAAACTCTGGTTTGACAAACATCATCATGGGCTTGTCATTTATCACTGAGGGAGCAATTCCATTTGGTGCCGCTGACCCAGCTCGTGCTATCCCAAGCTTCATTCTTGGTTCATCAGTAGCAGGTGGCCTCGTTGGTCTTACTGGTATCAAACTCATGGCGCCACACGGAGGAATCTTTGTTATCGCCCTTACTTCAAATGCTCTCCTTTACCTCGTTTCTGTCTTGGTAGGAGCAATCGTAAGTGGTGTAGTCTATGGTTACCTACGCAAACCACAAGCATAAAAAATAGAAAAATGAAAAGATTGGACCGTTTGGTGCAGTCTTTTTCTCTTTTCGAAATGCCTGTGAAATATGGTATAATAGTAGAATGGCAAACAAGAATACAAGTAAAACAAGACGGAGACCGTCTAAAGCAGAACTCGAAAGAAAAGAAGCGATTCAACGAATGTTGATTTCGTTGGGAATCGCACTTTTATTGATTTTCGCAGCCTTTAAATTAGGGGCTGCAGGTATCACCCTTTACAATCTAATTCGCTTGCTGGTAGGTAGCCTAGCTTATTTGGCAATAGTTAGTATCCTGCTCTACCTCTTCTTTTTCAAGTGGATACGAAAACAGGAAGGACTCTTATCAGGATTTTTCACCATATTTGCTGGCTTACTCTTGGTTTTTGAGGCCTACTTGGTTTGGAAATATGGTTTGGACAAGTCGGTCTTAAAAGGAACCATGGCTCAGGTTGTGACGGATTTGACTGGTTTTCGAACGACCAGTTTTGCTGGAGGGGGCTTAATTGGGGTCGCTCTTTATATGCCAACCGCCTTTCTTTTTTCAAATATCGGTACTTACTTTATTGGAGTTATCTTGATTTTAGTGGGCGCTCTCCTAATCAGTCCTTGGTCTGTTTACGATATTGCTGAATTTTGCAGTAAAGGCTTTGCCAAATGGCGAGAAGGGCATGAGCGTCGAAAAGAGGAACGCTTTGTCAAACAAGAAGAAAAAGCTCGTCAAAAGGCTGAGCAAGAGGCTAGATTAGAACAAGAAGATGCCGAAAAAGCCTTACTTGATTCGCCTCCTGTTGATATGGAAACGGGTGAAATTCTGACAGCAGATGTTGTGCTTGACGTTCCACCTGTTCCAGAAGAAGAGTGGGTAGAACCAGAAATCATCCTGCCTCAAGCTGAACTTGAATTCCCTGAACAGGGAGATAACTCTGATGACGAAGATGTTCAGGTCGATTTTTCAGCCAAGGAGGCTCTTGAATACAAACTTCCAAGCTTACAACTCTTTGCACCTGATAAACCCAAAGACCAGTCTAAAGAGAAGAAAATTGTTCGAGAAAATATCAAAATTCTAGAAGAAACCTTTGCTAGCTTTGGTATTAAGGTAACGGTTGAACGGGCTGAAATTGGGCCATCAGTGACCAAGTATGAAGTTAAGCCAGCAGTAGGTGTACGGGTCAACCGCATTTCCAATCTAGCAGATGACCTCGCTCTAGCCTTGGCTGCTAAGGATGTCCGAATCGAAGCACCTATCCCAGGGAAATCTTTAGTGGGAATTGAGGTACCTAACTCTGAGATTGCGACAGTTTCTTTCCGCGAACTATGGGAACAATCTCAAACGAAAGCAGAAAATCTCTTGGAAATTCCTCTAGGAAAGGCGGTTAATGGCACCGCAAGAGCTTTTGACCTTTCCAAAATGCCCCACTTGCTCGTCGCAGGTTCAACGGGTTCTGGGAAGTCAGTAGCTGTTAACGGCATTATCGCTAGCATCCTCATGAAGGCGAGACCTGACCAAGTTAAATTTATGATGGTCGATCCCAAAATGGTTGAGTTGTCCGTTTACAATGATATTCCCCATCTCTTGATTCCAGTCGTGACCAATCCACGCAAGGCCAGCAAGGCTCTGCAAAAGGTCGTGGATGAAATGGAAAATCGTTATGAACTCTTTGCCAAGGTTGGAGTTCGTAACATTGCAGGTTTTAATGCTAAGGTAGAAGAGTTCAATGCCCAGTCTGAGTATAAGCAGATTCCGCTACCACTCATTGTCGTGATTGTGGATGAGTTGGCTGACCTTATGATGGTAGCCAGCAAGGAAGTGGAAGATGCTATCATCCGTTTAGGACAGAAGGCGCGTGCCGCTGGGATTCACATGATTCTTGCAACCCAGCGTCCATCCGTTGATGTCATCTCTGGTCTGGTTAAGGCCAATGTTCCTTCTCGTGTCGCTTTCGCAGTTTCATCAGGGACAGACTCCCGTACGATTTTGGATGAAAATGGAGCAGAAAAACTGCTTGGTCGAGGAGATATGCTCTTTAAACCGATTGATGAAAACCACCCAGTTCGCTTGCAAGGATCCTTTATCTCGGATGATGATGTCGAACGTATCGTAAACTTCATCAAGGCTCAGGCGGATGCGGATTACGATGAGAGTTTTGATCCAGGTGAGGTTTCTGAAAGTGAAGGTGAATTTTCAGATGGTGAATCTGGTGGGGATCCGCTTTTTGAAGAAGCTAAAGCTTTAGTCATCGAGGCGCAGAAAGCCAGTGCGTCCATGATTCAGCGTCGTTTATCAGTTGGATTTAACCGTGCGACCCGCCTCATGGAAGAATTGGAGATGGCAGGTGTCATCGGTCCAGCTGAAGGTACCAAACCAAGAAAAGTATTGCAACAATAAATTTCTCTCTTATACGGAAATGTGAACCTGACGTGATTTGAAGAGGTTTTTGAAGCGGATTATCTATGATGTATAATTAATTGAATCTAAAATAGTACGAAACGACTTTTAAAGCATGAAATTGATTTGAATTCCCTAATAAATTTGTTCACATTTTATTCAAACACTATATCAAGCTGAAACAGATTTAGAATTTCTTTTAGATATATGAAGACTCCCCTTATAGTTTCTAGTGAATATTTGTTTTTCACTAGAAACTATAAGGGGAGCTTTTGTACTCATGTATGAGATAGATTTCTTTTTGTGTTTTATTAAGCTGCATAGCTTACTTTTCAGCAGGAATCAGCTATTGTATTCGCTAGATGTTAGCTGACATCAATTCACTACTGTTTAAAATTTTGAGAGTTTTGCAGTTGTTGAGTTCAGTTTCTGTTTATTCACCAAAGAAAAATGGTGGGGCGAACCGTTTCAGATCTTCAAAGCAATGTTGGGCTGCCTCTGCATCTTCACAGATGACAAGGCAGACATCATCACCACAGAGGGTAGCGATAGCATCAGGGAAACTCAAAGCATCAATGATAGAACCAAATGATTGAGCCAGTCCAGGAAGGGTTTTTAGTAGGACTTGGTGTTGAACTGGGCGCATCAAGACAAGGGCATCTTCCATGTAGAGTTCGAGGCGTTTTTCCCATTTTGAGATAGAACCTGTATTGAGCACATAGTAAGAGTTATCTTCTTCTCGTACTTTTGAGAGGTTCATACTTTTAATATCTCTCGAAAGTGTCGCTTGTGTAACTTGAATATCATTATCAGCAAGAAGAGATTGCAACTCAGCTTGTGTGTGAATCTTATTTTTCGTTACAAGAGCTCGTATGAGTTGGTGTCGATGTTCAGATTTATTCATAATAATTTAACTCCTTTTTTAGTGAGGTAGGATAAGTGTAGACTGTTCAAGATCAACAGTCAGCTGGTAAGCGGTATTGTCACGTATGGTGATTTCAAAGTCAGTCGTATAGAGGACTAAACGAAGAGTATCTCCTTCTTTTAACTTGTAAATAGTAGGTTGTAGTTCAAATTGCACATCCATCCATTCATCTGCAGTGATATCTTCTACTAACAGTAAATCATTTCTATTTTGTAAATTGAGGTAACCTTTTGTCACGACTCGTTGTGCATTTGGTCTAAATGGTAATTCACAGAGATTTTCCAACATGTGGTAGCGTCCATTATCAATGGTTTTAGCACTTAAAATAGCTGGATAAGGTTGTAGATATTTCTTTTGTCCAAGTTCTAGCAGTTGGGCTGATAAGAGCCCCTTGTTTGTGCTGGATTTGATACGAAGATTGAGTTGAGCTCGACCGTTCAAGTGAAGATCCTTAGTCACAGGAAGGTCAATAGTAATCTGATTGACTTTCCCTTGATAGAGTTCTGTATTGAAGGTCTGGTATGTCTTACCATAACGATCAAAATCTTTATCTGAGTACTGGTTTTGAATGACTTTCTCTTCTTGACCAAGTGAGAAGGTTTCAAAGTTTTCTTGCCCACCGAAGTTATCAAGTGATAACCAAGTCTGAGGGGCTGTATTGTCCTGCCAGATAACAGTAGGAAGTTTGAAATCTGTATCTTGTCCCAGTAATTTCTTTGTCAACAAAGCATTCATGGACTCACGGAAGTCAATGGACTGCCAGTTGTTCATGTAAACATGGGCACCATTATGGAAAAAGAGATGCTTGTGTATATGAGTAGGAAGAGCATGGAACATCTGGTAAACATGAAGTGGTTTAACATTCCAATCCTGAGAACCATGGGTAAAGACAACCTCTGCCTTTACTTTGTCAGCATTGAGCAGATAGTTGCGGTCATGCCAAAACTGGTTGTAGTCGCCAGTCTTGCGATCCAGTTGCTCTTTTACTTTTTCTAAGTCAGCTTGGTGAGCTTCATTGCCACGGATATAGTCGCCAGCCAAGAGATTACGAGAATAGGTTAACTCAGCAAGGGAGTCAAAGTCCTCACCTGGATAACCACCTGGGTTGGTCACCAGACCGTTTTCACGGTAGTAGTTGTACCATGAAGAAATGCCAGCCTCAGCAATGATAACCTCTAAACCATCGACGCCTGTAGTCGCAAGTCCATTGGACATGGTTCCAAGATAGGAAAGTCCAGTTGTGGCTACTTTTCCATTTGACCAGTCAGCCTTGACTTGACGCTGGCGCGTGTGGTCGGTAAAGGCACGGCAACGACCATTGAGCCAGTCGATGACATTTTTATAAGCTTCGATTTGTTGGTAGTCTCCGTTAGTCATGAAACCAGTAGAGTCTTTGGTACCAACACCTGATACATAGAGATTGGCAAAACCTCGTGGGAGGAAGTAGTCGTTGAGTGTATAGCTAGAGTGGATGTGACTTAGCTTTTCCTCAGCTTCTGACACAAGCTCAGCTTGGCCTTGAGGTTGGACGAGATTGAGTTGAGGTTCCTCTAGTTCAATCTTATGAGCAGGTTTAACCTCAAGCTCGCCCTCCATCTTGTAGAGAGCCTTATCGCTTGCCTTGTCATTTGTTCCCTGATGGTAAGGACTGGCTGTCATGATGGCAGGGATTTGTCCCTCATAACGTGGACGAATAATGCTAACCTTGACTAAGTCTGGTAGACCTTTTTGGTCAGTATCAACACGAGACTCAACGTAGACCACTTCTCGAATAACATCATGGCTGGAAAAAGTTGCCAAACTCTTGCCGTTAAAGTAGTGGTAGTCATTATCCTCAGGAATAAGACCGTCGCTGACAAGTTGGTCGATAAGAGTATTTCCCTTTTTGGTGCGAGTATTGAGTAACTGATAGAGATTTTCAATCAAGTCACCGTATACAATAGGAAATCCAGTCTCTTTACGAAAAGCTTCACTGTCTTCGAAGTCAATCAAATAAGAAAAGCCTAAAAGTTGAAAAGCAACAGTATAAAAAATATCTGCTGTCAGTTCATCTTCTGATTGAAAAAATGTTAGCAGGTCTGTTTTTTTATCAGCTGCTAGGATGGAAAGTGGATAGTTGGTATCTTGATAAGTGAAAAAGAAACGACTTAGAAAAGACTCCAATATCTTTTTATTTGTTGACTCAGATGGAAAATCAAATCCATACTTTTTTAATTCATATAAAATAGTATCTCTTGGAAGTGATAAATAGCTGAATTGATTAAAGCGCATAAAACCTCCTTGTAAAATAATAATTAAGGTTATTATATCAAAAAAATAGGAGAAAGGGAATTATTAAGTGAGAAAGAAATTAATTAAAGAATAATGAATACAATTTATATGAAATAATATGTGATATTCTATAGTGTTCATAAATGAAACTATATCTAACAAGAATTTTGAGTGAATTTATCTCACTTCTTTAAAAGAGATATCCATTTATTGGGATAAAAAGTTCAAAATAGTTTACAGAAACATTTTTACTGCAACTATATTTGTTATTTTTTCATCAAAAATGCCTTATTTAAAATATAAAATAGAGATAGGAGTCATTGCTTTTGTCTTTCTCTTTTTGAAAATGGTATAATATAGTGAGAACGATAGAGGAGAAGTGTAAATTGATCGCACAACTAGATACAAAAACAGTCTATAGTTTTATGGAGAGCGTCATTTCGATCGACAAGTATGTGAGAGCAGCTAAAGAATTCGGCTACACTCATTTGGCTATGATGGATATTGATAATCTTTATGGTGCTTTTGACTTTCTAGAGGTTACAAAAAAATACGGCATTCATCCTTTGCTAGGGCTTGAAATGACTGTGTTTGTAGATAATCAGGAAGTGAATTTACGCTTTTTAGCTCTATCTAGCGTAGGCTATCAGCAGTTGATGAAGCTTTCAACAGCCAAGATGCAGGGGGAGAAAGATTGGTCAGTTTTATCTCAGTACCTAGAGGATATTGCGGTAATTGTGCCTTATTTTGATGGATTGGAGTCATTAGAACTAGGCCGTGATTATTATATTGGGGTTTATCCAGAAACACTGGAAAGCGAATTTCATCATCCTATCTTACCCCTTTATCGGGTCAATGCCTTTGAGAGCAGGGATAGAGAAGTTCTACAAGTCTTAACAGCAATTAAAGAAAATCTACCGCTCAGAGAAGTTCCCTTGCGTTCACGACAAGATGTCTTTATATCAGCAAGTTCTTTAGAGAAATTATTCCAAGAGCGTTTTCCTCAAGCCTTGGAAAACTTAGAAAAGCTGATTTCAGGCATTTCTTACGATTTGGATACTAGTTTGAAACTGCCTCGTTTTAACCCAGCTAGACCAGCAGTAGAAGAGTTGAGAGAACGTGCTGAACTGGGGCTTGCTCAGAAGGGGTTGTCTAGTAAACAATATCAAGATCGTCTTGACCAAGAATTGGCTGTTATTCATGATATGGGCTTTGATGATTATTTCTTGGTTGTTTGGGATTTGCTGCGTTTTGGACGCTCGAATGGCTATTATATGGGGATGGGACGGGGTTCTGCAGTTGGTAGCTTGGTTTCCTATGCCTTGGATATCACAGGGATTGACCCAGTAGAGAAAAATCTGATTTTTGAACGCTTTCTCAATCGTGAACGCTATACCATGCCTGATATTGATATTGATATTCCAGATATTTATCGTCCGGATTTTATCAGATATGTTGGCAATAAATATGGTAGTAAACATGCGGCTCAAATCGTTACCTTTTCTACTTTTGGTGCCAAGCAAGCTCTACGAGATGTCTTAAAACGCTTTGGTGTTCCAGAGTATGAATTATCCGCAATTACTAAGAAAATCAGTTTTCGCGACAATCTCAAGTCAGCCTATGAGGGCAATCTCCAGTTTCGTCAGCAAATCAATAGTAAGTTAGAATACCAAAAAGCCTTTGACATTGCCTGTAAGATTGAGGGGTATCCAAGACAAACCTCTGTCCATGCGGCTGGTGTTGTGATCAGTGACCAAGATTTGACGGACTACATTCCTCTAAAGCATGGGGATGAAATTCCACTGACTCAGTATGATGCTCATGGAGTTGAGGCTAGCGGGCTTTTGAAGATGGACTTTCTGGGACTACGAAATTTGACCTTTGTCCAGAAAATGCAAGAGTTTCTTGCTGAAACAGAAGGCATTCACTTGAAAATAGAAGAAATCGATTTGGAAGACAAAGAAACGCTAGCTCTTTTTGCTTCTGGTAATACAAAAGGTATCTTTCAATTTGAACAACCTGGTGCCATTCGCTTGCTCAAGCGTGTGCAGCCAGTCTGTTTTGAAGATGTCGTAGCAACTACTTCTTTAAATCGTCCAGGTGCAAGTGACTATATCAATAATTTTGTGGCAAGAAAGCATGGTCAGGAAGAAGTGACGGTTCTGGATCCAGTACTGGAGGATATTTTGGCTCCAACCTACGGAATTATGCTCTATCAGGAGCAGGTTATGCAGGTTGCCCAGCGATTTGCTGGATTTAGTCTTGGGAAAGCCGATATTTTGCGCCGAGCTATGGGGAAAAAGGATGCCTCTGCCATGCATGAGATGAGGGCTTCTTTTATTCAAGGTTCATTAGAAGCTGGACATACTGCGGAAAAGGCAGAGCAGGTCTTTGATGTCATGGAGAAGTTTGCAGGTTATGGTTTTAACAGGTCACATGCCTATGCATACTCAGCCTTGGCCTTCCAGTTGGCTTATTTCAAAACGCATTATCCAGCCATTTTTTATCAGGTCATGTTGACTTCCGCCAACAGTGATTACTTAACAGATGCCTTAGAAGCAGGCTTTGAAGTTGCGCCTCTGTCCATCAACACCATTCCTTATCACGATAAAATTGCCAACAAGGCCATCTATCTAGGTTTGAAATCGATTAAAGGAGTCAGTAATGATTTAGCTCTCTGGATTATTGAAAATAGACCCTATTCTAACATTGAAGATTTTATAGCTAAATTACCTGAGAATTATCTGAAACTTTCTCTGCTAGAACCTTTGGTAAAAGTTGGTCTTTTCGATTTATTTGAAAAAAATCGTCAAAAAGTATTCAATAATTTAGTTAATCTATTTGAATTTGTAAAAGAGTTAGGAAGTTTGTTTTGGGATACCATTTATAGTTGGCAGGAATCGGAAGATTGGACGGAACAAGAAAAATTCTATATGGAACAAGAGCTTTTAGGGATAGGTGTCAGCAAACATCCCCTACAAGCTATTGCAAGTAAGGCTATTTACCCGATTACCCCAATTGGAAATTTGTCAGAAAATAGCTACGCTATTATTTTGGTTGAAGTTCAGAAAATAAAAGTAATTCGTACCAAAAAGGGTGAAAATATGGCCTTCTTACAGGTAGATGATAGTAAGAAAAAATTGGATGTTACTCTCTTTTCAGACTTATATCGACAGGTTGGGCAGGAAATAAAAGAGGGAGACTTCTACTATATTAAAGGGAAAGTCCAGTCACGTGACGGTCGTCTGCAAATGATTGCACAAGAAATAAGAGAAGCAGTTGCTGAACGCTTTTGGATACAGGTAAAAAATCATGATTCGGATCAAGAAATTTCACGTATTTTAGACCAATATAAAGGCCAAATCCCAGTCATCATCAGGTATGAAGAGGAACAGAAAACAATCGTTTCTCCCCATCATTTTGTAGCTAAATCCAATGAATTAGAAGCGAAGTTGAATGAAATCGTTATGAAAACGATTTATCGCTAAAAATACGGAAAATAGAAGAATTTTAAAATCAAATGTGGTATAATTAATAAGAATGTTAAAAGAAAAAGGAGCATAACCAATATGAAACGTATTGCTGTTTTGACTAGTGGTGGAGACGCCCCTGGTATGAACGCTGCTATCCGCGCAGTTGTTCGTCAAGCAATTTCAGAAGGAATGGAAGTGTTTGGTATCTATGACGGATATGCTGGTATGGTTGCCGGTGAAATTCATCCCCTAGATGCAGCTTCAGTAGGAGACATCATTTCTCGTGGTGGTACTTTCCTTCACTCAGCTCGTTACCCAGAGTTCGCTCAACTTGAAGGGCAACTTAAAGGGATTGAGCAATTGAAAAAACACGGAATTGAAGGTGTAGTTGTTATCGGTGGTGACGGATCTTACCACGGCGCTATGCGTTTGACTGAACATGGCTTCCCAGCTATCGGTCTTCCAGGTACAATCGATAACGATATCGTTGGTACTGACTTCACAATCGGTTTTGACACAGCGGTCACAACTGCTATGGACGCTATCGATAAGATTCGTGATACGTCATCAAGTCACCGTCGTACTTTTGTTATTGAAGTTATGGGACGTAACGCTGGTGATATCGCTCTTTGGGCTGGTATTGCAACTGGTGCTGATGAAATCATCATTCCTGAAGAAGGATTTAAGATTGAAGATATCGTAGAAAGCATTAAATGTGGTTATGAGTGTGGTAAAAAACACAATATCATCGTCTTGGCAGAAGGTGTGATGTCAGCAGCTGAATTTGGTAAAAAACTAAAAGAAGCTGGGGATACAAGCGACCTTCGTGTGACAGAACTTGGACATATTCAACGTGGTGGTTCTCCAACTGCGCGTGACCGTGTATTGGCGTCACGTATGGGTGCGCATGCTGTTAAACTTCTTAAAGAAGGCATCGGTGGTGTTGCGGTTGGTATCCGTAACGAAAAAATGGTTGAAAATCCAATTCTTGGTACTGCAGAAGAAGGAGCATTGTTTAGCCTTACTGCAGAAGGTAAGATTGTGGTTAATAACCCACACAAAGCCGACATTGAGCTATCTAGCTTGAATAAGAGCTTGTCATAATTTACAATTTAGTTAATAAGACCAAAAAGGTCATATATATAAAGGAGTCACAAAAATCATGAACAAACGTGTAAAAATCGTTGCAACTTTGGGTCCTGCGGTAGAAATCCGTGGTGGTAAAAAATTTGGTGATGACGGATACTGGGGTGAAAAACTTGATGTTGAAGCTTCAGCTAAAAACATTGCTAAATTGATTGAAGCTGGTGCTAATACATTCCGTTTCAACTTCTCACACGGTGACCACCAAGAACAAGGTGAGCGTATGGCAACTGTTAAACTTGCAGAAAAACTTGCAGGTAAAAAAGTTGGTTTCCTTCTTGATACAAAAGGACCAGAAATCCGTACAGAATTGTTCGAAGGTGAAGCTAAAGAGTATTCATACAAAACTGGTGAGAAAATCCGTGTTGCAACTAAACAAGGAATCAAATCAACTCGTGAAGTGATTGCATTGAACGTTGCTGGTGCTCTTGATATCTATGATGATGTTGAAGTTGGTCGTCAAGTTTTGGTTGACGATGGTAAACTTGGTCTTCGTGTGGTTGCTAAAGATGACGCAACTCGTGAATTTGAAGTTGAAGTTGAAAACGATGGTATCATCGCTAAACAAAAAGGTGTGAACATCCCTAACACTAAAATTCCTTTCCCAGCTCTTGCTGAACGCGATAACGACGATATCCGTTTCGGTCTTGAACAAGGTATCAACTTCATCGCGATTTCATTCGTACGTACTGCAAAAGACGTGAACGAAGTTCGTGCAATCTGTGAAGAAACTGGAAACGGACACGTTCAATTGTTCGCTAAAATCGAAAACCAACAAGGTATCGATAACTTGGATGAAATCATCGAAGCTGCTGATGGTATCATGATCGCTCGTGGTGACATGGGTATCGAAGTACCATTCGAAATGGTTCCAGTTTACCAAAAAATGATTATCACTAAAGTCAATGCTGCAGGTAAAGTTGTTATCACTGCAACAAACATGCTTGAAACAATGACTGAAAAACCACGTGCAACTCGTTCAGAAGTATCAGACGTATTTAACGCTGTTATCGATGGAACTGACGCTACAATGCTTTCAGGTGAGTCTGCAAACGGTAAATACCCACTTGAGTCAGTAACTACAATGGCTACAATCGATAAGAACGCTCAAACTCTTCTTAACGAATATGGACGTTTGAACTCAGATTCATTCGAACGTAACTCTAAGACAGAAGTAATGGCTTCAGCTGTTAAAGATGCTACTAACTCAATGGACATTAAATTGGTTGTAACTCTTACTAAGACAGGTCACACTGCACGTTTGATTTCTAAATACCGTCCAAATGCTGACATCTTGGCGTTGACATTTGACGAATTGACAGAACGTGGATTGATGTTGAACTGGGGTGTTATCCCAATGTTGACAGATGCTCCATCATCAACTGACGATATGTTCGAAATTGCTGAACGTAGAGCAGTTGAAGCAGGTCTTGTAGAATCTGGTGACGATATCGTTATTGTTGCTGGTGTACCAGTTGGAGAAGCTGTTCGTACAAATACAATGCGTATCCGTACAGTACGTTAATTAATAGAAAAATAGCCTATCGTATCAAGCTGTATAGCCTGTATGATGGGCTTTTTTGTATATGATCGAAGTTTTTACTTTTGATTTAATGCAACTGTAGCTAAAGAGTAAATCGTTGCTTGTTCCGTACTTTTTGTGATGTGAGTATAAATCTGATTGGTAGTCTTTTTGTCTTCATGCTCAAGCTATGACATGATAGCTTTTAAAGGAATGTTGTTTTTTGAACGAAAATTTCATAAAATGTTTAGTTCTTATAGTGGATTGCAGCTAGAATAGTACGCCGTGGCTGCTAAAACATTTCTAGAAATTAATTTGTTCCTATCTTATTTCAACCTACTATAATACAGAAAAAAACAACTCCCTGAGTACTCAAGGAGTTATTTCTATCTAAATTAGTTTTTAGAAGCTTCTTGGAATTCTGGGTTTTTCCATGCTTCGTCAATGATAGCTTGCAATTCTTTAGCAGATGCTTGCATTTTTTGAGTTTCTGCGTCGTTCAATGGGATATTTACTGGACGAACGATACCATGTGCACCAACAACAGCTGGTTGACCGATAAATACGTCTTTAACACCATATTGACCTTCTTGGAATACTGAAAGTGGAAGTACTGCGTTCTCATCGTCAAGGATTGCTTTAGTGATACGAGCAAGTGCTACTGCGATACCGTAGTATGTTGCACCTTTTTTGTTGATGATTGTGTAGGCTGCATCACGAACACCTTCGAACAATTCAATCAATTCAGCTTCTTGAACATTTTGAGTGTCTTTAAGGAATTCTTCAAGGTTTACACCAGCGATGTTTGCGTGTGACCAAACAGCGAACTCAGAGTCACCGTGTTCACCCATGATGTAAGCGTGAACTGAACGAGCATCTACATCCAATTTTTCAGCAAGTGCTTGACGGAAACGAGCTGAGTCAAGTGAAGTACCTGAACCGATAACGCGTTCTTTAGGGAAACCAGAGAATTTCCAAGTTGAGTAAGTCAAAACGTCAACTGGGTTAGCAGCAACAAGGAAGATACCTTTGAAGCCTGATTCAACAACTTGAGTTACGATTGATTTGTTGATAGCAAGGTTTTTACCTACAAGGTCAAGACGAGTTTCACCTGGTTTTTGAGGAGCACCTGCAGTGATTACAACAAGGTCAGCGTCTGCACAGTCAGAGTATTGAGCTGCATAGATTTTTTTAGGTGAAGTGAAGGCAAGGGCGTGACTAAGGTCAAGCGCGTCACCAACAGCTTTTTCATGCAATTGTGGAATTTCGATAATTCCAAGCTCTTGTGCAATTCCTTGGTTAACAAGTGCAAAAGCGTAAGATGAACCTACAGCACCATCACCGACAAGGATAACTTTTTTGTGTTGTTTAGTTGAAGTCATTGTTCTAAACATCTCCTTAATTTTATTCAGGGATTTCCCCAGTTATTTTAATTCTATCACTTTTAAAAAGCTTTGTCACGAATATGCCTTGGAGTTCTTGATGTAAACGTTTTAGCTAATTTGGATACCTGAAATATGGCGGACATTATGGTATAATATTATTAATTACTAATAGTGAAATGAGGCATTTATTAATGCAGGATAGAAATTTAGTGAATGTCAATCTGACAAAGGAGATGAAGACGAGCTTTATCGATTACGCCATGAGTGTTATCGTAGCGCGGGCTCTTCCTGATGTTCGAGATGGCTTGAAACCTGTTCACCGTCGGATTCTCTATGGAATGAATGAATTGGGTGTTACTCCAGACAAACCTCATAAAAAATCTGCTCGTATTACAGGGGATGTCATGGGTAAATACCACCCACACGGGGACTCCTCTATCTATGAAGCTATGGTTCGTATGGCTCAATGGTGGAGTTACCGTTACATGCTTGTAGATGGGCATGGGAACTTTGGTTCCATGGATGGAGATGGTGCTGCCGCCCAGCGTTACACTGAGGCACGCATGAGCAAGATTGCTCTGGAAATGCTTCGTGATATCAATAAGAATACGGTTGATTTCGTTGATAACTATGATGCTAATGAACGTGAACCCTTGGTCTTGCCAGCTCGTTTTCCAAACCTCTTGGTCAATGGAGCAACTGGTATTGCTGTTGGGATGGCTACCAATATTCCGCCTCACAACTTGGGTGAAACCATTGATGCAGTGAAGTTGGTCATGGACAATCCTGAAGTGACTACCAAGGACTTGATGGAAGTCTTACCTGGGCCAGATTTTCCAACAGGTGCCCTTGTCATGGGGAAATCAGGCATTCATAAGGCTTATGAAACAGGTAAAGGTTCTATTGTCCTTCGTTCTCGTACTGAAATTGAAGAAACTAAGACTGGCCGTGAGCGCATCGTTGTAACGGAATTTCCTTACATGGTCAATAAAACCAAGGTGCATGAGCATATTGTTCGTTTGGTTCAGGAAAAACGGATTGAGGGCATCACAGCGGTTCGTGATGAGTCAAACCGCGAAGGGGTTCGTTTCGTGATCGAGGTCAAGCGCGATGCTTCAGCCAATGTTATCCTCAACAATCTTTTCAAGATGACCCAGATGCAAACCAATTTTGGTTTTAATATGTTGGCGATTCAAAATGGGGTGCCGAAGATTTTGTCCCTTCGTCAGATTTTGGATGCTTATATTGAGCACCAAAAAGAAGTGGTTGTTCGTCGGACACGTTTTGATAAGGAAAAAGCGGAAGCACGTGCTCATATCTTAGAAGGTCTCTTGATTGCGCTAGACCATATCGACGAAGTGATTCGTATTATCCGTGCTAGTGAAACGGATGCGGAAGCACAAGCTGAGTTGATGAGTAAGTTTAAGCTTTCTGAACGTCAAAGTCTAGCTATCCTCGATATGCGCCTTCGTCGTTTGACAGGTTTGGAACGTGATAAGATTCAGTCTGAGTATGATGATCTCTTGGCTCTGATTGCCGATTTAGCAGATATTCTTGCTAAGCCGGAACGTGTTTCTCAAATCATCAAAGACGAATTGGATGAAGTCAAGCGTAAGTTTGGCGACCAACGTCGTACGGAATTGATGGTCGGTGAAGTCTTAAGTCTCGAAGATGAGGACTTGATTGAAGAATCGGATGTCTTGATTACACTGTCTAACAAAGGCTACATCAAACGTCTGGACCAAGCTGAGTTTACTGCTCAAAAACGTGGTGGTCGTGGTGTTCAAGGGACAGGTGTCAAAGATGATGATTTTGTCCGTGAGTTAGTGTCGACTAGCACCCATGATCACCTACTCTTCTTTACAAATAAAGGACGTGTCTATCGCCTGAAAGGTTATGAAATTCCTGAGTATGGTCGGACGGCCAAAGGGCTACCAGTAGTCAATCTCTTGAAATTGGATGAAGGTGAAAGTATTCAGACTATTATCAATGTTGAGTCTGAACGCAGTGATGATGCTTACCTCTTCTTCACAACCCGTCATGGAATTGTGAAGCGAACCAGCGTTAAGGAATTTGCTAACATTCGCCAGAATGGTCTCAAGGCTTTGAACCTCAAGGATGAAGATGAGTTGATTAATGTCTTGTTGACGGAAGAAGATACGGATATTATCATTGGTACCAAGTTTGGTTATGCAGTTCGTTTTAATCAATCAGCTGTTCGTGGCATGAGTCGTATCGCCACTGGTGTGAAAGGTGTTAACCTTCGTGACGGAGACACAGTTGTTGGAGCTAGTGTGATTACAGATCAAGACGAGGTTCTTATCATCACAGAAAAAGGATTTGGTAAGCGCACAGTTGCGACCGAATATCCAACAAAAGGTCGTGGTGGTAAAGGGATGCAAACCGCTAAAATTACAGAAAAGAATGGTTCCCTTGCTGGTCTTATGACCGTTAAAGGTGATGAAGATTTGATGATTATCACTGATACAGGTGTCATGATTCGAACCAATGTTGCCAATATTTCACAAACAGGACGCTCAACTATGGGAGTTAAAGTAATGCGTCTGGATCAAGATGCTAAAATTGTAACCTTTACTACGGTTGCAGCGGCAGAAAAAGAAGAAGTTGGGACAGAAAACGAAACAGAAGGTGAAGCATAATGTCTCAAAAAAATAATAAAAAGAAAAACAAACGAAAAAATCTGCTGACAAATATCCTAGCAGGATTTCTGATACTACTATCAATTGCTTTGATTTTTAATGCTAAAATTCGTGATATTTTTATAGTTTGGAATACCAATAAGTACCAAGTTAGTCAGGTATCAAAAGAAAAAATAGAAGAAAATCAGGATACAGAAGGAAATTTTGATTTTGATTCTGTCAAAGCTATCTCTTCTGAAGCGGTTCTAGCTTCTCAATGGGATGCTCAAAAATTACCAGTTATTGGCGGAATTGCAGTTCCTGAATTAGAAATGAATCTGCCAATTTTTAAAGGGCTTGATAATGTCAATCTCTTCTATGGTGCTGGTACGATGAAACGCGATCAAGTGATGGGGAAAGGAAATTATAGTCTAGCTAGTCATCATATTTTTGGTGTCAATAATGCTAATAAAATGCTATTTTCTCCTTTGGATAACGCTAAAAATGGTATGAAGATTTATCTAACCGATAAAAATAAAGTTTATACTTATGAAATACGTGAAGTAAAACGTGTGACACCGGATCGTGTTGATGAAGTTGATGATAGAGATGGGGTCAATGAGATTACATTAGTAACCTGTGAAGACCTTGCTGCTACAGAACGTATTATTGTAAAAGGCGATTTGAAGGAAACAAAAGATTATTCACAAACATCTGATGAAATCCTAACAGCTTTCAATCAACCATATAAACAATTTTATTAATACAAATCAGTGAAATCCAGGATTTCACTGATTTTTTAAGCTTTTCATAAAAATAAACTTTTATGAAATACAGAAAACGCTTCCTTAATTTTAACGTTTGTGATATAATTATCAGGTAAAAAATTTTTAGGAGTTTATTATGGTTTCTTCAGAATTTATCTCAAAGATTGAATTTGCTTGTAAGAAGAAAGAAAGTCTTTATAGTCAAAGCAAATTTAAGTATGCGATTCGTTCTATGTTTGCAGGTGCATTCTTAACTTTCAGTACAGCTGCTGGTGCAGTTGGGGCTGACTTGATTAATAAAATTGCACCAGGTAGCGGACGCTTCCTCTTCCCATTTGTCTTTGCTTGGGGATTGGCCTACATTGTTTTCTTGAATGCCGAGTTGGTAACATCAAACATGATGTTCTTAACTGCAGGTAGTTTCTTGAAAAAAATCTCTTGGAGAAAAACAGCTGAGATTTTACTTTACTGTACCTTGTTCAACCTTATCGGAGCTTTGATAGCAGGTTGGGGCTTTGCCCATTCAGCAGCTTATGCACATCTGACTCACGATAGTTTCATCTCAGGGGTTGTTGAGATGAAGTTAGGCCGTTCAAATGAATTAATCTTGCTTGAGGCGATTTTGGCAAATATTTTCGTAAATATTGCGATTCTTTCATTTGTTTTGGTCAAAGATGGTGGTGCCAAACTTTGGCTAGTTTTATCAGCAATTTACATGTTTGTATTCTTAACAAACGAGCACATTGCTGCGAACTTTGCTTCTTTCGCAATTGTTAAGTTTAGTGTTGCTGCTGATTCAATTGCTAACTTCGGTGTTGGAAATATGCTTCGTCACTGGGGGGTAACCTTCATCGGAAACTTTATCGGAGGAGGCCTCTTGATGGGTCTTCCATATGCCTTCCTCAATAAAAACGAAGATACTTATGTAGATTAAGAAAATGAGCACGATTGAGTCGTGCTTTTTTCGTTTTTAAAATAGAGTAATAGCTATTTCTTATATCAAAATATAGAAAACTGATATTTGTAAACTATACCTTAAGGTGCTACAATATCTTTAATGAAACTATATGGAGGTCGCCTTATGACTCGTGATTTTAAATTTGAAACCTTACAATTGCATGCTGGGCAAGTAGTTGATCCAGCAACTAAGTCTCGTGCAGTGCCGATTTATCAGACAACATCCTTTGTTTTTGATGACACGCAGGAAGGTGCCGATCTGTTTGCCTTGAGGAAACCAGGGAACATTTATACTCGTATCACCAACCCTACAACAGCTGCCTTTGAAGAAAGAATTGCTGCCCTTGAAGGTGGTGTCGGAGCTCTTGCAACAGCATCAGGTATGGCCGCAGTGACTTATACGATTTTGGCGCTTGCCCATGCTGGTGACCATGTAGTAGCAGCATCAACTATCTACGGTGGTACCTTCAATCTTTTGAAAGAAACCCTTCCTCGTTATGGGATCACAACAACCTTTGTGGATGTGGATAATTTGGAGGAAGTAGAAGCAGCTATCAATGACAATACCAAGCTTGTCTTGATTGAAACCTTGGGTAACCCCTTGATTAATATTCCAGACCTGGAAAAACTGGCAGAGATTGCTCATAAGCATCAGATTCCACTTGTTTCTGACAATACCTTTGCTACACCTTATTTGATTAATGTCTTTTCTCACGGTGTCGATATTGCTATTCACTCTGCGACTAAGTTTATCGGTGGGCATGGTACGACTATTGGTGGAGTGATTGTTGATAGCGGTCGTTTTGACTGGGCAGCTTCAGGGAAATTCCCTCAATTTGTTGAAGAAGACCCAAGCTACCACAACTTGAGCTATACTCGTGATGTAGGTGCAGCTGCCTTTATTATCGCTGTTCGTGTTCAATTGCTCCGTGATACAGGTGCAGCCTTGTCACCATTTAATGCCTTCCTCTTGCTCCAAGGACTTGAAACCCTTTCACTTCGTGTGGAACGTCATGTACAAAATGCAGAGAAAATTGTTGATTTCCTTGTCAACCATCCTAAGGTAGAAAAAGTTAACTATCCAAAATTGGCTGATAGTCCTTATCATACCTTGGCTGAGAAATATTTGCCAAAAGGTGTGGGATCAATCTTTACCTTCCATGTTAAAGGTGGGGAGGCCGAAGCCCGCAAGGTAATTGATAATTTGGAAATCTTTTCTGACCTAGCAAACGTGGCAGATGCTAAATCGCTTGTTGTTCATCCAGCAACAACCACTCATGGTCAATTGTCAGAAAAAGACCTAGAAGCAGCAGGAGTCACACCAAACCAAATCCGCTTGTCTATTGGACTTGAAAATGTAGATGATTTGATTGAAGACTTGCGCTTGGCCTTGGAAAAAATTTAAAGAAAAAGAAGATAAACAGTGGGTTTCGACTCGCTGTTTTTGATTTTTCTTCAGGCATGATATAATGGTTACAGAAGTCTAGAAAGAGGAACGATATGAACGAAATCAAATGCCCCAACTGTGGGGAAGTCTTTACAGTAAATGAAAGTCAGTATGCTGAACTTCTGTCTCAAGTGAGAACAGCAGAGTTTGATAAGGAACTACATGATCGGATGAAGCAGGAACTGGCCTTGGCTGAGCAAAAGGCCATGAATGAACAACAGTCTAAACTGGCTCAAAAAGACAAAGAAATTGCTCAATTGCAGAGTCAAATCCAAAACTTTGATACAGAAAAAGAATTGGCCAAGAAAGAGGTTGAACAGACAAGCCATCAGGCTTTATTAGCAAAGGACAAGGAAGTACAGGCCTTAGAAAACCAGTTGGCGACCTTGCGTTTGGAGCATGAAAATCAACTGCAAAAGACCCTTTCTGACCTTGAAAAAGAACGAGATCAGGTCAAAAATCAGTTGCTATTGCAAGAAAAGGAAAATGAGTTGTCTTTGGCTTCTGTTAAACAAAACTATGAAGCCCAGCTTAAAGCAGCCAGTGAACAAGTCGAATTTTATAAGAATTTCAAAGCCCAACAATCTACAAAAGCGATTGGGGAAAGTCTGGAACACTATGCAGAGAGTGAGTTTAACAAGGTCCGTAGTTTCGCCTTTCCAAATGCTTACTTTGAGAAGGATAACAAGGTCTCTGCGCGTGGGTCTAAGGGGGACTTTATCTTCCGTGAGTGTGATGAAAATGGAGTAGAAATCATTTCCATCATGTTTGAGATGAAAAATGAAGCAGATGGAACAGAGAAGAAGCACAAAAATGCAGATTTTTACAAGGAATTGGACAAGGATCGTCGGGAGAAGAACTGTGAGTATGCCGTTTTGGTGACTATGCTTGAGGCCGATAATGACTACTTTAATACGGGGATTGTTGACGTCAGCCACGAGTATGAAAAGATGTATGTGGTTCGCCCTCAGTTCTTTATCCAATTGATTGGGCTTTTGCGAAATGCAGCGCTTAATTCCCTAAAATATAAGCAGGAGTTGGCCTTGGTTCGAGAGCAAAATATCGATATTACACATTTTGAGGAAGATTTGGACGCCTTTAAACTAGCTTTTGCCAAGAACTACAACTCTGCTTCGACCAACTTTGGCAAAGCTATTGATGAAATCGACAAGGCCATCAAACGCATGGAAGAAGTTAAGAAATTCCTGACAACATCTGAAAACCAACTTCGTCTAGCTAACAATAAGCTGGAAGATGTTTCCGTCAAAAAATTGACCCGTAAAAATCCAACTATGAAAGCGAAATTTGAAGCTCTGAAGGGGGAGTGAGAAAGCAAAAATGAACGGTATTATCAACTTAAAAAAAGAAGCGGGGATGACCTCGCATGATGCGGTTTTTAAACTGCGTAAGATTTTGGGAACCAAGAAGATTGGTCATGGTGGGACCTTGGATCCGGATGTTGTGGGTGTTTTACCTATTGCAGTTGGCAAGGCGACACGCATGGTCGAGTTTATGCAGGACGAGGGCAAGGTCTATGAGGGGGAGATTACTATCGGTTATTCAACGACAACTGAGGATGCTAGTGGGGAAGTGGTCGCTGAGACACCCGTTCTGTCGCCCTTGGATGAAAAGCTAGTTGATGAAGTAATTGCGAGCTTGACTGGGCCTATTACCCAGATTCCGCCTATGTACTCTGCGGTTAAGGTTAATGGTCGCAAGCTCTATGAGTATGCACGTGCAGGTCAGGAAGTGGAGCGTCCAGAACGTCAGGTGACCATTTATCAATTTGATAGAACAAGTCCGATTTCTTATGAGGGTCATCTTGCACGATTCACTTTTCGTGTGAAATGTAGCAAGGGAACTTATATTCGTACCTTATCGGTTGACTTGGGAGAAAAATTGGGCTATGCGGCTCATATGTCTCATTTGACACGGACTAGTGCAGCTGGTTTGCAACTAGAAGATGCTCTTACCTTGGAAGAAATTGCTGAAAAAGTGGAGGCTGGTCAATTGGACTTTCTCCATCCTCTAGAGATTGGGACAGGAGACCTTGTCAAAGTTTTCTTAACTCAAGAAGAGGCTGCAGAAGTGCGCTTTGGTCGTTTTATCGAACTCGAACAAACAGAACAAGAATTAGCTGCCTTTGAAGATGATAAATTGCTAGCAATTCTAGAGAAACGAGATAATCTATATAAACCAAGGAAGGTTTTTAGCTAGTCTAACTGAGGTGTAGGGAGTGTTGTTTCCCCTAGACTATCCAAATCAGACTATAAATTTTATAAAAAATGTGATAGAATAGACCACGGATAAAAAAACGGAGGATAGCATGCAAAATAGACCAATCATTATCGGAGTGACAGGTGGTTCTGGTGGAGGTAAGACCAGTGTTTCAAGAGCCATTTTATCGCATTTTCCTGATGAAAAGATTTCCATGATTGAGCATGATTCATACTACAAGGATCAGTCTCACTTGACCTTTGAAGAGCGTGTCAAAACCAACTACGACCATCCTTTTGCCTTTGATACAGACTTGATGATTGAGCAGATTAAGGAATTGTTGGCAGGGCGTCCGGTGGACATCCCGACTTATGACTATACAGAGCATACACGAAGTAGCAAGACCTATCGTCAAGAGCCTCAAGATGTCTTTATCGTTGAGGGGATTTTGGTCTTGGAGGACAAGCGCCTGCGCGATTTGATGGATATCAAGATTTTTGTGGATACGGATGACGATGTGCGCATTATTCGTCGTATCAAGCGCGATATGGAAGAACGTGGCCGTAGTCTTGATAGCGTTATTGACCAGTATTTAGGTGTGGTTAAACCCATGTACCATCAGTTTATCGAGCCGACTAAGCGTTATGCTGATATCGTCATTCCTGAGGGAGTCAGCAATACCGTGGCTATCGACCTTTTGACGACCAAGATTGCTAAGATTTTGGAAGAAGCTCGAAACAGCAAATAATCAGATGTGGAGGCTTTGCCTCCTTTTTCTATTTTTCTCTCATAATGGTACATAAATGGAGATTTTTAGGCATATTTTTGGTATAATAATACCCATGAAAGAGCAAGAAAATGAATAGTAGGTGGAGATGGAAAAGTATTTATCGGTAACAACTTTGACCAAGTATCTGAAAATGAAATTCGATAAAGACCCTTATTTGGAACGGGTCTATTTAACTGGTCAAGTTTCCAATTTTCGTAAACGACCTACTCACCAATATTTCTCCTTAAAAGATGACCATGCAGTTATTCAAGCGACTATTTGGTCTGGAATTTATCAGAAATTAGGTTTCGACCTGGAAGAAGGGATGAAGATCAATGTGATTGGGCGTGTACAGGTCTATGAACCGAGTGGTAGCTACTCCATCATCATTGAAAAGGCTGAGCCTGATGGGGTTGGGGCGCTTGCGATTCAGTTTGAACAACTCAAGAAAAAATTGACAGAAGAAGGCCTGTTTCAAGAACGCTTCAAGCAAGCTCTGCCCCAATTTTCTAAGAGAATTGGTGTAGTAACCAGTCGCAGTGGAGCCGTGATTCGAGATATTATCACGACCGTCAGCAGGCGATTCCCAGGTGTCGATATCCTGCTTTATCCAACTAAGGTGCAAGGTGAAGGGGCAGCAGAAGCAATTGCTCGAAATATTGCGCGTGCTAATCAACGGGACGATTTGGCCTTGCTGATTATTGGTCGTGGTGGGGGTTCTATCGAGGATCTCTGGGCTTTTAACGAGGAAATTGTGGTACGAGCTATTTTTGAATCTCGTTTACCAGTTATCTCTAGTGTGGGGCATGAGACGGATGTGACCTTGGCAGATTTTGTGGCAGATCGCCGCGCTGCCACACCAACAGCAGCTGCTGAACTGGCAACACCTGTGACCAAGTTGGATCTATTAGCTCATTTGCAAAATCAGGAAAAACGGATGGCAACAGCAGTCCGAAATGTCCTATCGAAGAAACAAGAAGCTTTGAAAAAATGCAGTCAGTCTGTTATCTTTAGACAGCCAGAGCGTTTGTATGATGGCTATTTGCAGCGCTTGGACCAACTGCAACTGCGATTGAAACAAAGTTTGCGAACACGGATTTCTGATAACAAACAGCTAGTACAAGCAAAGACCCATCAACTAGTCCAATTATCACCCGTTACCAAAATTCAACGTTATCAAGACCGTCTAGGCCAGTTGGATAAGCTCCTCCGTAGCCAAATGGCTTTGGTTTATGATGCCAAGGTTGCTGAGGTGAAAAGACTTTCAGAAGCCTTGTTGATGTTGGATACCAGTCGAATCGTGGCGCGTGGCTATGCAATTGTCAAGAAAGAAGATTCAGTAGTCGATTCGGTTGAGAATTTAAAGAAAACAGACCAAGTAACGCTTTTGATGCGAGATGGTCGAGTAGAATTAGAGGTTAAAGATGTCAAAACAAAAGAAATTTGAGGAAAATCTAGCTGAACTGGAGAACATTGTCCAAAGTTTGGAAAATGGTGAAATTGCTTTGGAAGATGCGATTGCGGCCTTTCAAAAGGGCATGGTCTTGTCAAAAGAGCTTCAGGCTACGCTAGACAAGGCTGAAAAGACCTTGGTCAAGGTCATGCAAGAAGACGGAACAGAAAGTGATTTTGAATGAAGAAGCAAGAAAAATTAGCTCTTGTCGAGTCGGCTTTGGAAGATTTTTATGGAGACCAGCAGTTTGCCTCTAGTTTGCGAGAGTCTGTTCTCTATTCCATTCATGCTGGTGGCAAGCGTATTCGACCTTTTCTCTTGTTAGAAGTTCTGGAAGCCTTGCAGATCGCTATTAAACCTGCTCACGCACAGGTTGCTGCGGCCTTGGAAATGATTCATACAGGGAGCTTGATTCACGATGACCTTCCTGCCATGGATAATGATGATTACCGTCGAGGACGATTGACCAATCACAAGAAATTCGGTGAAGCTATGGCCATTTTGGCTGGAGATGCTTTGTTCCTAGATCCTTATGCCTTGATCGCGCAGGCAGATTTGCCAAGTCAAATCAAGGTGGACTTGATTGCCAACTTATCGCTTGCTTCAGGAAGTCTGGGCATGGTAGCAGGCCAGGTTTTGGACATGGAGGGTGAACACCAGCATTTGTCTTTGGAAGAACTTCAGACCATTCATGCTAATAAGACTGGAAAACTACTAGCCTTTCCTTTCCAAGCAGCTGCTATTATAGCCGAATTGGCTCCTGAAATTCAGGCAAAACTTAAAACTGTAGGTGAATTGATTGGGCTTGCTTTTCAAGTTCGAGATGACGTACTGGATGTGACAGCTAGTTTTGAGGAAATCGGTAAGACACCACAAAAGGATCTACAGGCAGAAAAATCAACCTATCCTGCTTTGTTGGGCTTGGAAGAGGCTATTGCCTTTTGCAACCAGACTTTGGATCAAGCTAATGCAAAATTAGAAGAAATTGCCCAGCAGGTTCCCTTGGAAACAGAATCGATTGTATGTGTAGTAGAAAGTTTGAGAATCAATGGCTAAGGAAAGAGTGGATGTACTAGCTTATAAACAGGGCTTGTTTGAAACGCGAGAACAAGCCAAGCGCGGTGTCATGGCTGGTCTAGTCGTAGCAGTTCTTAATGGAGAACGTTTTGATAAACCAGGAGAGAAAATTCCAGACGACACTGAGCTAAAACTCAAAGGTGAAAAGCTCAAGTATGTCAGTCGAGGTGGCTTGAAACTGGAAAAGGCCTTGCAGGTCTTTGATTTGTCAGTGGAAGAAGCTACAACGATTGATATCGGGGCCTCTACTGGAGGTTTTACCGATGTTATGCTACAGAATGGTGCTGAGTTGGTCTTTGCAGTTGATGTTGGTACCAATCAGTTGGCTTGGAAACTACGCCAAGACCCACGAGTTGTCAGCATGGAGCAGTTCAATTTCCGCTATGCTGAAAAGACTGATTTCGAGCAGGAACCGAGCTTTGCCAGCATTGACGTGAGTTTCATTTCCCTCAGTCTGATTTTGCCGGCCTTACACCGAGTGTTAGCCGATCAAGGTCAGGTCGTGGCTTTAGTTAAGCCTCAGTTTGAGGCAGGACGTGAGCAGATTGGGAAAAACGGAATTATTCGAGATGCTAAGGTGCATCAACATGTCCTTGAATCTGTCACAGCTATGGCAGTAGAGGAAGGCTTTTCAGTCCTTGGTTTGGACTTTTCTCCTATCCAAGGTGGTCATGGAAATATTGAGTTTTTAGCGTATTTGAAAAAAGAAGAGTCAGCAGGCAATCAGATTCTTGCTGAGATTGAAGAAGTAGTAGAGAGGGCGCATAGTCAATTTAAAAATGAATAAAAAAGAGAGACTTGAAAAAATTAGACGATTTGTGACAGATTATCAAATCGGTACGCAAGAAGAAATCGTAGAACATTTGAAAGAAGCAGGTATCACTGCCACTCAGGCAACTGTATCCCGAGATATCAAAGAATTAGGTATTGTCAAAATTCCTTTGAGAGACAACACCTATGTCTATGAATTACCAAAATCAATCGTAAAAAGTTTGCAACTGGCTGAAGACAATATCGAATCGGCAGACTTGATGGACAAGATGATCAATCTTCAAGTTATTCCAGGAAATACGGCTTTTGTAAAAGCTCAGTTAACCGAGACTTTTGCGGACAAGATTTTTAGCTGTTTGGCTGATGATAGCTCGATTTTAGTCATTGCCAGAAGTGAAAGTCTAGCTGAGGAAATCTTTGAACAAGTAAAAAATTGGTAGGTCTATATGTTACTTGAAATTTCGATAAAAAACTTTGCCATTATTGAGGCTATTTCCCTCAATTTTGAAAAGGGGATGACTGTCCTGACTGGTGAAACGGGTGCAGGGAAGTCGATTATCATTGATGCTATGAATATGATGTTGGGAGCTCGTGCGACGACAGATGTTATTCGTCACGGTGCGCCAAAGGCAGAGATTGAGGGGCTTTTCTCGGTTGAGAATAGTCGTCTTTTACAGGAAATTTTTGATGAGCAAGGTTTGGAAATGGGTGATGAAATTATCATCCGTCGAGAAATCTTGCAAAATGGTCGTAGTATTAGTCGTGTTAATGGCCAGATGGTTAATTTGTCTGTTTTGCGTGCTATTGGGCAACATCTTGTGGATATTCATGGTCAGCATGACCAAGAAGAGTTAATGCGCCCGCAACTTCATATTCAAATGTTGGATGAATTCGGTGATACAGCCTTTTGGGACTTAAAAGAAACCTATCAAACGAGTTTTGATGCCTATCGAAAAATGCGCAAGCAGGTTCTGGAAGTCAAGAAAAACCAGCAGGAACACAAGGCACGTATCGAAATGTTGGAATTTCAAATGGCAGAGATTGAGGCAGCAAGCTTGCAGGCTGGAGAAGATTTGGTTCTCAATCAAGAGCGAGAGAAACTCCTCAACCATAAAAATATTGCGGATACGCTGACCAATGCCTACAGTATGTTGGACAATGAAGACTTTTCAAGTCTGGCCAATGTTCGTTCAGCCATGAATGACATGGAAAGTGTCGAAGAGTATGATCCTGAATACCGTGAAATTTCAAGCTCTCTGTCTGAGACTTACTATGTCTTAGAAGATATTAGCAAGCGTCTGGAAGCTATTATTGAGGACCTTGATTTTGATGGTAATCGCCTCATGAAGGTTGAGAATCGTTTGGACCTCCTTCATACCATTACCCGTAAGTATGGTGGGACTGTGGATGATGTTTTGCTTTATTTTGCCAAGATTACGGAAGAATATAATCTCTTGACAGGTAATAACCTTTCATCTGAGGACATGGAAGCAGAGCTCAAGAAATTGGAAGTCAATCTTGTTGATTTGGCTGGCCAGCTTGCATCTGCACGTCATGACTTGGCTCAGCAGCTTGAAGCTGAGATTAAACAAGAACTGCAAGACCTTTATATGGAAAAAGCCCAGTTTCAGGTTCGTTTTAGCAAGGGAAAATTCAGTCGTGAGGGCAATGAAACGGTCGAGTTTTACATTTCAACCAACCCTGGCGAAGACTTTAAACCCTTGGTCAAGGTTGCATCTGGTGGGGAATTATCTCGTCTCATGCTAGCTATTAAGTCTGCCTTTTCACGTAAAGAAGGTAAGACTAGTATTGTCTTTGATGAGGTGGATACGGGAGTTTCAGGTCGTGTAGCTCAGGCTATTGCGCAGAAGATTCACAAGATTGGCCAGCATGGTCAGGTTCTGGCTATTTCCCATTTGCCACAAGTGATTGCGATTGCGGATTATCAATTCTTTATTGAGAAGATTAGCAATGACCATTCAACAGTTTCGACTGTTCGTCTCTTGACGGTTGAAGAGCGAGTAGAGGAAGTTGCCAAGATGTTGGCAGGTGATGATGTGACGGAAGCAGCCCTGACGCAAGCCAGAGAATTGTTGAGAAACAGGGAGAAATAAGATGACAGACTATTATGTTATTGGAGATGTTCATGGAAAAGCAGAGATGCTAGAAGACCTTCTCAAAACCTGGGATGGTCAGACCCCGTTGCTCTTTCTAGGGGACTTGATTGACCGTGGTGAAGATAGTCGCCGTGTCCTTGAAATGGTCAAGGACTTGGTCGATAATCAAGGGGCAATCTGTTTGTCAGGAAACCACGAGTATATGTTTTTGACTTGGCTCGATGACCCAGAAGAAAGCTATGATCACTATCGTCGCAATGGTGGAGATACAACCATTAACTCTATCCTAGGTCGTCCCTTGGATGCACCAGTTGATGGAGTTGAGGATGCCAAGCGTGTTGCCACTGAAGCGGCAGACCTGGTCGAATTCATTCGTCAAATGCCATTTGTGGTAGAAACAGACAAGTATATCTTTGTTCACGCAGGTATTGATTTAACATTGGATGACTGGCATGAAACTACAGATTATAAAAAAGTCTGGCTTAGAAAACCATTCCACGAAGCAGAAAATCATACTGGGAAAACCATTGTCTTTGGTCACACACCAGTTTATGGCTTGTTACAGCAAGAGTGTGGTACAGCTGAGCTTTGGACTACAGAAGATGGTAAGATTGGGATGGACGGAGGAGCTGTCTATGGTGGTGTCCTTCACGGGATTGTCTTTACAGAACAAGGAATGACAGAACATCACTTTATTGAAAATGACGGCTTTGTCGCTGAAGATTAGTACTCCTAGCAGGGTATGGTCTTGTCAAAATGTCAAAAACAATTTATAATAAATAGATACCCTGAAAGGAAGAGAATCATGAACTTAGAAGAATTGAAAAAACGACAGGAGAAGATCCGTAACTTCTCTATTATCGCCCATATTGACCACGGGAAATCGACTCTAGCAGACCGCATTTTGGAAAAAACAGAGACCGTTTCAAGTCGTGAAATGCAGGCCCAGCTTTTGGATAGCATGGATTTAGAGCGAGAACGTGGGATTACCATTAAACTCAATGCCATCGAGCTGAATTATACTGCAAAAGATGGGGTAACTTATATTTTTCACTTGATTGACACGCCGGGGCACGTTGACTTTACCTATGAAGTTTCACGTTCGCTAGCTGCCTGTGAGGGAGCGATTTTAGTAGTTGATGCTGCTCAAGGGATTGAGGCTCAAACCCTTGCCAACGTTTATCTGGCCTTGGACAATGATTTGGAAATTATGCCAGTCATTAATAAAATTGACCTGCCGGCTGCAGATCCAGAGCGCGTGCGTACAGAGATTGAAGATGTCATTGGTTTGGATGCCAGTGAAGCAGTTTTGGCTTCTGCCAAGGCTGGAATTGGTATCGAGGAAATCCTTGAGCAAATCGTAGAAAAAGTGCCAGCACCAACGGGTGATGTGACGGCGCCACTTAAGGCCTTGATTTTCGACTCGGTTTACGATGCTTACCGTGGGGTTATTCTCCAAGTGCGTGTCATGGATGGGGTGGTTAAACCTGGTGATAAGATTCAACTCATGAGTAATGGCAAGACCTTTGATGTGACGGAAGTTGGTATTTTCACGCCGAAAGCTGTTGGTCGTGATTTCCTTGCGACTGGTGACGTTGGTTATATTGCGGCTTCTATTAAGACGGTTCAGGACACTCGTGTAGGTGATACTGTTACCTTGGCAACCAATCCTGCGGCAGAGCCATTACATGGCTACAAACAGATGAATCCTATGGTCTTTGCGGGTCTCTATCCAATTGAATCCAACAAGTACAATGACCTACGTGAAGCCCTTGAAAAATTGCAACTGAATGATGCTAGTCTCCAATTTGAACCAGAAACATCTCAGGCACTTGGATTTGGATTCCGTTGTGGTTTCCTTGGACTTCTTCATATGGATGTTATCCAAGAGCGTTTGGAACGTGAGTTCAACATCGACCTCATCATGACAGCTCCATCTGTTATCTATAAGGTTAATTTGACCGATGGTGAGTCAATGGATGTGTCTAACCCATCTGAGTTCCCAGATCCTACCAAGATTGCGACCATTGAAGAGCCTTATGTTAAGGCGCAAATCATGGTACCACAGGAGTTCGTCGGAGCAGTGATGGAGTTGGCTCAGCGTAAGCGTGGGGACTTTGTGACGATGGATTATATTGACGACAATCGTGTCAATGTTATCTATCAAATTCCACTTGCTGAAATCGTCTTCGACTTCTTTGATAAACTTAAGTCTTCGACACGTGGTTATGCAAGCTTTGACTACGAATTGTCAGAGTATCGTCCATCTAAGCTGGTCAAAATGGACATCCTTCTCAATGGAGACAAGGTGGATGCCCTCAGCTTTATCGTTCACAAGGACTTTGCCTACGAACGCGGAAAACTCATCGTTGATAAACTTAAGAAAATTATTCCTCGTCAGCAATTTGAGGTTCCTATCCAAGCAGCTATTGGACACAAGATTGTGGCTCGTACTGATATCAAGGCCCTTCGTAAAAACGTACTTGCTAAATGTTACGGTGGTGACGTTTCTCGTAAACGCAAACTCCTTGAAAAACAAAAAGCTGGTAAGAAGCGCATGAAAGCTATCGGATCAGTAGAAGTTCCACAAGAAGCCTTCCTCAGCGTCTTGAGCATGGATGAAGAATAAGTTGTCATAATTGCTTTTCCTTGTTCATAGGAAATTTATATAAGAATTAATCGTAAAGCAGGCTTAGATGGTCTGCTTTTTTAGTTTCTAGAACAGAAAAAATGTTTGAAATGTTTGTTTATGTGTTTGTTTTTATGTAACAAACCATAAAAACAACAAAAATATAAAAAAAGAGACAAAAAACAACAGAAAATCGTTGACAACGGTTTCATATAGTGTTATACTTATAGCATAAAGTTAATGGAAAGAAGGGAAAACCTTATGGGATTAGATCATTTCTTTGACAAAAACCTTGTGTTTTGTCTAGAAGCGGATAATCAAGAACATCTCTTTGATAAGGTAGCAACTTTATTGGAAGAACGAGAAATCGTAACTCCAACTTATCGTGAAGCCTTGATCACGCGTGAAAAGTCATTTCCAACTGGTCTAGATATGGAATTTTTGGGTAAGGATTTGCCGAATGTGGCTATTCCTCACACAGATATTGTTCATAATCTAGCCGAAAAAGTTGTGGTCGTTCGATTAGAAAAGCCAGTGACTTTCCACAATATGATTGCACCAGATAAGGAAGTAGAGGTATCCTTGCTCTTCTTTATCATTAATAACTCAAGTTCAAGTCAAACAAACATTCTTGCTCAGTTGATGGACTTCTTTACTGGAAATGGTCATCTTGAAGACCTATCAAAAATTTCTGAACCAGAAGCCCTCTATGCTTATATTGCTGAAGCAATTGCTTAATCTTGTCTATTAAAAATATTAAATCGGAGGAAATCCATATGATTAAAATTCTTGCTGCCTGCGGTGCAGGTGTTAACTCAAGCCACCAAATTAAAAGTGCTCTTGAAGAAGAACTTTCAAACCGCGGTTTTGATGTTCACTGTGATGCAGTCATGGTCAAAGACGTTAATGAAGACCTTATCAAAGGTTATGACATCTTCACACCAATTGCTGCGACAGATCTTGGTTTTGACCCAGGTATTCCAGTTATCGAAGCTGGACCAATCTTATTCCGTATCCCAGCTATGAGTGCTCCAGTATTTGACAATATTGAAGCAGCTATCAAAGAACATGGATTAAGCTAATTATTAATTTGTTAACATTCATATAACATAAAAAAGGGAGGAACTGTTATGGATGCAATCTTTGACCTAATCAAAAAGGTCTTTACACCCGTATTAGATATGGGTGGTCCTGTCATCATGTTGATCATTTTGACAATATTGGCTCTACTTTTTGGAGTGAAATTCTCCAAAGCGCTTGAAGGTGGTATCAAACTTGCCATCGCTCTTACAGGTATCGGTGCCATCATCGGTATGCTAAACACTGCTTTCTCAGCATCACTAGCAAAATTCGTTGAAAACACAGGTATCCAATTGAGTATCACTGACGTTGGTTGGGCACCACTTGCAACAATCACTTGGGGATCTGCTTGGACACTATACTTCTTGCTCATCATGTTGATTGTCAACATAGTGATGCTAGCCATGAAGAAAACAGATACACTTGACGTTGATATCTTCGATATCTGGCACTTGTCTATCACAGGTCTTTTGATTAAATGGTATGCAGACAACAACGGTGTGAGCCAAGGGGTTTCACTCTTGATTGCTACAGCAGCTATCGTCCTTGTCGGTGTGTTGAAAATTATCAACTCTGACTTGATGAAACCTACATTTGATGACCTTCTTAACGCTCCAAGTTCATCACCAATGACATCAACTCACATGAACTACATGATGAACCCAGTTATCATGGTTTTGGATAAGATTTTTGAAAAATTCTTCCCAGGTCTTGATAAATATGACTTTGATGCTGCTAAATTGAACAAGAAAATCGGTTTCTGGGGATCTAAATTCTTTATCGGTTTCATTCTTGGTATTGTTATCGGTATTATGGGAACTCCACATCCAATTGCAGGGGTTGCAGATGCAGATAAATGGCGTCTTGTTATCAGAGGATGGTTGTCTCTTGGTTTGACTGCAGGTGTATCTTTGGAACTCTTCTCACTTATCGGTTCATGGTTCATCGCTGCCGTAGAACCACTTTCACAAGGTATTACAAACGTTGCTACTAAACGTCTTCAAGGACGTAAATTCAACATCGGTCTTGACTGGCCATTCATCGCTGGTCGTGCTGAAATCTGGGCTTGTGCCAACGTACTTGCACCAATCATGTTGATTGAAGCTGTGCTTCTTTCAAAAGTTGGAAATGGTATCTTGCCACTTGCAGGTATCATCGCAATGGGTGTTACTCCAGCTCTCTTGGTTGTAACTCGTGGTAAATTGCTCCGTATGATCATCTTCGGAACACTCTTGTTGCCACTCTTCCTTCTTTCAGGTACACTTATTGCACCATTTGCAACAGAACTTGCTAAAGGTGTAGGTGCCTTCCCAGCAGGTGTGAGCGAAACTCAATTGATCACTCACTCAACTCTTGAAGGACCAATCGAAAAACTTCTTGGTTGGACAATTGGTAACACTACAACAGGTGATATCAAAGCAATCCTTGGTGCTGTAGTCTTCCTTGTATTCTATATCGGTATCTTTGCATGGTACAGAAAACAAATGATCAAACGTAACGAAGAGTACGCAGCAAAAGCAAAATAAAGCGCTCCTATAAAATGTAAACTCAATGAAAATCAAAGAGCAAACTAGGAAGCTAGCCGCAGGTTGCTCAAAACACAGTTTTGGGGTTGTAGATAAGACTGACGAAGTCAGTGACCATATCTACAGCAAGGCGACGCTGAAGAAGTTTGAATTGGATTTTCGCAGAGTGTAAATTGTTGAAACTAGGTTGTCATACCATTAGGAGTGACAGCCTAGTTTTTTATAAACTATCAAGAAATCGGAGAAAATAATGGTAATTGAATTAAAATCAGAACAATTAAGAGTTCAATTTAACAGTTTTGGTGGGGCTCTTTCTTCTATAAAAGATGCTGAGGGACTTGAGTATTTGTGGCAAGGGGATGCTACTTATTGGAGTGGACAAGCTCCTGTTCTCTTTCCCATTTGTGGTTCATTGAGAGAGGATACAGCACTTTATATAGATGATAATGGACAAGAAAGTAAAGGAAAGATTCCTCGTCATGGTTTGGTTCGCAAGAAAGAATTTGCATTAGTTGAACAGACAGATAAGAGTGTAACTTTTGCAATTGAAGACGATGAAGATAGCTATCAGAACTATCCTTATCATTTCCGCCTAGAAATCACTTATATCCTTACAGGAAAGACAGTACGGACTCAATACAAGATTTTCAATAAAGAAACTAGCAAGGTCATGCCTTACTTTGTTGGTGGACATCCAGGATTTAATTGTCCTTTACTGGATGATGAGGTCTATGAAGATTACTATTTAGAGTTTGAGAAAGAAGAGACTTGCTCTGTTCCACGTCCTTTCCCAGAAACGGGTATGCTGGATTTTCAAGATAGAAGTCCATGGTTAGAGGGGCAAAAAGAAATAAATCTTAGTTATGATCTTTTCAGCACAGATGCAGTTACCTTAGATGAATTGCAATCTAGAACAATTTCCCTTCGTTCTCGTAAACATGATAAGGGATTGAAAGTGCACTTCGCAGAGTTCTCAAATCTCATTATCTGGTCAACTTTGAATAAAGGTCCTTTCATTGCTTTTGAACCATGGTCTGGCTTGTCAACATCCCTTGAAGAAGGAGATCATCTAGAAGATAAGAAGAATGTTCGTCTCCTAGAACCTGGTCAAGTGGATCAAATTGGTTTTGATATCGAAATCTTTTAGACAAAAAAACACAAAAACAAACATTAACTGTTGACTTTTTCTGGAAATAGGAGTATATTATGTTTGTAAGTAACAAATGATGTTTGTAACAAACAAATAATCGATTGTTATATTCTCTTGCGTGGAGAAAGATTATTTCTAGGAAACTGATTTCCTAAACTTGAATAAGGTGTCATTCATCTCATTCAATCCAATTTGTCAATAAACTGCTAGAAAACTTTTTGTAGGTAAACTGCTAACCATAAAAGTTTTTACTAGCCTAGAAAAATAAAAGGAGTATACAATATGTCTATTGTTATCGGTGCAGATGCTGCAGGTTTGAGATTGAAAGAAGTTGTGAAAGACTTCTTGGAAAAAGAAAACTTCCATGTTGTGGATGTTACAGCTGAAGGTCAAGACTTTGTTGATGTGACTCTTGCTGTTGCTGCAGAAGTAAACAAAGAAGAACAAAACCTTGGTATCGTGATTGATGCTTATGGAGCTGGTCCATTTATGGTTGCAACTAAGATCAAAGGAATGGTTGCTGCAGAAGTATCTGATGAACGTTCAGCTTATATGACTCGTGGCCACAACAACTCACGTATGATCACTATGGGTGCACAACTTGTTGGTGATGAATTGGCTAAAAACATCGCTAAAGGTTTTGTTAACGGTAAATACGACGGTGGCCGTCACCAAATTCGTGTCGACATGTTGAACAAAATGTGCTAATTAGATTACAGTAAGAAAGGTAAGTTAAAAATGAGAATTGCAATTGGATGTGACCACATCGTAACAGATGAAAAAATGGCGGTTTCAGAATTTTTGAAATCAAAAGGATATGAAGTTATTGACTTTGGTACATATGACCATACACGTACTCACTACCCAATCTTTGGTAAAAAAGTAGGGGAAGCTGTAACTAGTGGTCAAGCTGATCTTGGAGTATGTATCTGTGGTACTGGTGTTGGTATCAACAACGCTGTAAATAAAGTTCCAGGTGTCCGTTCTGCCTTGGTTCGTGATATGACAACAGCCCTTTATGCTAAAGAACAATTGAACGCCAACGTTATCGGTTTTGGTGGCAAGATTACTGGTGAATTGCTCATGTGTGACATCATCGAAGCTTTCATCCATGCTGAATACAAACCATCTGAAGAAAACAAAAAATTGATTGCAAAAATTGAACACGTTGAAAGTCACAATGCTCAACAAACAGATGCAAACTTCTTCACGGAATTCCTTGAAAAATGGGATCGCGGAGAATACCACGACTAAGAGGTGACCTATGATTTTAACAGTCACAATGAACCCATCCATTGATATTTCCTATCCCTTGGATGAGTTGAAGATTGATACTGTCAATCGTGTGGTGGATGTAACCAAAACGGCTGGTGGTAAGGGACTCAATGTTACCCGAGTACTTTCAGAATTTGGAGATTCTGTTCTTGCTACTGGTTTAGTGGGTGGTAAACTTGGTGAGTTTTTGGTTGAACATATCGATAATCAAGTAAAGAAAGATTTCTTCTCAATTCAGGGAGAAACTCGTAACTGTATCGCTATTCTTCACGGAGACAACCAAACAGAAGTTCTTGAAAAAGGTCCTGTAGTATTGGAACAGGAAGGTCAAGACTTTTTGGAACATTTCAAAAATCTCCTAGAGTCAGTTGAAGTAGTAGCTATCTCAGGCAGTCTGCCAGCTGGCCTTCCAGTTGATTACTATGCGAGCTTGGTAGAACTTTCTAATCAAGCTGGCAAACCTGTTGTTTTGGATTGCTCTGGTGCAGCACTTCAGGCGGTTCTTGAATCACCACATAAACCAACAGTCATCAAACCAAATAATGAGGAATTATCTCAGCTTCTTGGAAGAGAAGTTTCTGAGGATTTGCATGAATTAAAAGAAGTACTTCAAGAACCTTTGTTTGCAGGTATTGAATGGATTATCGTTTCACTTGGTGCCAATGGTGCTTTTGCCAAACATGGCGATACTTTCTACAAGGTAGATATTCCTAGAATTCAGGTAGTCAACCCTGTCGGATCTGGAGATTCTACTGTAGCAGGGATTTCTTCAGGACTTCTTCACAAAGAATCGGATGAAGAATTACTCATCAAGGCAAATGTCCTTGGTATGCTCAATGCTCAAGAAAAAATGACTGGTCATGTCAACATGGCCAACTATCAAGCTCTATATGATCAATTAATAGTAAAAGAGGTATAAAATGGCTTTAACAGAACAAAAACGTGCACGCTTAGAAAAACTTTCTGATGAAAATGGAATCATCTCAGCTCTTGCATTTGACCAACGTGGTGCTTTGAAACGCCTTATGGCTCAACACCAAACAGAAGAACCAACTGTGGCTCAAATGGAAGAACTCAAAGTCTTGGTAGCAGATGAATTGACTAAATACGCTTCATCTATGCTTCTTGACCCTGAGTATGGACTTCCAGCAACTAAAGCTCTTGATGAAAAAGCTGGTCTTCTCCTTGCTTATGAAAAAACAGGTTATGATACAACAAGTACAAAACGCTTGCCAGACTGCTTGGATGTTTGGTCTGCAAAACGTATTAAAGAAGAAGGTGCAGATGCAGTTAAATTCTTGCTTTACTATGATGTAGATAGCTCAGACGAACTCAATCAAGAAAAACAAGCTTACATCGAACGCATTGGTTCTGAGTGTGTGGCTGAAGATATCCCATTCTTCCTTGAAATCCTTGCTTACGATGAAAAAATTGCGGACGCAGGTTCAGTAGAATACGCGAAAGTAAAACCACACAAAGTTATCGGTGCTATGAAAGTCTTCTCAGACCCACGCTTTAACATTGATGTCTTGAAAGTAGAAGTTCCTGTTAACATTAAATATGTTGAAGGATTCGCTGAAGGTGAAGTAGTTTATACACGTGAAGAAGCAGCAGCCTTCTTCAAAGCACAAGATGAAGCAACTAACTTGCCATACATCTACTTGAGTGCTGGTGTATCAGCTAAACTTTTCCAAGATACTCTTGTATTTGCCCATGAATCAGGTGCAAACTTTAACGGAGTTCTTTGTGGCCGTGCTACATGGGCTGGATCAGTTGAAGCATACATCAAAGATGGTGAATCAGCAGCTCGCGAATGGCTTCGCACAACTGGTTTTGAAAATATTGATGAACTCAACAAAGTTCTTCAAACAACAGCGACTTCATGGAAAGAACGCGTGTAAGAAGCTCCTCCTAGTTTAGGAACATGAATCTAAAAAAATTTAAAAAAAGTTGCATGTAAAGGTTTACAAAATAACTTACTTGTGCTATACTTAAATCACAAGTTAATACAAGGTGAGTGTTACTAAGTAATATTAGGCATGATCACAGGTGAATTAGAAATCGGCTGATTTTCTAGTTCATTTGTGGTCATTTTTTGTACTCATATACCTTTAAGATATAAAAGGAGGTTGACATGTATCGAATTCTAAATCCAATAAATCACAATGTCTCGCTTGTCAGAAATGATAAAGGAGAAGAAGTGATTGTGATTGGTAAGGGGATTGCATTTGGAAAGAAGAAGGGAGATTTGATTGCTGAACATCAGGTTGAGAAAATCTTTCGGATGAAGACCGAAGAGTCAAGAGAAAACTTTATGGCTCTTCTCAAAGATGTTCCGCTTGATTTTATCACAGTGACCTATGAGATTATTGATAATCTTTCAAAGAAATATCACTATCCGATTCAAGAGTATCTCTACGTAACCTTGACAGATCATATTTACTGTTCTTATCAAGCTCTAACACAAGGAAGGTACAAGGATAGTAATTTGCCAGATATTTCTGCCAAGTATCCTGTCGCTTTTCAAATCGCAAATGAAGCATTTGAAATTTACCGCCAGAAGCTAGCAGATCATTTTCCTGAGGACGAAATTATTCGGATTGCTTATCATTTCATTAATGCCGAAGGTGAAAATGAAGTGGAACTTGTGGAGTCGATTGATAAGAGGAAAGAAATTCTCAGGAATGTTGAAGAAGTGCTAAAGGATTATGCAATTCAACGAACTAAAAAGAATAACCATTTCTATGATCGCTTTATGATACATTTGAATTATTTCTTGGATTATTTAGACAGATCTAGAGATGATAACCAATCACTTCTGGATATGGAAGATCACATTAAACAATCCTATCCAAAAGCGTTCGAGATTGGTTCCAAGATCTATGATGTGATTACGCAACATACGGGTCTTGATTTGTATAAAAGTGAACGAGTTTATCTAGTTCTACATATCCAACGTTTATTGTCATAAAATTATTTAAAATTATATAAGGAGAATTCTATCATGAATAGAGAAGAAGTAACATTGTTAGGTTTTGAAATTGTAGCCTATGCTGGCGATGCTCGTTCAAAACTATTGGAAGCCTTGAAAGCTGCTGAGGCTGGTGATTTTGCGAAAGCAGATAGCTTAGTCGAGGAAGCTGGTTCTTGCATTGCAGAGGCTCACCACGCGCAAACAAGTCTATTGACTAAGGAAGCTTCTGGTGAGGACTTAGCCTATAGTGTGACCATGATGCATGGCCAAGACCACTTGATGACAACTGTCTTGTTAAAAGATTTGATGCACCACTTAATCGAACTCTATAAGAGAGGAGTTAAATAATGAATAAACTAATTGCATTTATTGAGAAAGGAAAACCTTTCTTTGAGAAGCTATCTCGTAATATCTATCTTCGTGCTATTCGTGATGGTTTCATTGCAGGTATGCCTGTTATTCTCTTCTCAAGTATCTTTATCTTAATCGCCTTTGTACCAAACTCATGGGGCTTTAAATGGTCTGATGAAGTTGTAGCCTTTCTGATGAAACCTTATAGCTATTCTATGGGTATTCTCGCACTTTTGCTAGCTGGTACGACTGCTAAATCATTAACAGACTCTGTTAACCGTAGCATGGAAAAAACCAACCAAATCAACTATATGTCAACTCTATTAGCTGCTATTGTTGGATTATTGATGTTGGCAGCTGATCCAATTGAAGGTGGCTTTGCAACAGGATTCCTAGGAACAAAAGGTTTGCTTTCAGCCTTCCTAGCAGCCTTTGTGACTGTAGCAATCTATAAGGTTTGTGTTAAGAACAACGTCACTATTCGTATGCCTGACGAAGTTCCACCAAATATCTCACAAGTATTTAAAGATGTGATTCCATTCACTCTATCAGTGGTTTCTCTTTATGCTCTTGATTTACTAGCTCGTCATTTTGTTGGTGCAAGCGTAGCTGAATCAATCGGTAAATTCTTTGCTCCATTATTCTCTGCAGCTGATGGTTACCTAGGTATTACCATTATCTTTGGTGCCTTTGCCTTCTTCTGGTTTGTTGGTATCCATGGTCCATCTATCGTTGAACCAGCTATCGCAGCTATTACCTATGCCAATGCCGAAGTCAACTTGAACCTTCTCCAACAAGGTATGCACGCTGACAAGATTCTTACTTCTGGTACACAAATGTTTATCGTTACCATGGGTGGTACTGGTGCGACACTGGTTGTTCCATTCATGTTCATGTGGTTAACAAAATCAAAACGTAACCGTGCCATCGGTCGTGCTTCAGTAGTTCCAACTTTCTTTGGTGTAAATGAACCAATCTTGTTTGGTGCACCGCTTGTTTTGAACCCAATCTTCTTCATTCCATTTATCTTTGCTCCAATTGCAAACGTATGGATCTTTAAGTTCTTTATCGAAACACTTGGCATGAACTCATTTACTGCCAACCTTCCATGGGTTACTCCTGGACCTTTGGGGATTGTCCTTGGTACTAACTTCCAAGTTCTATCATTCATTCTTGCTGCTCTTCTAATCGTGGTTGACGTAGTCATTTACTATCCATTCCTTAAGGTCTATGATGAACAAATTCTTGAAGAAGAACGTTCAGGTAAGTCTAATGATGAATTGAAAGAAAAAGTTGCTGCAAACTTCAACACTGCAAAAGCGGATGCTATTCTTGAGAAAGCGGGTGTAGAAGCAGCACAAAATACAATAACAGACGAAACAAATGTCCTTGTTCTCTGTGCTGGTGGAGGCACAAGTGGACTTCTCGCAAATGCTTTGAATAAGGCAGCTGCAGAATACAATGTTCCTGTGAAAGCAGCAGCAGGTGGCTATGGTGCTCACCGTGAAATATTGCCAGAGTTTGATCTAGTTATCCTTGCTCCTCAAGTTGCTTCAAACTTTGAAGATATGAAGGCAGAAACAGATAAACTCGGTATTAAACTAGCGAAAACAGAAGGCGCTCAATACATCAAATTAACTCGTGATGGAAAAGGTGCTCTTGCATTTGTACAAGCGCAATTCGATTAACGATAGGGACTGTGAAACAGTCTCCTCTCGTTACGGAAATCGCTATGGCGAATTTCCTAATCGCCTTGTTAATTCGTCGGTAAAAAGATATCGTTTTTACCTCCTCATGTCACAATTCGATTAAGGCTAGGGACTCTAAAATAGTCTCCTATCGTTACGGAAATCGCTATGGCGAATTTCCTAATCGCCTTGTTAATTCGTTGGTAAAAAGATATTGTTTTTATCTCCTCATGTCACAATTCGGTGACTTGGTACAAGAAGTGAGATGGAGAAGGATGGCTCACTGACTCCTCTCCTCTCACTTTTACTTTATTTAAAACAAGAAATAGGTGAAAAAATGACAAAAACATTACCAAAAGACTTTATTTTCGGTGGCGCAACAGCTGCCTATCAAGCAGAAGGTGCTACACATACTGATGGTAAAGGACCAGTAGCGTGGGATAAATATCTTGAAGATAACTACTGGTACACTGCAGAACCAGCCAGTGATTTTTACAATCGATATCCAGTTGACCTCAAGTTGGCAGAAGAGTATGGTGTCAATGGTATTCGAATTTCTATTGCTTGGTCACGTATTTTCCCGACTGGTTACGGCCAAGTAAATGCTAAAGGTGTTGAATTTTATCATAATCTATTTTCGGAGTGCCACAAACGTCATGTTGAGCCCTTTGTAACTCTTCATCACTTTGATACGCCAGAAGCTCTACATTCAAATGGAGACTTCTTAAACCGTGAAAACATTGAACACTTTGTAGACTACGCGGCTTTCTGTTTTGAAGAATTCCCAGAAGTAAACTATTGGACAACCTTTAATGAAATTGGACCAATCGGTGATGGTCAATACTTGGTTGGTAAATTCCCTCCAGGTATTCAGTATGATCTTGCCAAAGTCTTCCAATCGCACCACAATATGATGGTGTCTCATGCGCGTGCAGTCAAGCTATATAAAGATAAAGGTTATAAAGGTGAAATTGGTGTTGTTCATGCCCTGCCTACTAAATATCCTTTGGATCCTAAAAATCCAGCAGATGTTCGTGCAGCTGAGTTGGAAGACATTATTCACAATAAATTTATCTTGGATGCAACTTATCTTGGACACTATTCAGCTGAAACGATGGAAGGTGTCAACCATATTTTATCAGTTAATGGTGGTAGCTTAGATCTTCGTGAAGAAGATTTCGAAGTATTAGAAGCTGCAAAAGACTTGAATGACTTCATTGGAATTAATTACTATATGAGTGACTGGATGGAAGCCTTTGATGGCGAAACAGAAATTATCCATAATGGTAAGGGTGAGAAAGGAAGCTCTAAATACCAAATCAAAGGTGTAGGTCGTCGTGTAGCTCCTGACTATGTACCACGTACAGATTGGGATTGGATTATCTACCCTCAGGGTTTGTATGACCAAATCATGCGCGTGAAGAAAGATTATCCGAACTACAAGAAGATTTACATTACTGAAAATGGACTTGGTTATAAAGATGAGTTCGTCGATAACACTGTTTACGATGATGGTCGTATTGATTATGTCAAACAACACTTGGAAGTCTTGTCTGATGCTATTGCAGATGGAGCTAATGTAAAAGGTTACTTCATTTGGTCGTTGATGGACGTCTTCTCATGGTCAAACGGTTATGAAAAACGTTACGGTCTCTTCTATGTAGACTTTGAAACTCAAGAACGTTATCCGAAGAAATCAGCTCACTGGTACAAGAAAGTAGCGGAAACTCAAGTGATTGAGTAGTAGAATGAGTAATTAGATATAGAATTCTAGTGAGGCAAAAAGATGTTCAAAGATTTTATCCAATCTATTTATGAAAAAGTTTATATTATCAATTTTGATAAATGTTCTCAAATACCTTGTTTGACTAATGAGGAGCTAAAAAATCTTGGGAAATGGTATGTCTCTACCGGTAAAGAATGGATTTGCCATTCAGACTATGAGCTGGAAGAATTTAAAAATATCTTTTTAAACTTTATCAGTCCTGAAGAACGGGATAATATCTCCTTTGATTCAGATTTTATGCCGTTTCAACAATCATAAATAATATAGGAAACTCTTTGTAAAAATCCTCATCAAAAAATGCGTCATATCAAGATTCTTATTTTCTTGATATGACGTATTTTATATTTTTTCAATCCTCAGTTTTATGGTTTAGAAAGAATAATTTTTGTTTGTTTCGAAAGTTGATCGTACGTTTCTTTGCTCAGTTTAGAGTCTGAAACGATGGTATCAATATCAGAGATATTGTAGAAGGTGTAGAAATCAAATTTATTGAACTTACTATGGTCAGCTAGTAAGTATTTTTTATTGGAATTGTTGAGGGCGATGCGTTGAGATTCGCCTTCCTCTTCACTAAAGGTCGCAATCGCATTGTCTTTAATACCATTACAGCTAACGAAAGCTTTAGAAAATTGGAGATTGGCTAAGTTTTGCAAGGTTAGTGTTCCCACAAAAGCTCCAGTGATAGAGCGATAGTTGCCACCAATTAAAATCAAATCTGTTAGTTTTCGTTCGTTTAGGATGAGAAATACTGGTAAACTGTTTGTTACAACACGAATATTATCAATTGGAAGTTCACGAGCAAAAGATTCTAAGGTCGTACCTGGGCCGATAAAAATAGTTTCACCCTCATCAATTAAATGGCCTGCAAAACGGCTGATTTCTTGTTTTTCTGCAATCTGTAAGCTTTGTTTTTCAATATTGGAACGTTCATTATTTAAAATAGAACCTGTGCGAATTTTCTCAGCTCCACCGTGAACCCGAACAAGTAGATCCTTGTCTGCCAACTCTTGTAAGTACCGTCTAGCAGTCATATCTGATACATCCAAGCGAGTCATGATTTCTTTTACAGTAATAGTTCCCTTTGTATTTACCGTTTCTAGAATATTATCTAGTTTTTCCTGCTTTAACATCGTTATCACCTCTATTTCTATTACTATTTTATCATAAAGTATGCAATCAATCAATTTAAAAAACAAAAGAAAACAAAAACAAAAATATCATGGTTGTTTTAAACAAACCATGATATATGTTATTAGTTCTGGGATAATTGAATTAGTCTAAACCGTAGTTGTAATCATCATCTTGCATGGCTTCAACTTCACCAAGAAGGTAACCATTTCCGACTTGAGAGAAGAAGTCGTGGTTGGAAGTACCTGTTGAAATACCATTCATAACGATTGGGTTGACATCATCAGCTGAGTCTGGGAAGAGTGGATCTTGTCCCAAGTTCATGAGAGCCTTGTTAGCATTGTAGCGAAGGAAGGTTTTGACTTCTTCCGTCCAACCAACACCGTCATAGAGGCTCTCTGTGTAACCTTCTTCATTCTCGTAGAGAGTGTAGAGCAGGTCGTACATCCATTCTTTGAGTTTTTCTTGCTCTTCTTCAGGTAATTCATTGAAACCAAGTTGGAATTTGTAACCGATGTAAGTTCCATGAACAGATTCATCACGAATAATCAGTTTGATGATTTCCGCAACGTTGGCTAGTTTGTTATTACCAAGGTAGTAGAGGGGAGTGAAGAAACCAGAGTAGAAGAGGAAGGTTTCAAGGAAAACGCTGGCTACTTTCTTTTCAAGTGGGTTACCGTTTAGGTAGATTTCGTTGACAATCTCAGCCTTCTTTTGTAGGTAAGGATTGGTATTGGTCCATTCGAAAATTTCTTCAATCTCAGCCTTTGTATTCAAGGTAGAAAAGATTGATGAGTAAGATTTAGCGTGAACAGATTCCATAAATTGGATGTTATTGAAAACAGCTTCCTCATGTGGTGTACGGATGTCTGCACGAAGGGCTTGAACCCCAGTTTCAGATTGCATAGTATCGAGAAGGGTTAAACCACCAAAGACTTTTCCTACCAAGTCTTTTTCTACATTTGATAGCTTTCTCCAGTCATCCAAGTCATTTGATAAGGGAATACGTGTATCAAGCCAGAATTGCTCCGTCAGTTTTTCCCAAGTTGATTTGTCGATGACATCTTCGATGGCATTCCAGTTAATGGCTTTGTAGTAAGTTTCCACGGACTAATTCTCCTTAGAGTTTTTAATAAAGTTATCTATAATCTTATCAATTATTTTTGTAATGGTAAAAAATAAAGTAAATAGAGCTAATTGTTCTGTATAATCAGATCTTGTAGTCGTGTGCTCTAGAAACATACTAAAATAAATAACATAAAATCCTAGTAAATAACTAACAGGAAGCATTGATAAGAATACTTGATTGGAGTATTTTTGAGCGATAATCTTGATAATAAGATATACAAAACCTAAAGAAGCAACTGAAAATACTAAAGTATCACGTAATGTAGTTTGTGGGTTCCAGTAGATAACTAAATCTATAACAAATTTAAATAAGAATAAAAATATTACTGATTCAATTAAAAGCCAAAATATGTATTCAATTGGTGTTAATTGTTTTTTCATAAATATATCCTCCTAATATTATTCATTAAATCACACAGCTTTCACATTGGTTGGCACCGACTTCTCCACCGTCATCTGTAAAGGTACGGACGTAGTAGATAGACTTGATACCCTTGTTAAAGGCATAGTTACGAAGGATTGACAAGTCACGTGTCGTTTGTTTGTTTTCTTTCTTCCATTCGTAAAGTCCTTTTGGAATGTCACTACGCATGAAGAGGGTGAGTGAAAGTCCTTGGTCCACGTGCTCAGTTGCAGCTGCATAGACATCAATCACCTTACGCATATCCATGTCGTAAGCAGAGGTGTAGTAAGGAATGGTTTCTGTTGACAAGCCAGCAGCAGGATAGTAGATTTTACCGATTTTCTTTTCTTGACGCTCTTCGATACGTTGCGTAATTGGGTGGATAGAAGCAGAAACGTCATTGATGTAACTGATCGAACCATTTGGGGCAACAGCTAGACGGTTTTGGTGGTAAAGTCCATCTGCTTGAACCTTGTCGCGAAGTTCAGCCCAGTCAGCAGCACTTGGGATAAAGACGTCTTTGAAGAGTTCTTTAACACGGTCTGATTTTGGAACAAATTCGCCAGTTACATACTTGTCGAAGTAGCTTCCGTTAGCATAGTCTGATTTTTCAAAGTTATGGAAGGTGATACCACGTTCACGCGCAATATTGTTTGACTCAACCAAAGTCCAGTAGTTCATAAGCATAAAGTAGATACTTGTAAACTCAACAGACTCAGGTGATCCATATTCAATTAGCTGTTGTGCAAGGTAGCTGTGAAGTCCCATGGCACCAAGACCAAAGGTGTGAGCTTGGCTATTTCCATGATCAATCGTAGGCACAGCTACGATATGAGAACTATCAGTAACAAAGGTCAAAGCACGAACCATAGCACGGATAGAACGACCAAAGTCAGGTGAGGTCATCATGTTGACCACGTTGGTTGAACCAAGGTTACATGAAACGTCTGTTCCCATTTGAAGGAATTCTTGAGCATCGTTGATCAAGCTTGGTTCTTGGACTTGAAGAATCTCAGAACACAAGTTACTCATGATAATCTTACCATCAACTGGGTTTGCACGGTTAGCCGTGTCGATGTTGACTACATAAGGGTAGCCGGACTCTTGTTGTAATTTAGAAATTTCAGTTTCCAAATCACGCGCCTTGATTTTTGTCTTACGGATGTTTGGATTTGCGACCAATTCATCGTATTTTTCAGTGATGTCGATATAGTTGAATGGCACACCATATTCAAGTTCTACAGAATATGGGCTGAAGAGGTACATTTCTTCATTTTTACGCGCTAATTCATAGAATTTATCTGGTACTACAACACCAAGTGATAGGGTTTTGACACGAACTTTTTCATCGGCATTTTCTTTCTTAGTTGAAAGGAAGGCGATGATATCAGGGTGAAAGACATTGAGGTAAACCACCCCAGCACCTTGACGTTGACCCAATTGGTTAGAGTAAGAGAAGCTGTCTTCGAAGAGTTTCATGACTGGTACGACACCAGAAGCTGCTCCTTCATAACCTTTGATAGGTGCGCCAGCTTCACGAAGGTTGCTGAGGGAAATTCCCACACCACCACCGATACGTGAAAGTTGAAGGGCAGAGTTGATAGAACGTCCGATAGAGTTCATATCATCTGTGACCTGAATCAAGAAACAAGATACCAACTCCCCACGACGAGCACGACCAGCATTCAAGAAGGAAGGAGTAGCGGGTTGGTAGCGTTGGTGGATGATTTCATTGGCAATATCAATTGCAACAGCTTCATTACCATCAGCAAAATAAAGGGCGTTAAAGAGGACACGGTCTTCCATATTTTCAAGATAGTATTCACCGTCGTTTGTTTTCAAAGCATATTGATTATAAAATTTATAGGCAGCCATGAAAGACTTGAATTGGAAGTTTTGGTCTTTGATAAATTGCGATAATTCTTCCAAAAACTCTGGTCGGTATTTCTTGATAAAGGCTGTTTCGATGTAGTTGTGTTCAATGAGGTAGTTGATTTTATCTTTGATTGAATCAAAAAACATAGTATTTGGAACTACATTTTCTTTAAAGAAGGCATCCAAGGCTTCTTTATCTTTATGAAGCATGATTTGTCCATTAACAGGACGATTGATTTCGTTATTGAGACGGAAGTAAGTTACGTCTTCAAGATGTTTTAATCCCATAAAATTTCCCTTATCTAATTACAAAAGAAAGGCTTCTAAGTTAGCCCTAGAAGCAGTTTCTTCTGGATGATGTACTAAGATTATGCTAATTGTTTTAGTTTTCCTGGTTGGAAACCTGAAAAGACTTCAGTTGGTGTTTGGATAACAGGAGCTGCGCTGAAACCGAGCTCTTTAACTTGATCGATGTACTCAGGTTGCTCATCAAGATTGATTTCACGATAAGCGACATTATTACTGTCCAAGAAACGTTTGGTCATTTTACATTGGACACAGTTGTTTTTAGAATAAACGGTTACCATTGTGTAACTCCTCTTTAAAATTTAATTCTATCCTAGTATATCAGAAAATAAATTTTTGTCAATGATTTAAAACTAAATATAGTGGTCTTTTTTTCTACATAACCTAACAAAACACAATATGTAGTGTTTGTTTTGTAAAATAGTGATAATTATCCTATAATTTGTTTTTTGAAAAACTATATCCTGTGTTTTGTTACATAAGATAGAAGATTTTCAGCAAGTTATCTGAAAGGAAATCGAATAAATCCCATAAAATGCTTGAAAAAAATCCTAGAAGATGATATAATACCAAATTGTAAGGGTTATCACATATAACTCAAAAAAGAAAGAACAAAAGGAGAGTCAAACTATGGCTTCTAAAGATTTCCACGTAGTGGCAGAAACAGGTATTCACGCACGTCCAGCAACATTGTTGGTACAAACTGCTAGCAAATTTGCTTCAGATATCACTCTTGAGTACAAAGGTAAATCAGTTAACCTTAAATCAATCATGGGTGTTATGAGTCTTGGTGTTGGCCAAGGTGCTGACGTAACTATCTCAGCTGAAGGTGCAGATGCAGATGATGCTATCGCTGCAATCTCAGAAACAATGGAAAAAGAAGGATTGGCATAAGGAAAATGACAGAAATGCTTAAAGGAATCGCAGCATCTGACGGTGTTGCAGTTGCAAAAGCATATCTACTCGTTCAACCGGATTTGTCATTCGAGACTGTTTCAGTCGAAGATACAAACGCAGAAGAGGCTCGTTTGGATGTAGCTCTTGAAGCTTCTCAAAACGAGCTTTCTCTTATCCGTGAGAAAGCTGTAGGTACGCTTGGTGAAGAAGCGGCTCAAGTTTTTGACGCTCATTTGATGGTTCTTTCTGACCCAGAATTGATTGGTCAGATTAAAGAAACAATCCGTGCTAAAAAAGTCAACGCAGAAGCAGGTCTTAAAGAAGTGACTGACATGTTCATCACTATCTTTGAAGGTATGGAAGACAACCCATACATGCAAGAACGTGCAGCGGATATCCGCGACGTGACAAAACGTGTATTGGCAAATCTTCTTGGTAAGAAATTGCCAAACCCAGCTTCTATCAATGAAGAAGTAATCGTGATTGCACATGACTTGACACCATCTGATACAGCTCAATTGGACAAAAACTTTGTAAAAGCTTTTGTGACAAACATCGGTGGACGTACAAGCCACTCAGCTATCATGGCACGTACACTTGAAATTGCAGCTGTATTGGGAACAAATAACATCACTGAAGTGGTGAAAGACGGTGATATCCTTGCTGTTAACGGAATCACTGGTGAAGTGATTATCAACCCAACAGATGAACAAGCGGCAGAATTTAAAGCAGCTGGTGAAGCTTATGCTAAACAAAAAGCTGAATGGGCACTTTTGAAAGATGCTCAAACAGTGACTGCTGACGGTAAACACTTCGAGTTGGCTGCTAACATCGGTACTCCAAAAGACGTTGAAGGTGTTAACAACAACGGTGCAGAAGCTGTTGGACTTTACCGTACAGAGTTCTTATACATGGATTCTCAAGACTTCCCAACAGAAGACGAGCAGTATGAAGCATACAAGGCTGTTCTTGAGGGAATGAATGGTAAACCAGTGGTTGTTCGTACAATGGATATCGGTGGAGATAAGGAGCTTCCTTACTTCGATATGCCACATGAAATGAACCCATTCCTTGGATTCCGTGCCCTTCGTATCTCTATTTCTGAAACTGGAGATGCAATGTTCCGTACACAAATCCGTGCCCTTCTTCGTGCTTCTGTTCATGGTCAATTGCGTATCATGTTCCCAATGGTTGCCCTTTTGAAAGAATTCCGTGCAGCTAAAGCAGTTTATGAAGAAGAAAAAGCAAACCTTCTTTCTGAAGGAGTTGCAGTTGCGGATGACATCCAAGTTGGTATCATGATTGAAATCCCTGCAGCAGCGATGCTTGCAGACCAATTTGCAAAAGAAGTAGACTTCATGTCAATTGGTACAAACGACTTGATCCAATACTCAATGGCAGCAGACCGTATGAACGAGCAAGTTTCATACCTTTACCAACCATATAACCCATCAATCCTTCGCTTGATCAACAACGTTATCAAGGCAGCTCACGCTGAAGGTAAATGGGCTGGTATGTGTGGTGAGATGGCTGGTGACCAAAAAGCTGTTCCACTTCTTGTCGGAATGGGCTTGGATGAATTCTCTATGTCAGCAACATCAGTCCTTCGTACACGTAGCTTGATGAAGAAATTGGACACTGCTAAGATGGAAGAGTACGCTAACCGTGCCCTTACAGAGTGTTCAACAATGGAAGAAGTTCTTGAACTTCAAAAAGAATACGTTAATTTCGATTAATGTCATTAACCTTGTAACCTAGTTGCAAGGTTTTTTGACGCATTTTGGGAAAGTATAGTCTAATAAACTCCACTTTTCAATGGTTCAGAGGCATGGTATAATAGGGGAAAGTAATTAGAATAAGAGAGAAACCATGTCTAAAGAAATTGATATTGAATACTACCACCAGCTAGCTCTTCAAAAACAAAAGGAGCATCGCAAAGTGTTAGCTAATTTAAAGAAAAAACCACCTAAGAACTTGGATAAAATAGCCCAGCAGATTCACCAAGAAGTCTTTGAGGAGATTGATTGCACTGCCTGTGCTAACTGTTGTAAGACATTGGGGCCTGACTTTAAAGAAGCGGATATTACACGAATCGCCAAGTATTTTAAGATGAAATTACCTGCTTTTGAAGCAGAGTTTTTGCAGGTAGATGAAGATGGTGATAAGGTTTTTAAATCCATGCCCTGTCCCTTTCTAGGAGGAGATAATCTCTGTTCCATCTATGAAGTTCGTCCAAAGGCCTGTCGAGAGTTCCCCCATACAGATCGCAAAAAGATCCATCAAATCAACCATTTGACGATTAAGAATACTTTGACCTGTCCAGCAGCCTATCTCTTTGTTGAGAAATTAAAGGATAAGTTATAGAGATTTAAAGGATAAAAAATTTCTAATAATAACTAACAATATGAAGGGAGAACTCTGTGCCTAGACCGAAAACAAAAGAGGAGCTAGTGCTGGCCTCTAAGGAAAACTATGAAAAGCTCAATCGTTTCATCTCCCAACTAAGTGAAGATGAGCTACAGACTCCATTTGATTTTTCAAGAGACCCAAAGAAAAAAGAAGCTCACTGGAAAAGGGATAAAAATCTACGGGATGTCTTGATCCATCTTTATGAATGGCATCAGTTACTGTTGACTTGGGTACATTCTAATCAAAAAGGTCACGAAAGAACTTTTCTCCCTGAATCTTATAATTGGAAAACTTATGGACAAATGAATGACGCTTTTTGGAAGAAGCACCAGAAAACGTCCTTAGAAGAAGCGACTATACTCTTGGAACAATCACATAAAGAAGTTTTAGAGTTGATAGAAGTTTTTAGCAATGACGAACTCTTTGCCAAAGGTATCTATCAGTGGACGGGAGGGACAAGTCTAGGTTCCTACTTTGTCAGTAGCACGTCAAGTTGTCTATATTTTAAATCCTACAAGATTAAATTAGAATTCAGCAATTTATTATAAAGATGGGAACCTCACGATAAGGGAGACCTTCTGTGTAGATAATGCTGATAATACACTATTTGAGTACTGGATATGAATAACACTTCTTTTGATACAATTCTCTTTGCTGTAAAAAGTGATTATGATTTGAAATCACAAAGTATATCAAGACAATCAGGAGTATTTACCCTTCATGAAGCTAGATACTATAAAGGTGTTGAGTGGATTAATTTTGATGTGAGGACAGAGAAAAAATGGGTGTAGCTCTACAAATTTTACTATCTAGTGTAGAATTGATTAAAGATTAACTTAAGATTCTCGATTTAACTCCTTAAACTATATATGGTCAGAAATTAACGATACTAGAAGAATGAGCAAGGTCGATTTCTACATAAACCTTAAAAATATAACTAAATTTACTACAAAAACGAATTAGTGTTAAAATTCTACTATTCTCTTTTATATTATTTTATGCTATAATATAATCATCGAACATAGACTTGAGCAATCTACAAAAACGGATTGTTGAGGTGTGTGGTAGTATTTAATTTGTTTGGGATTAATTTGGACATTTCACTTCTATGTAATTTAATTCAAACTGTTATAGCGGTCGCTACAATGGAAAGAGGTAATACAATGAAGAGTTCTATTTCAAATCTGGTGGTAAACGGGCTTATTGGAGTGAGTAACCTTTGAAATAAATCCCTAAAATTAATTATAAAACACAAATAGCCCAAAGGGTTCGAATCCCTTTCGCTCCATTTAAAGCCACACAATGTGGCTTTTTTGTACAGTAAAAGTTTAGAATAAATTTTGTAATCGTTTGCATTATTACAAATTGTCAAATAGTGAAGTTATTAATCACCATACATTATGGTTTAGATACAAGATATGATTCTGAAATATAACTGGATCCTGAAATTATACTTTTGATGGATGGACTTAAGGGACTTGTTGCACATGATACTGAAGTTGCAACACCTTGATTGTATTACACAATCAGTCAGTCAGTATATCCCTCCCATCAAAAATTCATCTCCCTAATAGTGATCTAAAATAAATCCCAGTAGGAGAGTATCAATTTAGTTGTGGCATTGGATAATTGAAAAATATACAGCTGTTCATTATTTCATATGGTATAATGTCCACACCTCACCCAGCAGTCCAACAACTAACTCTAGCCCCTTTAAACCCCAGCAACTTAGAATTGCTGGGGTTTAAAGGGGCTAGAGTGGTGTTGGTTATTGGACTATTCAATAATAAGATATTATTTCTTTTTTACTACTTAGATATTTTAGAAAGTATAGCAAGTAATGCTTCCGAATCATTAGAACTGTCCGTTTTAACTAATCCAGTATCAGTTTTACTAAATAAAGCATTAAAAATTATTAATCTTTCCTCTTTTTCTACTTCTTTGCCATCATAGACTAAAGCTTGATAAAATCTTGTTAAGGCTTCCTTTTGTTCATATTCCATTGCCATATGCTGATTTGAAATGATAATCTTTATCATAACTCGAACTAAATATATCAAAAATGAAATTAATGCAACATATACAAAAGATTGAGAGATAAATGGAATATCTTTTAGGGTTCCTTTCAAATATTCATGAATACTAACCAATAAACTTCCTGCTGAAAATATCAAAGCAACAATAAATACTGCAAGACCACCCATCCAATACCTATTGTTAACTTTATAATTTTTTGACCTTTCTTTCCATAATGTCTCAGGAGCTTCAAGCTGTAATTTATTTTTATAAGTATCTTCTAAAATCTTAATCGCATTTTCTTTATCATCTTGCCAGTTTTCAAAATCCTCTTTAAAGTCACTAATCTCTTGATAATGTGAATTAAACAACTCTCGGATAGCTTCATTTTTTTCTTCAATTAAAGCAGTAGTTTGTTTGAAGTTTTCTTGAGCGTCAGAAGCAATTTCCTTTACAGTTTCAGAAACAGGATCAATAACTTCCCTTTGAAAATTTTTAAATGGAGCTTTAGCTTTAGGTAGCTCTCTGTTTAATATAAACAACGCTGGAATCAATCTATAAGAATCAGTAGAATTCAAATATTGACCGATGTAGTTTTTATTATTTTCGATAGTAATATAATTTTGAATTGCTTCTAATAAATAATCTTTAGCCCAACTTTTTAAGTAAAAATCAACAAATAATCGAAGCATTACAATATTATTATCTTTATTGATTGGACTATTAATGTCTACATAGATAAGCCTAATACTACTTGAAGTAATAGTAGTATATGAAGTTGAAAAATGACTATACAAAAAATTATAAACTTCATTAATATTAAATTCAGAGAGATTTTCTAAATAATCTTTGAGATTTCGCAATCTCTCTTGCCAATATTTCCAATTATTTAAAATAGGATTAGCCATTTCATAGGAACTACTTTTCTCTTCCCAATACTTATAGTTAGACTTAATTATATTCTCAAGCTCCGAAAAAGTTAGTTCATCTCTATTATAGTCTAAATTATAGCCATTATTTCTAATTTCAAATCTTAAATGTTCATCCATAAAATTAGAAATCTGAGCATTAGTATTTTTAGACATTTAACCTCTCTCCTTTACTATTTTTTCTTATCTTGATATGTTTCCCAAACAAATGACACTACCGTTAATGCAGAACCAACAACAACTGAAGCATACCTTGGTGGCAATTCTATAAAGTTAGCTCCCTTACCATGACCATCCCCTTTATCATTTCGAAGATTGTTAATCCCCTTGATAATTTGATTCAAACCACTTAGAACCAGCTTTACATCTTGATTATTTTTTGCTGAAATATTTTCATTAGAATCCAAGTTTAAAAATTTAAAGACTTTCTTTTGCAAAGTTGCAATATCATTAGAATTAGAATACTCAATTTTTTCGTGGTCTAAAATATGTTTAAAACACGATTCCAACAATTCCTTAGCTTTTCCAATAGCGTCCGCTGGAGAGCGAGAAATCATTTCATTCATAATCCCCATTTGCTTATCTATATAGTCGCTATCAAAATAGTCAGATAAAGATTTAGCAGCATTATTTAAGTAGGCTATTTGTGAGACTTCATATTTCGAAAGTCTCTCTTTCAATTTCAATGCCTGAGACTTCCTCTCTTCAGTTTTCTCGTGATATGAGTCAGGAAGGTCTTCATAATATCTAAGTAAATCTAAAGCTAATTTAAGGACGAGTTCATCTGGTTCGTTATCTATAAAAGCCTGTAAAGCTTTCCCCTTTGAACCCCCATATTTTTCTTGAATATTTACTCCTACTGAATTAAAAGTAAACTTAGCAAAAGTGGAATTAGAAAAATTTAGTACATAACCGTCACTATTAAAAAATACTTTTATAAAACTCTTATCTTGAAAATTCAATTCCATATCAAGTTCCCTACACTTAAAACATCAACTCGCTTCAAACAAATCCAGTTGACCAAAACTTTCTTCGAGTTTCTGTTGCTTAGCAATTACATCACTATTACGTAAATCTGATACTAACTTTTCAGCAATATACCACATCATTACTGGTGGAATAGCATTCCCCAGCATTCTATATTGAGCACCTTCCGAACCAAGCAATTCATAGTTTTCTGGAAACGACTGAATACGTGCAACCTCTCTTGGAGTATAGCGACGGTAACGTCCATTTTCTAATAAAACAGGATCAGTACTATTTAAGGACACTTTCGCCAAGTGGGAACTAACCGTATTGCTCGGCTGTTCAATGTCTTGTGCTCGTCCTTTATTCATTTTTTTGCCAGATTTACTATTTAACATTCCTTGCACAGCCCTCTCACTAAAATAATACTTTTCATCAATATCTTGCTGAAGAATTGCTTTTAGTGGTGTATAATCTTCTACATTCTGAATAGGCTCTTCAGGAAATTCAAAAGTAAAATTTAAATCCTTTCGAATGCCAACAATAAACACACGCTCTCTCTTTTGCGGAACGCCGTATTTGGTGGCTACACAAAGTTTATAAGAAACATTATAGCCAGCTTTTTCGAACTCTTCAATAATTAGAGGAAAAGCTTCTTTATTGTTTGCAGACAAAATTCCCTTAACATTTTCGGCAAAAAATGCTTTTGGTTGATGAGCCTTTAACACTCGCACCATCTCAAAAAACAGTGTCCCTTTTTCGTCTTTTATTCCTAAGCGTTTCGGATTTTGAGCACTAACAGAAAATGATTGACAAGGAAAACCTCCCGTTAAAATATCGAAATATGGGATTTCATCTGATTTTATTTCTCGGATATTTCGATTGTCTGGAGTAACACCAAAATTCTTTTCAAACATTTTATTGGCACTGTCTTCAATATCATTTGCATAGACAATCTCAATTTGATTGTCAGCATAATGTTTACCTAAAAAATCAAATCCACCAGCAAAACCAATATCCGTTCCACCCCCTCCACTAAAAAGAGAGGCAATTTTTAGTTTCTTCAAATTAAATTCTCCTCAAAGCCAACTGACGATGAAAAACGGACATCATATCCATCTTTTCTCTCAATCAGAAGCATCTTCTCATTTTTGACTAACTCATACAAATTCTTGATAATAAACAATTTTTTGCTATGTTTAGAAATCTGCAAACGATAAATATAGTATCTATCACGCACAGATTTAGCAGTTCGCCATTCGTTTGGTGTGATATGAAACGAATTAAAAGTAATAGAAGCATTGCTGACAGTTGTTTTGACTTCAATATACTTTCTCAGCTCAGAATCATCACACTCAAAAGATTGAACATCGTAGCCAACGCCAAACTGTGTTGGAATAAAATTCACCAGATGGAGCAACTGCTCTTGCCCATGTTCTCGTAATTTTTGTTTTTCATGATTGATAACAATAGCTTCTCCCGAACTCCCTACAACAGCGGTAGAGATTTTCTCGCTGTATTCGATGTGTTCAGTTAGATGTCCGATAATATCTGTTTTCTCTTCAGTAAAATCAATATCACTTGGAAGGTAGATATTAAAGTTTGTCCTAAAATCAATATCTCCTAAATCACGATTGACATATTCGAACCAAGCACTTCTAAAATTTCGAACATCTTCAATTGTTGTAGAAGCATTTCCAATAAATTGAGCATAGCCATCAAAGGTAGCATCTGATTGCAAAAAGTCATTTATTGCTTGCTCTTCCATAGAATTTATTTTATACCTACCACCTTGAACAGTTAGTAAACTCGCTATAACCATGTAATCTAAAATATCTTTGGCATATCGAATAACATCTCCTTTAGTATCGTAAGCTACTTTAGACGCTCTATTCTCTTTGATACGATTCCATATTTTCAAAACAGGCTCTCTATCACGAGTGCATCTCAAATCATTAAAGATACAATGGGCGACTTCTTCATCGGTGAGGTAAATAGTTTTTTCTTCAGCTTGTGAGGCTTCTGTAAATAGTTCCAGTAGATACTGAGCTGGCTTAAATTGAACTCCGATTTGGCAAAGTTTAACAATCTCGTTATCTTTTAGATGCCCACCAGGATATTCAAAATTATACAAAAAGGTTTTAAAAAAGCGAATAAGGTCTTGGTCCTCAGTCAATTCCTTAGCCCTGTTTCCTGAATAGACAAAGCCATCTTTCTCAATCATCATCCCAAACAAAGAAGAAATCTCTGTTCGCCAGTTATTGATTGTTTTCTCTGTTTTATCTGCATTTCCTGCATATTGTTTGATAATGTCATTTAGTTGCTGACTAAATTCATTTTTAGGCAATATTCCCAAATAAGAAATATTCGTTGCCATATAAACAAGTACATTTTCGACATCATTTTTAAAACGAGGTCTTGGGTGATGTAGTCTAAAATAATATTTCTCTGGAACTTGATACATAATTACTCTTCGTTATTTTTTAAATATTTCAATAAATTGTTTGCAATTTGCTGAGCCATTAAAGGAGGAACAGCATTACCAACTTGTCTAAATTGCTGTGTTTTACTTCCGTAAAAGATAAAATCATCTGGAAAAGATTGTAGACGAGCAGATTCCCTCACTGTTGGCACACGATTATACTTATAGTGGAAATGATGTCTATGCCCCGTATCAATCGTAGGAGCTGGCTTCCAACTAGCAAATCGTGTCCAAGCGACATTAAATTTTCTTGTTTCTCGTAATTCCTCTGGTAGATTTTTATAATTTCCACCGTCAGGAACGAGGGCTATCGTGCTCGTTACTTTTTCAGAATGCTTAGCTGCGATATGATTCAAAACAACAGATGAACGATTTCGCATTAGTTTTTGATAGTCATTTTGAGGTTCTGAAATATAAGACATTTCTAAATCACCAAGCTCATTTTCTAATGTTGGTAAATCAGAAAGTGCCATCTCAGTCGTGATAGTTTTATCCAAGGATTCAGGATACTCAAAGCCATCATTCCTTGTCCCTACAAAAATGACACGCTTCCTATTTTGCGGAACTCCATAATCAGAAGCTAACAAAACTTTAAACTGAACCTTATAGCCCATTTTCGAAAATTCTTCGATAATAGTATCTTTAATTTGACCTTTAAACAGGCTAACAATACCGATAACATTTTCTATAACAAAGGCAGTCGGCTGCATTTCTTGAACCAATCGAATGTAAGATAGGTAAAGTTTATTCCGTGGGTCATCAAATTTTCTCGGTCCAGAAAGCGACATTCCCTGACAAGGCGGACCACCAACAATTAGGTCAACCTTTTGTTCTCCAATTATCGGCTTTATATCTTCTTCATAGGATATATTCGTAATATCTCCACATAATATTTTTGAATTCTTATGATTTTTTTGGAATGTCTCTAAAGCTTTTTCGTCGTTATCAATCCCCAATAGAACATTAAAACCAGCCATCTCGAATCCATAAGATAGGCCACCTGCTCCTGAAAATAAATCTATGATATTATATTTTTTCAATTTGTAAACTCCAATTTATTACTATCTTCAATTATACCACAGAAAACAATTTGAAGATACTTTGCAAAATAATGTCCACACCTTACCTAGTAGTCCAACAACTAACCAACTCTAGCCCCTTAACCCCAGCGATTTCAAGTCGTTGGGTTTTTCGTGAAAAAGTGCTTGACTCTTCCCCTATAGAGAGTTATCATGGACACACCAATAAAGCAAAGGAGATTTATATGGAAAGATACAACCACTAGCCAACATTTTGAAACTGAACCAAAACTTCCTAAAGTCGAAACTGTTAACCTCACGACTTTTGAAGAATTACACGACTACACGGTGGAGGGTGTGTTTTTAAGCCCTTGAAAATCTCCATCACGGACGAAGATTCTTGGGTTTATACTTGCCGTTTTCTTAATTCTGAGTGTGCCGAAGAATATTATACTACTTGTTGCAAAACGGAAGATTTGGAAGAATTTGCCGTTTAGAATTGCAAATTACAGGAAGAAAAGGTCGAAGTTTTAAACATTGAACTACAAAGCCAAGTTTAATTTTAGTTATTTTAATGCTTTTTTCAACAAAACTGTTGACACAATAATTTTAAGTCTGTATAATAGATTAAGTTATCTCAGATAGCTATAAAATATATGCTTTTGAGATAAAGAAAATCCCAACGATAATCGTACTACCGTTGGGGAGAAGATTTCTTATTTTTAGTTATCAGCCTTATAGTTAACCAACAAGAGAACGATAAGACTGATTTGCATTAGCTTCACCACTATTAGTGGTGATTTTTTCTTTTATTTGGTGAAGCTTTATTCCTAGGTTTAGTATAGTTATTACCCTTTCTAAGCCAAGTGGCCATCAGCTCTTTTGAATTTCTGGTTCTTCTGTTAGAATTGATAACCAAGAATGCAAAGCAACAAATGATTAGTGGAATAACGACTATCACTACACTTATCACAGTAAGATTTTCGAACGGTATTTTTAATATATGAACAGAAACTACGCTACCAATACCACCAGTACCTGCTGCAGTCAACATTGATTTTATATTTTTTTCTGTTCCATCCTCACTTTCATTAAAAATGTGTTGGTTAGACAAAACAAGAAATCTTCGGTGTTACTAATATAACGATATCCTTACACTTTGTCAATAGCAGTGTATTATTTATAACTGTTTTTAATTTTTCTGACATTTTTACACTGTATTAAAAAATTTTCTTTATATTTTCAATTCGAAACAAACACCCCAGTCGCAAAACTGGGGCAATTTTGTTATAAATTTCAGCTAACAAACCGTCTCATCGATATAGGTCACTGGTGTTGCCAAAATGTATAGCAAGGTTTCGCACATCTCACCTCTACTTTGGCAAGTGAGCAACTTTTTGATTTTCGCAATAAACTTTTCTTTGCTTTCGTTAATGGCAAAAACTGTTATTTTGCGTTTAAAAACATTAGTTTCAACATAATCGAAGGCAAAACCTTTTTCGAACACTCGTAGTTTCGTTAAAAATGTGGGCAAAGATATCGGGTCGTTAAGATAAAATCCTAATTGGTCTGGTTGCCATTCAATTGGCATTTCTGGCACAACACCCCAATATGTTTGCTGGCGTATTTTGCTTTCTAATTTTTGTAGATACATTTCAGTTTCTAAATCGATATACATATCACTCCTATCTGTTAAATTTCTTTTACATGTCCATCATATGACTCAATCGGGTCTAGCACCGTATTTCAATCAAGTCTTTATCTCAGAACAGTTGCAAACACAAAAGCCTGATGCTCTCTTTTATGAAAAAATCGGTCAACAGATTGCAGGTTTTAGCAAAGAAAAGACGCTGATGATTGGAGATTCCCTAACCGCCGACATTCAAGGTGGCAACAATGCTGGAATTGACACTATCTGGTACAATCCTCATCACCTAGAAAATCATACACAAGCCCAGCCTACTTACGAAGTCTATTCCTTCCAAGACTTGCTGGATTGCTTAGATAAACTGTAAAAAGTGGTTTAGATAGCCACTTTTTGCTATAATAGAGGCAGTAAAAAAGAAGGAGTCGGCTATGGAACATTCGTCTTGGCATGCTTTGATAAAGGAGCAATTACCTGAGGGTTATTTCGGGAAAATCAATCAGTTTATGGAGCAGGTCTATGCTCAGGGAACTATTTATCCACCCCAGGAAAAGGTCTTTCAGGCTCTCTTGACAACACCGCTTGAAGAGGTTAAGGTGGTGATTCTAGGACAAGATCCCTATCACGGGCCAGGTCAAGCTCAGGGCTTGAGTTTTTCTGTACCTGACTCTATTCCAGCTCCGCCATCCTTGCAAAATATCTTGAAAGAATTGTCAGATGATATCGGGGTTAAGAAGTCCCATGATTTGACAGCTTGGGCTGAACAAGGAGTCTTGCTTCTTAATGCTTGTTTGACGGTTCCTGCTGGACGGGCCAATGGTCATGCTGGTCAGATATGGGAGCCCTTTACTGATGCTGTAATTCAGGTGGTCAATCATCTAGATAAACCAGTCGTTTTTGTACTCTGGGGAGCTTATGCACGCAAGAAGAAGATTTTGGTTACAAATCCTCATCACTTGATTATCGAATCAGCCCATCCCAGTCCTTTGTCAGTTTATAGAGGATTTTGGGGTTCCAAGCCTTTTTCCAAAGCCAATGCATTCTTAAAAGAGACAGGACAAGAGCCAATCGATTGGCTTAGATAAGGAGAAAATATGCCTCAGTTAGCGACGATTTGCTACATTGATAACGGGAAAGAACTGCTCATGCTTCATCGTAATAAAAAGCCTAATGATGTCCATGAAGGGAAATGGATTGGTGTGGGTGGTAAGCTGGAGCGTGGTGAGACTCCACAGGAATGTGCAGCACGTGAAATCCTTGAAGAAACAGGGCTCAAAGCTAAGCCTGTTCTAAAAGGTGTCATCACTTTTCCTGAATTTACACCAGATTTAGACTGGTACACCTATGTTTTTAAGGTGACGGAGTTTGAGGGCGACTTGATTGACTGTAATGAGGGAACGCTAGAATGGGTTCCCTATGACGAGGTTTTGAGTAAGCCGACTTGGGAAGGTGACCATACCTTTGTTGGGTGGCTTTTAGAGGATAAACCCTTCTTTTCAGCCAAGTTTGTTTATGATGGGGATAAATTGTTGGATACCCAAGTTGATTTCTATGAATAAAGGAGAAAGCAGATGCTACTAATCAAAAATGGTCGTGTAATGGATCCCAAGTCTGGTTTGGATCAAGTGTGTGATGTCTTAGTTCAAGATGGGAAAATTATAAAAATTGCGCCTGAGGTCAAGGAAGAAGGAGCAGAAATAATTGATGCTACTGGTCTTGTAGTTGCGCCTGGACTGGTTGATATTCATGTGCATTTCCGTGAACCTGGTCAAACCCACAAGGAGGATATCCATACTGGTGCCCTAGCAGCCGCTGCAGGTGGCTTTACGACTGTTGTCATGATGGCTAATACTAGTCCAACCATCTCAGATGTAGAGACTTTGCAAGAAGTTCTCCATTCAGCTGCCAAAGAGAAGATTAATGTTAAGACGGTTGCGACCATTACCAAGAATTTTAATGGGCAAGATTTGACTGACTTTAAGGCACTTTTAGAAGCTGGTGCGGTTGGTTTCTCAGACGACGGTATCCCACTTGAAAGTAGTAAAGTTGTCAAGGAAGCCATGGAGGAAGCTAAAAAACTCAATACCTTTATTAGTCTTCATGAGGAAGATCCAGGTTTGAATGGGATTCTTGGATTTAATGAAAATATTGCTAAAGAACATTTCCATATCTGCGGTGCGACAGGCGTGGCTGAATATGCTATGATGGCGCGTGATGTCATGATTGCCTATGCAACTAAGGCCCATGTTCATATCCAGCATTTGTCTAAGGAGGAAAGTGTTAAAGTAGTGGAGTTTGCTCAGAAATTGGGTGCGCAAGTTACAGCAGAAGTAGCGCCACAGCATTTTTCTAAGACCGAAGCGCTCCTTTTGACACAAGGTAGCAATGCTAAGATGAATCCGCCGCTTCGTTTGGAATCAGACCGTCGTGCGGTTATCGAAGGTCTCAAGTCAGGGGTCATCACAGTTATCGCGACTGACCACGCACCTCACCATGCGGATGAAAAAAATGTCAAGGATATTACCAAGGCGCCATCTGGCATGACTGGCTTAGAAACCTCTCTTTCTCTCGGTTTGACTTACTTGGTGGAAGCTGAGGAGTTGAGCTTGATGGAATTGCTTGAAAAGATGACATATAACCCAGCCAAACTTTATAACTTTGAAGCGGGTTACTTGGCTGAGAACGGTCCGGCGGATATCACTATTTTTGATGCTAAGGCTGACCGCCTTGTGGACTCCCATTTTGCTTCGAAAGCAACTAATTCACCATTTATCGGTGAAACCTTAAAAGGGCAGGTTAAATATACCATCTGTAAGGGACAAATCGTCTATCAAAACTAGGTGGGAGTCTGCTCTGTAAACAAAAAGAATAGAGAGGTAATATGTACCAGACCCATCATTTTAAAGACAAATTTATCTTATTTTTAAAGATATTTTTCCCTATCCTGATTTATCAATTTGCAAATTATTCTGCCTCCTTTGTTGATACGACAATGACTGGTCAATACAATACCATGGACTTGGCTGGTGTATCTATGGCAACCAGTATCTGGAATCCTTTCTTTACATTCCTGACAGGGATTGTATCAGCCTTAGTGCCTATCATTGGTCACCATCTTGGTCGAGGCAAAAAGGAAGAAGTGACGTCTGATTTTTACCAGTTCATCTATCTGGCCTTGGTGCTATCTGTGGCCTTACTGGGGATGGTACTTTTCTTGGCACCACCAATCTTGAATCATATTGGGTTAGAAGCACCAGTGGCGGCAGTAGCGGTTCGCTATCTTTGGCTTTTATCTATCGGGATTATCCCCTTGTTGCTCTTTAGTGTTATTCGCTCCTTGCTGGATTCGCTGGGCTTGACCAAACTGTCTATGTATCTTATGCTTTTGTTACTTCCTCTCAATAGTGGATTTAACTATATCTTGATTTACGGGGCATTTGGTGTTCCAGAACTGGGAGGTGCTGGTGCTGGTTTAGGTACTTCCTTGGCTTACTGGGTCTTGCTGGGGATTTCTGTTCTGGTTTTATTTAAACAGGAGAAGCTCAAGGCTCTACATCTTGAGAAACGAATTCCGCTTAATATGGATAAAATCAAGGAAGGAGTTCGTCTAGGTCTTCCTATTGGGGGAACCATCTTTGCGGAAGTGGCTATCTTTTCCGTGGTTGGATTGATTATGGCTAAGTTCTCATACTTGATTATCGCTAGTCACCAGTCAGCTATGAATTTTTCAACTCTAATGTACGCCTTTCCTATGAGTATCTCATCTGCTATGGCTATTGTTGTTTCCTATGAAGTGGGAGCCAAGCGATTTGATGATGCGAAAACCTATATTGGTCTAGGAAGATGGACAGCCCTCATTTTTGCGGCTTTCACCTTATCCTTCCTTTACATTTTTAGGGGAAATGTGGCCAGTCTTTATGGTAACGACCCAGAATTTATCGATTTGACAGCGCGTTTTTTGACTTATAGTCTTTTCTTCCAGTTAGCAGATACCTTTGCGGCACCGCTTCAGGGAATTTTACGAGGTTATAAGGATACGATTATTCCTTTTTACCTTGGTTTGGTTGGTTATTGGGGCGTAGCAATCCCAGTAGCTATGGCATTTGATTCCCTAACAGATTTTGGAGCTTATTCTTACTGGATCGGTTTGATTATTAGTCTAATCGTGAGTGGGGCGCTCTACCGTTGGCGTTTAACTGTGATTATGAAAAGATTTGAATCTTTAGCAAAATCCAAACGCTAAAAAGTTTGTGAAAAAATATTCTTGATAAGGAAATCCCTTATTCCTATAGGGTTTTCTTTTTTATTTTGTGAAATTTCCTTGAGAAAAACTTTGACAGTATTTTCTAAAAACGGTAAAATAGTAAGGTAAGAAGAAAGTTAGAAAGGCAAGAAGATGTCAACTTTAGATAAAAATCTTTTGCTAGAAATGTTCCGTAAGATGGAAGAAATCCGTCGTATGGACTTAAAAATTGCGCAATTAGTAAAGAAAGGGAAAGTGCCAGGAATGACGCACTTTTCTGTTGGAGAAGAGGCAGCTAACGTGGGTGCTATGTTGGCTCTCAATCCGGATGATCTAATTACCTCAAACCACCGTGGTCACGGACAAGCTATTGCCAAAGGAATTGACCTCAACGGGATGATGGCTGAAATCCTTGGTAAATACACTGGAACCTGTAAAGGAAAAGGTGGATCTATGCATATCGCCGACCTTGATGCTGGTAACCTTGGTGCCAATGGTATCGTAGGTGGTGGGATGGGAATCGCTGTTGGTGCAGCTCTTAGTCAGCAAATGCAAAATACCGGTAAAATCGTTGTCTGCTTCTTTGGAGATGGTGCGACCAACGAAGGTGTTTTCCACGAAGCAGTGAACATGGCTTCTATCTGGAACCTGCCAGTCATTTTCTATTGCATTAACAACGGTTACGGTATCTCTGCGGATATCAAGAAAATGACCAATGTAGAACATATCCATCAACGTAGCGCCGCTTATGGAATTCCTGGAATGTTCATCGAAGACGGTAACAATGTCATCGATGTTTATGAAGGATTTAAGAAAGCTGTAGACCATGTTCGTGGTGGCAATGGTCCAGTCTTGATTGAAAGTGTAACTTATCGCTGGCTTGGTCACTCATCATCTGACCCTGGTAAATATCGTACGCGTGAAGAAGTGGAATTGTGGAAACAAAAAGACCCAATTGAAAACCTCCGCAATTACCTCATTGAAAACGCTATTGCAAGTGCCGAAGAATTGGAAGAAATCCAAGCGCAAGTCAAGGAAGCAGTAGAAGCTTCTGTTAAATTTGCAGAGGAAAGTCCATTCCCACCGCTTGAATCAGCATTTGAAGATATTTACGCAGACTAAGGAGAAAGAGATAAAATGGAAACAAAAACAATGTCTTTCCGTGACACCATTATCCTTGCTATGTCTGAGGAAATGCGTCGCGATGAAAATGTGTTCTTGATGGGAGAAGACGTCGGTGTCTTCGGAGGAGACTTCGGAACTTCTGTTGGAATGCTTGAAGAATTTGGTCCAGAACGTGTTCGTGACTGTCCGATTTCTGAAGCTGCCATCTCTGGAGCAGCAGCAGGAGCAGCTATGACGGGACTTCGTCCAATCGTTGATATGACCTTCATGGACTTCTCAGTTATTGCCATGGACAATATCGTCAACCAAGCCGCTAAAACACGTTATATGTTTGGTGGTAAAGGTCAGGTTCCAATGACTGTTCGATGCGCTGCTGGTAATGGAGTTGGATCTGCAGCCCAGCACTCGCAATCACTAGAGTCTTGGTTTACTCACATTCCAGGACTTAAGGTTGTAGCACCAGGTACACCTGCGGACATGAAAGGACTGCTTAAGTCTTCTATCCGTGATAACAACCCAGTTATCATTCTTGAATACAAGTCAGAATTTAACCAAAAAGGGGAAGTGCCAGTTGATCCAGACTACACAATTCCACTTGGGGTTGGTGAAATCAAACGCGAAGGAACGGATGTAACAGTTGTTACTTATGGAAAAATGCTTCGCCGTGTGGTTCAAGCTGCTGAAGAATTAGCAGAAGAAGGAATTTCAGTTGAAATTGTTGACCCACGTACCCTTGTACCGCTTGATAAGGATATCATCATAAACTCAGTTAAGAAGACTGGTAAGGTTGTTCTTGTCAACGACGCCCATAAAACAAGTGGCTATATCGGAGAGATTTCAGCTATTATTTCAGAATCAGAAGCATTTGACTATCTAGATGCACCAATTCGTCGTTGCGCAGGAGAAGATGTGCCGATGCCTTATGCACAAAACCTAGAAAATGCAATGATTCCAACCGTTGAAAGCATCAAAAATGCAATCCGTAAAACATATAACAAAGAATAGAATTACATAAATTAAATTATGTAATGTTTTAGAGGTTTTAACTTTAGTAACTTGAGATATGTTTTGTATTCAAATGATTTGAAGAGTTGCGACATGAGTGAGTCGAATCGATAATATTCGACGAATGAATTAGTAAGTCTACAAGGTTGACCGCCAAATAGCGGCAACCGTAGTAACTTGAGACGCGTTTCGTGTTCAAGTTACTTGTAGAGTTGAGCACGGGCTAAAAGCTCGGAAAAAGATTAATCTCCTTAACTTCATCGAAGTCTACGTTGATTTCCTATTTTTCGGTCGCTTTTAAACGCCCTTTGCATCATGTAATTGAATTCGGGCTAAAGTCTGTGTGAAAAAGATAAACTTTCCTAGAAACTAAAGTTTCTTCGTCAAGTTTCCTATTTTCACTTTGACTTTTAACGCCCTTTGTATCATAAATAGAATTGGAGAGGTCATGGCTGATGACAAGCTAAGAGCGACTCCTGCGGCTAGAAAGTTAGCGGATGATTTAGGTATCAACCTCTACGACGTTTCTGGCTCAGGTGCAAACGGTCGTGTCCACAAAGAAGACGTGGAAACTTATAAAGACACAAATGTGGTTCGCATTTCGCCACTTGCAAAACGAATTGCCCTCGAACATAACATTGCTTGGCAGGAAATCCAAGGAACCGGTCATCGTGGTAAAATCATGAAAAAGGATGTTTTGGCCTTGCTTCCTGAAAATATCGAAAACGATACCATCAAGTCTCCTGCTCAGATTGAAAAAGTGGAAGAAGTTCCTGATAATGTAACACCATACGGTGAAATTGAGCGTATTCCAATGACACCAATGCGTAAGGTTATTGCCCAACGTATGGTTGAATCTTACCTAACTGCGCCAACCTTCACCCTTAACTATGAAGTTGATATGACTGAAATGTTGGCTCTTCGTAAGAAGGTTCTTGAGCCAATCATGGAAGCAACTGGGAAGAAGACTACTGTAACAGACCTCCTTTCACTTGCTGTTGTGAAAACCTTGATGAAGCATCCTTATATCAACGCTTCATTGACAGAAGATGGCAAGACTATTATCACTCACAACTATGTCAATCTTGCCATGGCAGTTGGAATGGATAATGGATTGATGACACCTGTTGTTTACAATGCTGAGAAAATGACTCTTTCAGAACTGGTTGTAGCCTTTAAGGATGTTATTGGCCGTACCTTGGATGGTAAATTAGCTCCAAGCGAACTGCAAAACTCAACATTCACAATCAGTAATTTGGGAATGTTTGGTGTTCAGTCCTTTGGTCCGATCATCAACCAACCAAACTCAGCTATCCTTGGCGTCAGTTCGACAATCGAGAAGCCAGTTGTCGTTAATGGTGAGATTGTCATTCGTCCAATCATGAGTCTTGGTTTAACCATTGACCACCGTGTCGTAGATGGTATGGCTGGTGCTAAGTTTATGAAGGACTTGAAAGAATTGATTGAAAATCCAATATCAATGTTGATTTAAGAGCAAGAGTATTCATTTTTAAGATATAGATAAAGGAAGGAAGACATGGCCTTAGAAGTAATTATGCCAAAAGCCGGCGTGGATATGACAGAAGGACAAATCGTCCAATGGAATAAAAAAGTCGGAGAATTTGTAAAAGAAGGAGAAATCCTTTTGGAAATCATGACTGACAAAGTCAGCATGGAATTGGAAGCTGAAGAAGATGGGTACTTGATTGCTATCCTTAAAGGGGACGGTGAAACAGTCCCTGTAACGGAAGTTATCGGTTACCTTGGTGAAGAAGGGGAAAATATCCCAACAGCTGGGGCAGCAGTGCCAGAAGCTAGCCCAGCACCTGCAGCAAGTGCCTCAAACGATGATGGTAAGAGCGATGATGCTTTTGATATCGTTGTGATTGGTGGAGGTCCTGCTGGTTATGTTGCAGCCATCAAAGCTGCCCAACTCGGTGGTAAGGTTGCTCTAGTTGAGAAATCTGAACTCGGCGGAACCTGCTTAAACCGTGGATGTATTCCAACCAAGACCTACCTTCACAACGCTGAAATCATCGAGAATATCGGTCATGCCGCAAATCGTGGTATCGTCATTGAAAATCCAAACTTCACTGTAGATATGGACAAACTTTTAGAAACTAAATCTAAAGTTGTTAATACTCTTGTTGGTGGTGTTGCAGGACTTCTTCGTAGCTATGGAGTAACTGTTCATAAGGGTATCGGTACTATTACTAAAGACAAGAATGTTTTGGTAAATGGTTCTGAATTGCTTGAAACCAAGAAAATCATCCTTGCTGGTGGTTCAAAAGTCAGCAAGATCAACGTTCCTGGTATGGAATCGTCACTTGTCATGACCAGTGACGATATTCTTGAAATGAACGAAGTGCCAGAAAGCCTTGTTATCATCGGTGGTGGTGTTGTCGGTATCGAACTTGGTCAGGCCTTCATGACATTTGGTTCAAAAGTAACTGTTATCGAAATGATGGACCGTATCGTGCCAGCTATGGATGCGGAAGTTTCTAAGAACCTTCGCTTAATTCTTGAGCGTAAAGGAATGACCATCTTGACTGGTACTAAACTGCAAGAAATCATCGAGGAAAATGGTCAACTTCGTATCAAGGTTGAAGGAAAAGACGATATCATCGCAAATAAAGCTCTTCTTTCAATCGGTCGTGTGCCAGACCTTGAAGGTATTGGCGATGTTGAATTTGAATTGGACCGTGGACGCATCAAGGTCAACGAATACATGGAAACTTCTGTTCCAGGTATCTACGCACCAGGTGACATCAACGGTACTAAGATGTTGGCGCACGCAGCCTTCCGCATGGGTGAAGTTGCTGCTGAAAATGCCCTTAAAGGAAACCATGCTGTTGCCAAATTGAATTTGACACCTGCAGCTATCTACACTCTTCCTGAAGTAGCAGCAGTAGGTCTCACAGAAGAACAAGCTCGTGAAAAATACGATGTAGCCATTGGTAAATTCAACTTTGCTGCTAACGGTCGTGCCATTGCTTCTGATGCTGCTCAAGGTTTCGTAAAAGTCATTGCAGATAAGAAATACGGGGAAATTCTTGGTGTGCACATCATTGGTCCTGCAGCTGCTGAATTGATCAACGAAGCGTCAAGCATTATCGAAATGGAAATTACTGTTGAAGAAATGCTGAAGACTATCCACGGACACCCAACCTACTCTGAAGTAATGTACGAAGCATTTGCAGACGTTCTTGGAATGGCTATCCATTCACCTAAGAAAAAATAAAACGAAGATAGACTAGACTGGAATTATTTTCCAGTCTCTATCGTATTAGAAGGTATCTTATGAAATATATTATCAATCATTCAAACGACACTGCCTTTAATATTGCCTTGGAAGAATATGCCTTTAAACACCTTTTGGATGAGGATCAAATCTTCCTACTTTGGATTAACAAGCCATCTATCATTGTTGGTCGTCACCAGAATACCATCGAAGAAATCAACCGTGATTATGTTCGAGAAAATGGTATTGAGGTGGTCCGCCGTATCAGCGGTGGTGGAGCTGTTTACCACGATTTAAATAACCTCAACTACACGATCATTTCAAAAGAAGATGAAAACAAGGCTTTTGACTTCAAGAGCTTCTCAACTCCAGTTATCAATACCCTGGCTCAACTTGGGGTTAAAGCTGAGTTCACAGGCCGTAATGACCTTGAGATTGATGGTAAGAAGTTCTGTGGCAATGCTCAAGCCTATATCAACGGCCGTATCATGCACCATGGTTGCTTGCTCTTTGACGTTGATTTGTCAGTCCTTGCTAACGCTCTCAAGGTTTCAAAGGATAAATTTGAATCAAAAGGTGTGAAATCGGTTCGTGCCCGTGTCACCAATATTGTCAATGAACTACCAGAAAAAATCACAGTCGAAGAATTCCGTGATTTACTCTTGGAATACATGAAAAAAGAGTACCCAGAGATGACAGAATACGTTTTTTCTGAGGAAGAATTAGCTGAAATTAACCGTATCAAAGATACTAAGTTTGGAACTTGGGACTGGAACTATGGTAAATCACCTGAATTTAACGTCCGTCGTGGAACAAAATTCACCAGTGGTAAGGTCGAAGTCTTTGCTAATGTCGTCGAATCAAAAATCCAAGATATCAAGATTTACGGTGACTTCTTTGGTATTGAAGACGTTGCTGCAGTAGAAGATGTCCTTCGTGGGGTGAAATACGAACGCGAAGATGTCCTCAAAGCGTTAGAAACCATTGATATCACACGCTACTTCGCTGGTATTAGCCGTGAAGAAATCGCTGAAGCGGTAGTAGAGTAAAGAAAAGCTATTTGTTAGTCATTGTGGGTTGCAGAAAAGATATTATCTGGATAGGACAAGTCTTAAAACCTGCTGAACGAGAATCAAAAAGAACTCACTTCCAATGCTTAATAAAAAAACTCGGAAGTTTGTTCTGAGTCAACTAAATACGACTATTTGCAATTGAATATAGAGATGAGAAGGTCAGTAGTAGATTATCTGTAAGGTGACACAGACATGAGTTGTTTTTGATTTCCGCATAGTATTAACATCCCAAAAGACTATTATCTCTTATAGTTGAACGATACCTCAAAAGTTAGATAGAGAAAATCTAATTTTTGGGGTATTTTATAATTTTTAATTCAGGCTCTTTTTAGTATCAAAAAATGTTGAAGAAAAATGTAGACGTAGCCTTTCAACTTAACCCTATTTATTGCTTACTATCCAATAAAATTGAAAAGGATGGAAAAAAGGATAAATTTATGATATACTTTATTTTAAAGACCTTATTAGAAATCTTGAAAGAGTATTGAAAACTTAGAATGAGAAAAATTGTTATCAATGGTGGATTACCACTACAAGGTGAAATCACTATTAGTGGTGCTAAAAATAGCGTTGTGGCCTTAATTCCAGCTATCATATTGGCTGATGATGTGGTGACTTTGGATTGTGTTCCAGATATTTCGGATGTAGCCAGTCTTGTCGAAATTATGGAATTGATGGGAGCTACTGTTAAGCGTTATGACGATGTCTTGGAGATTGATCCAAGAGGTGTTCAAAATATTCCAATGCCTTATGGTAAAATTAACAGTCTTCGTGCATCTTACTATTTTTATGGGAGCCTATTAGGCCGTTTTGGTGAAGCGACAGTTGGTTTACCGGGAGGATGTGATCTTGGTCCTCGTCCGATTGACCTACACCTTAAGGCTTTTGAAGCTATGGGTGCCACTGTTAGCTACGAGGGAGATAACATGAAGTTATCTGCTAAAGATACAGGACTTCATGGTGCAAGTATTTACATGGACACGGTTAGTGTAGGGGCAACGATCAATACGATGATTGCTGCGGTTAAAGCGAATGGTCGTACCATTATTGAAAATGCAGCCCGTGAACCAGAGATTATTGATGTAGCTACTCTCTTGAATAATATGGGTGCCCATATCCGTGGTGCAGGAACTAATATCATCATTATTGATGGTGTTGACAAATTACATGGGACACGTCATCAGGTGATTCCAGACCGTATCGAAGCTGGAACATATATTTCTTTAGCTGCTGCAGTCGGAAAGGGGATTCGTATAAATAATGTTCTTTACGAACACCTAGAAGGATTTATTGCTAAGCTGGAAGAAATGGGAGTGAGAATGACTGTATCTGAAGACAGCATTTTTGTCGAAGAGCAGTCTAATTTGAAAGCAATCAATATTAAGACAGCTCCTTACCCAGGCTTTGCAACTGATTTGCAACAACCGATTACCCCACTTTTACTAAGAGCGAATGGTCGTGGTACAATTGTCGATACGATTTACGAAAAGCGTGTAAATCATGTTTTTGAACTAGCAAAGATGGATGCGGACATTTCGACAACAAATGGTCATATTTTGTACACAGGTGGACGTGATTTACGTGGGGCAAGTGTTAAAGCGACTGACCTACGAGCTGGGGCTGCACTAGTCATTGCTGGGCTTATGGCTGAAGGTAAAACTGAAATTACCAATATCGAGTTTATCTTACGTGGTTATTCTGATATTATTGAAAAATTACGTAATCTAGGAGCGGATATTACACTTGTTGAGGATTAAACCGTAGAGGTGTTTATGAATATTTGGACCAAATTAGCAATGTTTTCTTTTTTTGAAACGGATCGCTTGTATTTGCGTCCTTTCTTTTTTAGTGATAGTCAAGACTTCCATGAGATAGCTTCGAATCCAGAAAATCTACAATTTATTTTCCCAACGCAGGCAAGTCTGGAAGAAAGTCAATATGCACTGGCCAATTATTTTATGAAGTCCCCTTTGGGAGTGTGGGCAATTTGTGACCAGAAAAATCAACAAATGATTGGTTCTATTAAATTTGAGAAGTTAGATGAAATCAAAAAAGAAGCTGAGCTTGGCTATTTTTTGAGAAAAGATGCTTGGTCGCAAGGATTTATGACAGAAGTTGTTAGAAAAATTTGTCAGCTTTCTTTTGAGGAATTTGGATTAAAACAATTATCTATCATTACCCATCTTGAAAATGAATCTAGTCAACGGGTTGCCCTTAAGTCTGGATTCCGTTTGATTCGTCAGTTTAAGGGAAGTGATCGTTACACAAGAAAAATGCGGGATTATCTTGAATTTCGGTATGTAAAAGGAGAATTCAATGAGTAAGCATCAGGAAATTCTAAGCTATTTGGAAGAATTACCTGTCGGAAAGAGGGTTAGTGTTCGTAGTATTTCCAACCATCTGGGAGTCAGTGATGGAACGGCTTATCGCGCTATCAAGGAAGCTGAAAATCGTGGAATTGTAGAGACTCGACCAAGAAGTGGTACTATCCGCGTTAAATCCCAGAAAGTTGCTATCGAAAGATTAACTTTTGCTGAGATAGCAGAAGTGACTTCTTCTGAGGTTCTGGCTGGGCAAGAAGGTTTAGAGAGAGAATTTAGTAAGTTTTCAATCGGTGCCATGACCGAACAAAATATTTTGTCTTACCTTCACGATGGGGGGCTCTTGATTGTCGGAGACCGAACCCGTATTCAATTACTAGCGCTGGAAAATGAAAATGCAGTTCTGGTTACAGGTGGATTTCAGGTTCATGATGATGTGCTTAAACTGGCCAATCAAAAAGGAATTCCTGTTTTAAGAAGCAAACATGACACTTTCACTGTCGCGACCATGATCAATAAAGCCCTGTCAAATGTCCAAATCAAGACTGATATTCTGACAGTTGAGAAACTTTATCGTCCGAGTCATGAATATGGTTTTCTGAGAGAGACAGATACAGTTAAAGATTATTTGGACTTGGTACGTAAGAATCGTAGTAGCCGTTTCCCAGTTATCAATCAACACCAGATTGTTGTTGGAGTTGTAACCATGAGAGACGCTGGTGATAAGTCACCAAGTACCACAATTGACAAGGTCATGTCTCGTAGTCTGTTTTTGGTTGGATTATCGACAAATATTGCCAATGTGAGTCAACGGATGATCGCTGAAGACTTTGAAATGGTACCGGTTGTTCGAAATAATCAAACCTTGCTTGGAGTTGTGACGCGACGAGATGTCATGGAGAAGATGAGCCGTTCCCAAGTTTCTGCTCTACCGACTTTTTCTGAGCAGATTGGTCAAAAACTCGCTTATCACCATGATGAAGTAGTGATTACAGTGGAACCCTTTATGCTAGAGAAAAATGGTGTTTTGGCTAATGGTGTATTGGCGGAGATACTGACTCATATGACCCAAGATTTAGTTGTGAATAGTGGTCGAAATCTCATTATTGAGCAGATGCTAATTTACTTTTTGCAGGCTGTTCAGATAGATGATATATTGCGTATTCAAGCCCGTATTATCCATCATACGAGACGATCAGCTATTATTGATTACGATATTTATCATGGTCATCAGATTGTTTCAAAAGCAAATGTAACCGTTAAAATTAATTAGAAACTAGGAGAAAAAATGATAACATTAAAATCAGCTCGTGAAATCGAAGCTATGGATAAAGCCGGTGATTTCCTCGCAAGTATTCATATCGGCTTACGTGATTTGATTAAGCCTGGCGTAGATATGTGGGAAGTTGAAGAGTATGTCCGACGTCGTTGCAAGGAAGAAAATTTCCTTCCGCTTCAGATTGGGGTTGACGGTGCCATGATGGACTATCCTTATGCTACCTGTTGCTCTCTTAATGATGAAGTGGCTCACGCTTTCCCTCGTCACTATATCTTGAAAGATGGTGATTTGCTCAAAGTTGATATGGTTTTGGGAGGTCCTATTGCCAAATCTGACCTGAATGTCTCAAAATTAAACTTCAACAATGTTGAGCAAATGAAAAAATACACTCAGAGCTATTCTGGTGGTCTAGCAGACTCATGTTGGGCTTATGCTGTTGGTACACCGTCCGAAGAAGTGAAAAACTTGATGAATGTAACCAAAGAAGCTATGTACAAGGGGATTGAGCAAGCTGTTGTTGGGAACCGTATTGGTGATATTGGTGCAGCCATTCAAGAATACGCTGAAAGTCGTGGTTACGGTGTAGTGCGTGATTTGGTTGGTCATGGTGTTGGCCCAACTATGCATGAAGAACCAATGGTTCCTAACTATGGTATTGCTGGTCGTGGACTCCGTCTTCGTGAAGGAATGGTCTTGACTATTGAACCAATGATCAATACAGGTGACTGGGAAATTGATACAGATATGAAGACCGGTTGGGCCCATAAGACCATTGATGGTGGCCTATCTTGCCAATATGAACACCAATTCGTGATTACGAAAGATGGACCTGTTATCTTGACTAGTCAAGGTGAAGAAGGGACTTATTAAAATAAGTAAAAGTAGATTGAAGAAAAAGTCGACTTGGACAAATTTCTTCAATCTTTTCTTTTATCTATAATGGAATGAAATAAAAATTGGACACCTTTGATGCGAAATTCAAATCAATTTCTAATAATGTTTTAGAAAACATAGTGTACTATTAAAGAGTTTGTTTTATATAATATAATAATAAAGACAGTTAACCGTAGCAAACTTGATACAAATTTTAATATTTATAGTACAATAGGTTTAAATTCTTAAGAAAGTTGGTTCTTTATTGGAAACGATAGTATTTTCAATCTCCGTTTTTCTAGCAGGGGTATTGTCCTTCTTTTCTCCTTGTATTTTTCCACTTCTGCCAGTTTATGCTGGAATTTTGCTGGATGATCAGAAAAGTGCAAAAAGCTTCTCCTTATTTGGAAGAAAAGTTGCCTGGTCAGGCTTGATTCGAACGCTTTGCTTTATCGCAGGTATTTCACTCATTTTCTTTATTCTAGGATTTGGTGCTGGTTACTTTGGTAATATTCTCTATGCCAATTGGTTTCGCTATACCATGGGTACGATTATCATTATTTTGGGCCTTCACCAGATGGAAATTTTTCATTTTAAGAAATTAGAGGTTCAAAAAAGCTTTACTTTTAAGAAATCAGAAGCCAATCGTTATTGGTCGGCCTTTTTACTCGGTATTACCTTTAGCTTCGGTTGGACGCCTTGTATCGGTCCAGTTTTGAGTTCTGTTTTAGCGCTTGCGGCTTCTGGAGGCAATGGCGCTTGGCAAGGTGCTATTTATACCTTGATTTACACTCTAGGGATGGCAATTCCTTTCTTGGTCTTGGCACTAGCTTCAGGAGTAGTGATGCCTTATTTTAGTAAAATCAAGCGCCATATGATGCTACTAAAGAAAATTGGTGGTTTCCTCATTATTTTAATGGGAATTTTATTACTATTAGGACAAGTAAATGTTCTAGCTGGAATTTTTGAATAAAGGAGAACAAATGAAAAAAATAATATTTGCTGGCTTAAGCCTCTTGTCATTAGTCGTATTGATAGCCTGTGGTGAGGAAGAGACTAAAAAGACTCAAGCTCCACAACAATCCCCAAAAAAACAGCAACAAACGACTGTACAACAAATTGCTGTTGGAAAAGATGCTCCAGACTTCACATTGCAATCTATGGATGGCAAAGAAGTTAAGTTATCGGATTATAAGGGTAAAAAAGTCTATTTGAAGTTTTGGGCTTCCTGGTGTGGTCCATGTAAGAAAAGTATGCCAGAGTTGATGGAACTAGCGGCGAAACCAGATCGTGATTTTGAAATTCTTAGTGTCATTGCTCCAGGAATTCAAGGTGAAAAAACTGTCGAGCAATTCCCACAATGGTTCCAAGATCAAGGTTATAAGGATATCCCAGTTCTTTATGACACAAAAGCAACCACATTCCAAGCTTATCAAATCCGAAGCATTCCTACAGAATATTTAATTGATAGCCAAGGAAAGATTGGAAAGATTCAATTTGGTGCTATCAGTAATGCGGATGCAGAAGCAGCATTTAAAGCAATGAACTAGCATAGATAAAGAGAATCTGATTACAAATTTCATGGTATAATAGATGGTAACCGTAACGTTGCCGTCTTTTTTGTCGGCCAATAGAAAGAGAAGAGAATGTTAAAGAAAAATGATATTGTAGAAGTTGAAATTGTTGATTTGACCCATGAAGGTGCAGGAGTTGCCAAGGTAGATGGTTTGGTCTTTTTTGTCGAGAATGCTTTACCGAGTGAAAAAATCCTCATGCGTATCCTCAAGGTCAATAAAAAGATTGGTTTCGGAAAAGTTGAAAAATACCTTACTTACTCTCCGCATCGTAACCAAGACCTTGACCTAGCTTATCTACGATCAGGTATCGCTGACTTGGGGCATCTTGCTTATCCAGAGCAGCTCAAGTTTAAAACCAAGCAAGTCAAAGACAGTCTATACAAGATTGCTGGGATTGCTGATGTAGAGGTTGCTGAAACTTTGGGTATGAAAAATCCAGTTAAGTACCGCAACAAGGCACAGGTCCCTGTTCGTCGAGTAAATGGTATCTTGGAAACTGGGTTTTTCCGTAAGAATTCTCATGACCTCATGCCTCTAGAAGATTTCTTTATCCAAGATCCTGTGATTGATGAGGTAGTAGTAGGCCTACGTGACTTGCTCCGCCGTTATGATTTGAAACCTTATGATGAAAAGGAACAATCTGGCTTGATTCGTAATCTTGTGGTGCGTCGCGGACACTATTCAGGGCAAATCATGGTTATCTTGGTAACAACTCGTCCCAAAGTTTTTCGTGTGGACCAATTGATTGAACAATTAATCAAGCAATTCCCAGAGATTGTGTCTGTTATGCAAAATATCAATGACCAGAACACTAATGCTATTTTTGGTAAGGAATGGCGCACACTTTATGGACAAGACTTTATCACTGACCAAATGTTGGGAAATGACTACCAAATCGCTGGACCAGCATTTTACCAAGTCAATACTGAAATGGCTGAAAAACTTTATCAAACAGCCATTGACTTTGCGGAGTTAAAAGAAGATGATGTGGTTATTGATGCCTATTCTGGTATCGGGACGATTGGCCTTTCTGTTGCGAAACACGTCAAGGAAGTCTATGGTGTTGAAGTGATTCCAGAAGCAGTTGAGAATAGTAAGAAGAATGCTCAATTGAACAATATTGCAAACGCCCACTATGTCTGTGATACAGCTGAAAATGCCATGAAGAATTGGCTCAAAGACGGTATTCAACCAAGTGTTATATTAGTAGACCCACCAAGAAAAGGGCTCACAGAAAGCTTTATCAAGGCAAGCGCTCAAACAGGAGCAGACCGCATCGCCTATATCTCATGCAATGTCGCAACCATGGCGCGTGATATCAAACTCTACCAAGAATTGGGATACGAGTTGAAGAAAGTCCAGCCGGTGGATCTTTTTCCTCAAACGCATCACGTTGAGTGTGTAGCTTTGCTGATAAAAGCATAGAAAGCTTGGTATGATTCAATAATGAAAAGCCTTGATTGTAAGGCTTTTTTTGTGTTTTTATGATAGAATATAGGTAGTTATAATCGAGAGCAACTAAGAAGCAGTAAAAAAATATTATACGTAGAATAATCAAGATTAGGAAGATAAAATGACAGAAATTGATAAAAGGAATTTAAAAAATTATCTTTATTGTACATTCGGAATTACTTATATAGCTTGGGGACTTCTTTCCCTATTTACACAATCTCATATTTTGGGATTAGATACGTTTATAGGGAGAATATTACATATAGTTGGTGCACTTGGTCCAGCTATTGCAAGTGGCTTTTATTTGAAAAGTAATAATATAAAATTTAAACATTTTGTATTTAATAAAAGAAAAAATAGTAGTATTTATTTCATTATTCATTTGTTAGCAATTTTGATACTATTCTCTGTATCTTCCTTAGAATTAAACGGAGTATCAATTTATCTGATGCCGCTATTCTTTATACAATTAATTTTTTTTGGTGGTGGACATGAAGAATTAGGATGGAGAGGTATATTACAACCGTTACTTGATAAAAAATATACTTATTGGCAATCTAATTTGATTGTAGGATCAATTTGGGGGATATGGCATCTGCCTTTATGGTTTATAGTTGGAGAAAGTCATCAAGGATTTCCTTTTATTTTCTTTTTTATATATACATTATTTTTAAGTTTTGTTTTAGGGCTTCTTTACCGTCAAACGAAATCTGTGGGATACTGTCTATTATTTCATGCGTTCGCAAATTTGTTAAATCTCTATTTTGTGTTAAAAATTAATGTTATTTTTATCATCCTTTTTATTGTTTATTTGATTTATACTATATTGGCTAGCAATAGAATTAGTAGGGAAAAGTAATTTTAACTTTAGATCAGCATATCCATTATTGAAAGTAACGATTTGCTAATTAGATGATCTATGTTAGAGAATTATCTATTATAATTTAAAGTGGAGTGATGAATGTCGTTTCTTTTGGAAGTGGCGAAAATCTTTCCGTTCCACAGTATCATTTTAAAATGATTTTCATTGCCTTTTGTTTATTAGTATAAAAGAAGAATATTAACACACGTTGAGGCGGTATCACTACTTGTACGAGCTGAGCTATCAACGAAGTTATGGGATAGGACTCGTAGAATGAGGAAAGGTACCGACGAAATGATACGGTAAGTCCGAACCGCTGAGTGTGTGATTGTGAGCTTGAATCATAAGTATGAACACAGGCAAATAGTAAGGTACTCTTTGAGTGAAAAAGTAAATTGTTTTTTGTGGAGCTAAAATATTGATAGAGAACAGACCAGAATTTGATAAAATCACTTCGTTTGATGAGTTTAATAAATATTATTGGTATCGTGATGAACTTTCGCAAATATGCAAGTTATTAGAACTTGAATATAGAGGTACTAAACAAGAACTCAATCACATTATTGAGCAGTACTTTAAGGGTAATTTGATTAAAAAATCATCAATAAAAAGGAAAAAGAAACGAGTAGAAGTCGTTACCTTAAATACGCCTTTACTTGAATGTGGATTCTCCTTTAATACACACTTTAGAGAATATTTCTCAACTTTAACAGATGTTTCGCCATTTAAATTTACTGCTGATATGGCTACAGCTTGGAGAAAAGTAAAAAGAGAAAATGATTTGAGTTTTACAATCCAAGATATGCTAAAAGTCTATTATGGAAATTCAGATTATGCTAAGTATGATCATTCGGTTTGTCAATGGAATCAATTTTTAAAGGATTTCTGTGCAGATGAAAATAGTGACAACTACTCGAATAAACTAAAAGTTGCATCTATTCTTTGGAAAGAAGTTAGAAATTCAAGTAATGAAAAAATTTATTCAAAGAATCTTTTGACAGAATATGCTGATAAAATAAAAGAGTATGATAAGTAGAAACGCCATCTCACTTGGTGGCGACAGTGATACTCTCGCAGCAATCACTGGTAGCATAGCAGAGGCAGCTTATGGTATTCCTGATTGGATTAAGGATAAGCTCTATTCTTACTTGGATGAATCCTTAAAGGATGTAGTTAGACGATGGGAAAATAGAATAAAAGTCTATTAATCTCCAGTACTTCATATTTTTCTTTCCAGCATTTTCATTATATAATGGGAGTATGTTTAGTTACATAGGATGAAATGTAAGCATTTCTAACGGATTTTGAGGTGAAAATCAATGAAAAAAGCAATGATAATTATCAATCCTACCTCTGGTGGTGAGATGGCTTTGGATTATAAAGAAAAGCTGGAGAATAAAGCAAAAGAATACTTTGAATATGTTGAAACCAAAATTACTGAAAAAGCGCTAGATGCAACACATTTTGCTGAAGAAGCGTCTCGTGAGCAGTACGATGCAGTGGTGTGTTTTGGTGGAGATGGGACTGTCAACGAAGTCATTTCGGGTATTGCTGAGAGAGAATACGTTCCTAAGTTAGGTATTATCCCTGGTGGGACGGGTAACCTCATTACAAAACTTTTGGAAATTAACCAAGATATCGATGGCGCTATTGATGAACTCGATTTTAATCTAACTAATAAGATTGATATTGGTAAAGCAAATGATAACTATTTTGGTTATATCTTTAGTATCGGTTCTCTGCCTGAGGCGATTCACAATGTGGAGATTGAGGACAAGACAAAATTTGGTATTTTAGCCTATGCTGTAAATACCATGAAGTCTGTCATGACGGATCAGGTATTTAACATTAAGGTTGAGACAGAAAATGGAAATTATGTTGGTGAAGCTAGTCATGTTTTGGTTCTCTTGACAAATTACTTCGCTGATAAGAAAATTTTTGAAGAAAACAAAGACGGCTATGCTAATATTTTGATTCTAAAAGATGCTTCTATATTCTCTAAATTATCCGTTATTCCTGATTTACTAAAAGGAGATGTTGTCAGCAATGATAATATTGAGTATATCAGAGCTCGTAATATCAAGATCTCTTCGGATAGTGAATTGGAGTCTGATGTTGACGGCGATAAATCGGATAACCTACCTGTTGAAATAAAAGTCCTAGCTCAGCGAGTAGAAGTATTTTCGAAACCGAAAGAGTAGAAGGTGAAAATTAGTTTATTATTCACAACGAAATTAAGTTCTATATCAACGATTGGAGGAGGAATGAATTCTCTATTTGATGAATTTCGAACAATTTGTTCTCATTTAAACCAAGTTGGAATCACTCCGACGCTCATGGGGTCTTTGGGGTTTGAATACCGATCAAATGAAGAATGGGGGCCGTCTGACATTGACATTCATGTGCCTGGTGACCCTAGAGGTTGGGAAGCACCCGATCATCTCAGAATTTATGAGTGGGATAAGATAATGAAAGTGATGAAACACTTAGGCTATGCCTTAATAGATATTCATGAGCATGAATTCCAAAAAGATGGTCTGAGTGTTGAATTCGGAAGTATCGATTCTTTACCTGATTTTGCTGGAGTTTCGGAATCGGATATAGAGTTGATTCATCTCGAAAACATCACTTTTCGCGTTCCAAGTTTGGAACAGTTTTTAAGTATTTACAAGGCTTCTTCCCAAGATTCTTATCGAAATGAGCACAATAACAATAAGGATTTTAAAAAGATAGAGTGGCTGGAAAGACATTTGTGAATCATCATTTGAAAAGTAGTTGGTTGTAAGGCTGACTGCTTTTTTATTTATAGAAACAATCCACTCGAAACTACGGGCAAACCTTGCAAATAAAATACGAAAGTAGTATACTGGGATCACGATTATGAAAACGTTTTCTCGACAAGATAAATAAAAGTGAATTAGGAGACAGAACAATGGAATTAACAGCCATTTACCACAGACCCGAGTCGGAGTATGCATATCTTTATAAAGACAAGACAATGCACATTCGTATCCGGACTAAGAAAGGGGATATTGAAAGCATCAACTTGCATTATGGTGATCCCTTTATTTTTATGGAGGAGTTTTATCAAGATACAAAGGAAATGGCTAAGCTAACTTCTGACGCCATCTTTGATTATTGGCAGGTTGAAGTGTCTGTCGACTTTGCACGTATCCAGTATGTCTTTGAACTCAAGGATACAGAAGGCCAAAGTATTTTGTATGGTGATAAAGGGTGTGTGGACAATTCTCTAGAAAATCTTCATGCTATTGGAAATGGATTTAAGTTGCCTTATATACATGAGATTGATGCCTGCAAGGTTCCTGACTGGGTTTCAGACACAGTATGGTATCAGATTTTCCCAGAACGCTTTGCTAATGGAAATGCTCGATTAAACCCAGAAGAGACTTTAGACTGGGATTCATCTATCACACCTAATAGTGATGATTTCTTTGGTGGTGATTTACAGGGGATTATTGACCATCTGGATTACTTACAAGACTTGGGTATTACAGGTCTTTATCTCTGTCCGATTTTTGAATCTACGAGCAATCATAAATACAATACGACAGATTACTTTGAAATTGACTGTCATTTTGGAGATAAGGAGACCTTTCGGGAACTGGTCGAGCAAGCTCATCAGTGTGGCATGAAAATCATGCTGGATGCGGTATTTAACCATATTGGTTCGCAATCTCCTCAATGGCAAGATGTTGTCAAAAATGGTGAGCAATCTGCTTATAAGGATTGGTTCCATATTCAACAATTCCCAGTGACAACTGAAAAGCTAGTTAATAAGAGAGACTTACCCTATCATGCTTTTGGTTTCGAGGACTATATGCCTAAGCTAAATACATCCAATCCAGAGGTCAAGGACTATCTTTTAAAAGTTGCGACTTATTGGATTGAAGAGTTTTATATCGATGCTTGGCGTTTGGATGTGGCTAATGAGATTGACCATCAGTTTTGGAAGGATTTTCGCAAGGCAGTTTTAGCTAAAAAGCCTGATCTTTATATCCTAGGAGAAGTCTGGCATACGTCTCAGCCTTGGCTAAATGGCGATGAGTTCCACGCGGTCATGAATTATCCTTTATCTGATAGCATCAAGGACTATTTCTTACGAGGAGTTAAGAAGACAGACCAGTTCATCGATGAAATCAATGGCCAGTCTATGTACTACAAGCAGCAGATTTCAGAGGTCATGTTTAATCTCTTGGATTCGCATGATACAGAGCGAATCTTGTGGACGGCAAATGAAGACGTTCAACTGGTTAAATCAGCCTTAGCCTTTCTCTTTTTACAAAAGGGAACACCCTGCATCTATTATGGAACCGAGCTATCCTTGACTGGCGGTCCGGATCCAGATTGTCGACGTTGTATGCCTTGGGAACGTGTATCAAGTGACAATGATATGCTGAACTTTATGAAGAAGCTGATTAGTATTAGAAAACAAGCGTCATCAACCATTCAGCAGGGCAAGTATGGTCTTCAAGAAATCAAAGCTGATGTAGTAGCTTTGCAGTGGAAATATGAAGGGCAAATCCTCAAAGCGATTTTCAACCAATCAAAGGAAGATTATCATTTACAAAAAGAAACCGTAGCACTAGCAAGCAATTGCCAAGAATTGGAAAATCAGCTTGTCATCTCTTCAAATGGATTTGTGATTTTTCATTAAAGAGCAATTATGAGCGACAGGAAAATTGTAGTATAGAGAGCATTTTACAAACAGACTATTTGTCGTCTTGCTACAAATGATATATAATTTAACTTAAAGAAAATAGGAGGACTAATCAGATGGAATTAAAAGATTTTACAGAAAAAGAACAGGAAATGATTAAGAAGGGACTTACGACGTCTAAGATTAGTGACAAGGAAACTGCTGAGAAGATTCTTGCACTAGTACCACAAGACTTGATTAAGCGCATTCCGTTTTTTGTCAGAAAGCATGCTACGACACGTACTATTAAACGCATTTCAATTGAACACCCTGAACTCTACGCTGCAGCTCAAACAAGTGGTGAAATTCCAGAAAAAGAACGCGAAGAATTGCGTCAGATTATTACGACTATCTTTGAACAAAAGATGAATAAGCATAGTATTAAGTAGAGAATGAAAAAATATTTTATTGGCGGTTTGGGAAGCAATGTCTATCATAGCAAGGATTTTCTTCAAGAACTAGATTCGCAGGTTTACTTTCTAAATCCATATGAAAAGCGTCTTCGAGATGAAACAGAATTGAAATCATGGTTTAAAAATGAGATTGTAGAGGAAAAATCTATTTATCTGATAGGCCATTCTCTTGGAGGAGATTTGACTCGTTATCTCGCATCGGAATTTCAAGAAGTGAAGAAACTGATTCTTTTGGATGGTGGCTATCTAGATTTAGATAAGATTTTACCTTTAGATACAGAGTTAGAGGAAACTAAAAACTATATCAAATCTCAAATTATTTCGGACTTAGATGTTCTTATTTCTAAAGAAAAATCTGAAGCAAAGCATTGGTCAGAAAATATGGAGAAAGCTGTAAGACAGTCCTATCACTGGGATGCGGAGTATAATAGATATGAGTTAGCTATAAATTATGAAAATATAGAAGCGATCCTCCGTCTACGGAGGAAAATAAAAGCTTTTAAGAGAGAAGTGGGAGATACCTTGTTTATTAGTCCTTGTTATCCTAATGAAGCTACATGGAGAGAGGACGCCCTAAAAGAATTGCCAGACTATTTTGATACTATTCTTCTAGAGAACTTTGGCCATGAGCTTTATACTGAAGCACCTAAAGAAATCGCTAGTCTAATTAATGAGTGGTTCTCTTATTCTCACTGGGCTATTAAATAAATTATCCTAATCAATATATAGTTGATTGGAATAAGATATGAACAAATTGATTAGGAATATCAAATTAATTTGGGCTCTTTGTCAACTGTAGTAGGTTGAAGAAAAGCTAAGATCTAGAAAGGACAAATTTCGTCCTTTCTTTTTTGATATTTGAGTCTTTGATATCGAGTGGTTTTGTGATAAAAAGTAATGATTCCATATGATTTTTTCTATGGAACTTTTTCTACACAAAATAGACTCCATAATATCTATAGGGGATTTACCCACTACAAATATTATAGAGTCGTTTTTTCAATTCAGGGAGCTTAAAGGGCTATCATCGGACAAAATAGAGAAGGCATGATATAATATAAAGTAGATTTCTATGTAATTAAATAAGAACTGTTTGAACACCATTCATTTGAAAACTCTCTATGTTCAAACGATAGTAAAATAAAATAGGGTATCTAAACCCTTGCTACGAAAGGAAAAAAACTCAATGGCTACTATTCAATGGTTTCCTGGTCACATGTCTAAAGCACGTCGACAGGTGCAGGAAAATTTAAAATTTGTTGATTTTGTAACGATTTTGGTGGATGCACGCTTACCTCTATCTAGTCAAAATCCTATGTTGACCAAAATTGTTGGTGACAAACCAAAACTCTTGATTTTAAACAAGGCAGACTTGGCTGACCCAGCAATGACCAAGGAATGGCGCCAGTATTTTGAATCACAGGGAATCCAGACGCTAGCTATCAACTCCAAAGAGCAAGTGACTGTAAAAGTTGTAACCGATGCTGCTAAAAAGCTCATGGCGAATAAGATTGCTCGTCAGAAAGAACGTGGTATCCAGATTGAAACCTTGCGTACCATGATTATCGGGATTCCAAATGCTGGTAAATCCACTCTTATGAACCGTTTAGCTGGTAAGAAAATTGCCGTTGTCGGCAATAAACCAGGGGTTACCAAGGGGCAACAATGGCTCAAAACAAATAAAGACCTTGAAATCTTGGATACACCGGGGATTCTTTGGCCTAAGTTTGAGGATGAAACTGTAGCTCTTAAGTTGGCCTTGACTGGAGCTATCAAAGACCAGTTGCTTCCTATGGATGAGGTAACTATTTTTGGCCTCAATTATTTCAAAGAACATTATCCAGAAAAGCTGGCCGAACGCTTCAAACAAATGAAAATTGAAGAAGAAGCCCCTGTTATTATTATGGACATGACCCGTGCTCTCGGTTTCCGTGATGACTATGACCGTTTTTACAGTCTCTTCGTGAAGGAAGTCCGCGACGGCAAACTCGGTAACTATACCTTAGATACATTGGAAGACCTCGATGGCGACGATTAAAGAAATCAAAGAACTCCTTGAAACGGTCAAGGACCTTGATAGCCCTATTTTTCTAGATCTTGAAAAGGATAATCGCTCTGGAGTTCAAAAGGAAATCAGCAAGCGTAAAAAAGCCATTCAGGCTGAATTGGATGAGGATCTTCGTTTGGAATCCATGCTTTCCTATGAAAAGGAACTTTATAAGCAAGGATTGACCTTAATTGCAGGTGTTGATGAGGTTGGTCGTGGTCCTCTTGCTGGTCCTGTAGTCGCTGCAGCCGTTATTTTACCTAAAAATTGTAAAATTAGAGGTCTCAACGATAGCAAAAAAATCCCTAAAAAGAAACATCTGGAAATTTATCAAGCCGTTCAAGACCAAGCTTTATCAATCGGAATCGGTATCATGGATAATCAGGTCATCGACCAAGTCAATATCTATGAAGCGACCAAACTGGCCATGAAGGAAGCAATCTCTCAGCTCAGTCCGCAACCCGAGCATCTCTTGATTGATGCCATGAAACTGGAGCTACCCATTTCACAAACGTCCATTATCAAAGGAGATGCTAATTCCCTCTCTATCGCAGCAGCTTCAATAGTAGCCAAGGTAACACGTGATGAATTGATGAAGGAATACGACCAGCAATTTCCTGGCTATGATTTTGCTACTAATGCAGGATATGGAACAGCTAAACACCTGGAAGGCCTTACAAAACTAGGAGTTACCCCAATTCACCGAACCAGCTTTGAACCCGTTAAATCACTGGTTTCAGGAGAAAAAGAAAGTTAAGTTAGAAGGAATGATTATGGAGGAACAGTCAGAAACACTCAGTTCCAAGAAAGAATTTGCCTTTGCCTCAAGCACCATATTATCCCAAGTTGGGCGAGGCATCATCGTGGGTCTCGTCGTCGGACTCATCGTCGGATCTTTTCGGTTTTTAATCGAAAAAGGCTTCCACCTGATACAAGGACTTTATCAAGATCAAGCGTACCTAGTGCGCAATCTTTTTATCATTGGTCTATTTTATTTAATAGTTTGTTGGCTCAGTGCGAAATTAACTCGGTCAGAAAAAGACATCAAAGGTTCAGGAATTCCTCAAGTCGAAGCTGAATTAAAGGGACTGATGACCCTCAACTGGTGGGGAGTTCTTTGGAAAAAATATATTCTAGGAATTCTTGCTATTGCTAGCGGTCTTATGCTGGGGCGTGAAGGACCAAGTATTCAACTTGGAGCAGTCGGTGGTAAAGGAATTGCCAAATGGCTCAAATCCAGTCCAGTAGAGGAACGCTCCTTGATTGCTAGTGGAGCTGCCGCTGGTCTAGCTGCGGCCTTTAATGCACCTATTGCAGGACTTCTCTTTGTGGTAGAAGAAGTTTATCACCATTTTTCACGCTTTTTCTGGGTCTCAACTCTAGCAGCCAGTCTCGTAGCAAACTTTGTCTCTTTGCTCATATTTGGCCTAACACCCGTACTGGATATGCCAGATAATATCCCACTTATGACTCTAGACCAGTATTGGATTTACCTCCTCATGGGAATTTTTCTAGGACTTTCTGGTTTTCTCTATGAAAAAGCTGTACTCAATGTCGGTAGAGTTTATGACTGGATAGGTCAAAAAATCCATTTGGATAGAGCTTATTATCCAATTCTGGCCTTCATTCTCATCATACCAGTCGGAATCTTCTTACCCCAAATCCTTGGTGGTGGAAATCAGCTGGTTCTTTCCTTAACTGAGCAAGATTTTAGTTTTCAAGTTCTATTAGCTTACTTTTTGATTCGCTTTATCTGGAGCATGATTAGTTATGGAAGTGGTCTTCCAGGAGGAATTTTCCTACCCATTTTGGCGCTTGGCTCCTTACTTGGTGCCCTAGTTGGTGTTATTTGTGTCAATCTTGGACTTGTCAGTCAGGAGCAATTCCCTATATTTGTCATTCTGGGAATGAGTGGCTATTTTGGAGCAATATCCAAGGCACCTCTAACCGCTATGATACTCGTAACCGAGATGGTTGGAGATATTCGTAATCTCATGCCACTTGGCTTAGTAACCCTAGTTGCCTATATCATTATGGATCTGCTCAAGGGTGCGCCAGTCTATGAGGCTATGTTGGAAAAAATGCTGCCAGAAGAAGCAACAGATGAAGGAGAAGTCACACTCATTGAAATCCCCGTATCTGACAAAATCGCTGGAAAACAGGTTCATGAACTCAACTTACCACACAATGTCCTCATCACAACCCAAGTTCATAATGGCAAGAGCCAAACAGTTAACGGCTCAACCAGAATGTATCTCGGAGATATGATTCATCTAGTGATTCCAAAAAGTGAAATTGGGAAAGTCAAGGATTTGTTGTTGTAGGAGTTTTTTTACATAATCTATATTACGTAAAAAACCGGCTTGATTTATTTAGAAAACCGATTCTCAGCAATGGAATCGAGTCTGGGACAAAAGTCTAACCTTAAATATAAAAAGCGAACAAAAAAAGTTGTCTGACACTCAGAATTCTGTTTTGTTCGCTTTTTTTGTCTAATCTATCGATTTTAAAAACTTATAATAAAGAATTCCTAAAATCAAAATCTTTTTGTCCCAGACTCCTCTTTTTTAATATACTATTTCCTCTAAAATAATTGAAATTATAGCCTGAATTTGATATGATATCTCTATGGATAAAAGTAGAGCAAAACGTGTTGAGCACGATAAAAAGAGAATCGGTTTAATAGCCCTGGTAGCTATCTTCTCAGTAAGTATTTGTGTCCTTGGTTCAATAATTGGATATAAAATATACACAAAACAAAGTTTTGAACAAAAGATTGAATCGCTCAAAAAAGAGAAAGATGATCAATTGAGTGAGGGAAATCAGAAGGATCATTTTCGTAAAGGACAAGCAGAAGTAATTGCCTATTATCCTCTCCAAGGGGAGCAAGTGATTTCGTCTATAAAGGGAATCATGACACAGGATATTAAAGACAATCTAGAGGATAAGGAAAATCTGGTTTTTTATTATACGGAGAAACAGGATGCGACTTTAAAAGGGATTGTCAACCGAAGTGTGATGAAACAAGTCTATGATTTAACTTCGTCAAAAGTTGAAGAGACTGAAAAAACTAGTCTAGCAAAAGTACATTTGACAGAAGATGGTAAACCTTTTACCCTTGATCAACTATTTTCAGATGCTAGTAAGGCCAAAGAGCAACTGATAAAAGAACTGACTTCTTTCTTACAGGATAAGAAATTGGAGCAAGAAAAGGTCGATCAACTTGTTAAAGTCTTTTCTGACCAAGACTTATCTGCATGGAATTTTGATTACAAGGATAGCCAAATTCTTATTTATCCTAGTCAGCCTGTTGAAAATCTGGATGAGATTGCCTTGCCGGTATCTAGTTTCTTTGAAGTTATTCAGTCCTCTTATTTATTAGATAAGGACGCAGAACTATATAAGGCTTATTATGAAAAGAAAAATCGTAAAGTAGTGGCCTTGACTTTTGATGATGGACCAAATCCTGCGACGACAAATCAAGCATTAGATACACTTTCTAAGTATGGTATCAAGGCAACTTTCTTTGTTTTAGGTAAGAATGTTTCTGGAAATGAAGAGATTTTGAAACGTATGAAAGCAGATGGTCATGTCATTGGAAACCATAGTTGGAGCCATCCCGTTCTTTCAAAACTTTCTCTTGATGAGGCTAAAAAACAAATTACTGATACTGAGGATGCGCTAACTAAAGTGCTGGGTTCTAGCTCTAAACTTATGCGTCCCCCTTATGGAGCTATTACAGACGACATTCGCAATAGCCTCGATTTGAGTTTTATTATGTGGGATGTGGATAGTCTGGACTGGAAGAGTAAAAATGAAGCAGCTATTTTGACAGAAATTCAGCGTGAAGTCAAGAATGGTTCTATTATTCTCATGCATGATATCCATGCTGAAACAGTGAATGCTTTACCAAAGGTTATTGACTATTTGAAAGGGCAAGGTTATGACTTTGTAACAATTCCAGATTTGTTAGATACTCGTCTTAAACCTCACCAACTCTATTACGACCGCAATCAATAATACACAAAATCTAAAGAGAAAAGTTTTCCTTGAAAATTTGGCTCTTTGGATTTTCTTCTCATAGAAAGGAAAAATAATGAAATCTTACACTTTAAATAATGGCGTTACAATTCCAGTTCTAGGATTTGGAACCTGGAAAGCTGAAAATGGAGAGATTGCCTACAAAGCAGTTTTAGAAGCTTTAAAGGTAGGTTATCGCCATATCGATACGGCAGCGATTTATAAAAATGAAGAAAGCGTTGGTCGTGCCATTCAAGATAGTGGTATTCCGAGGGAGGAAATTTTTGTAACCAGCAAACTCTGGAATACAAATCACAACTATGAGCAAGCTCGTCAGGCTTTTGCAGAGTCTTTGGAGAAGCTGGGCTTGGATTATTTGGATTTGTATTTAATTCATTGGCCAAACCCAAAACCGCTCAGAGAAAATGACGCATGGAAAACTCGTAATGCGGAAGTTTGGAGAGCGATGGAGGATCTTTACCTAGAAGGCAAAATCCGTGCTATCGGTGTTAGTAATTTTCTTCCCCATCATTTGGATGCCTTGCTTGAAACTGCAACTATCGTTCCTGCGGTCAATCAAGTTCGCTTGGCGCCAGGTGTGTATCAAGAGGAAGTCGTAGATTACTGTCGAGAAAATGGAATTTTATTGGAAGCTTGGGGGCCTTTTGGACAGGGAGAACTATTTGATAGTAAGCAAGTACAAGAAATCGCGGCAAATCACGAAAAGTCTGTTGCCCAGATAGCCTTAGCTTGGAGCTTGATAGAAGGATTTTTACCACTTCCAAAATCTGTCACAGCATCTCGTATTCAGGCTAATCTTGATTGTTTCGAAATTGAACTGAGTCACGAGGAGCGTGAAACCTTAAAAACGATTGCTGTTCAATCTGGTGCTCCACGAGTTGATGATATGGATTTTTAGAAAATCATAAAAAGAATTGTACATTGTTCTAATTTTTGATATAATAGTCAACAGGAAAGAAAGTCTTATGGCGTTCTTCAAGCGAGCTTGGGATAGTGGGAGCCAAGTAGGGCAAAATAAAGAACTGGCGCTTTCTGTAGTATTTTTAAAAACAATGAAGTAATAAATTAGGGTGGAACCGCGTTTCTGACGCCCCTAGTCGCAAGGCTTGGGTGTTGAAATTCGGTTCTTTTTGAATTCGTCTAATGCCTAAGTAGAAAGGAGCACAATGATTAAAGGATCTTGTTTATGTAAAGCAGTGACCTACACTCTAGATGAGGAATTGTCGGAAATAGTTTTTTGCCATTGCTCATTTTGTCGGAAAGTAACTGCGTCTGCCTACACAGTTAATGCCAAAGTTAGCAGCAAAAATCTGGCACTGTATGGAAAAGAGAATTTGGTTACTTATAGTTCATCTCCAGGTAAACAACGCGTTATTACTGCCAGAACTGTCACAGTCAAATTTTCACTGCTCAAGAAAATATACCAGAAGTCTGCGCTTTGAAATTAGGAACAATAGATGAATGCGATCAGAATTTACAAACTGTTCCCAAACGTCATATTTTTCAGGACCCAGCCTTTTCTTGGTTGCTTGATAAATAAATCTAAGAAGATAATATAAATTAAAGGAGAAAACAATGTCTAAAAAATTGACTTTCCAGGAAATCATCCTTACTTTGCAACAATTTTGGAATGACCAAGGTTGTATGCTTATGCAGGCTTATGATAATGAAAAAGGTGCGGGGACAATGAGTCCTTACACTTTCCTTCGCGCTATCGGACCTGAGCCATGGAATGCGGCTTACGTAGAGCCATCACGTCGTCCTGCTGACGGTCGTTACGGGGAAAACCCTAACCGTCTCTACCAACACCACCAATTCCAGGTGGTTATGAAACCTTCTCCATCAAACATCCAAGAACTTTACCTTGAGTCTTTGGAAAAATTGGGTATTAATCCTTTGGAGCACGATATTCGTTTCGTTGAGGATAACTGGGAAAATCCATCTACTGGTTCAGCTGGTCTTGGATGGGAAGTTTGGCTTGATGGGATGGAAATCACTCAGTTCACTTATTTCCAACAAGTTGGTGGATTGGCAACTGGCCCTGTGACTGCAGAAGTTACCTATGGTTTGGAACGTTTGGCTTCTTATATTCAGGAAGTGGATTCTGTCTATGATATCGAATGGGCTGATGGTGTAAAATACGGAGAAATTTTCATCCAGCCTGAGTACGAGCATTCAAAATATTCATTTGAAATTTCGGATCAAGAAATGTTGCTTGAAAACTTTGATAAGTTTGAAAAAGAAGCTGGTCGTGCTTTGGAAGAAGGATTGGTGCACCCTGCCTATGACTATGTTCTCAAATGTTCACATACCTTTAACCTGCTTGATGCGCGTGGTGCGGTATCTGTAACAGAGCGTGCAGGCTATATCGCTCGTATCCGTAACTTGGCCCGTGTCGTAGCTAAAACCTTTGTCGCAGAACGAAAACGTCTAGGCTACCCACTTTTGGATGAAGCAACACGAGCTAAACTCTTAGCAGAAGACGCAGAATAGTGAGTAATATTGTGCTCTAAAATCGTTAAAGGCAAGTCAAAGACTTGCTAGAGGGATATGCACCGCCGTACTGTTATGTGGGGATTTTTGAAACCTTATACTCTTCGAAAATCAAATTCAAACCACGTCAGCTTCACCTTGCCGTACTCAAGTACAGCCTGCGGCTAGCTTCCTAGTTTGCTCTTTGATTTTCATTGAGCATTAGGTTCAAAAATTAGTCAGCTAAATCCACTTTGATGAGACTGTTGGAAATCTTGATCAATTTTGCATTAGATTTCCATACAGACTCACAAAGTTAGTTAGCTACGTCCCCAGTACCTAAGGTGCATATCAAAAAAGATTGAAGAAAATGTAAAGGAAAAAACATGACAAAAAACTTATTAGTAGAACTCGGTCTTGAAGAATTACCAGCCTATGTTGTCACACCAAGTGAAAAACAACTAGGCGAAAAAATGGCAGCCTTCCTCAAGGAAAATCGCCTGTCTTTTGAAGCTATTCAAACCTTCTCAACACCACGTCGTTTAGCTGTTCGTGTGACTGGTCTTGCAGACAAACAGTCTGATTTGACAGAAGATTTCAAGGGGCCAGCAAAGAAAATTGCCTTGGATAGTGATGGAAACTTTACCAAAGCAGCTCAAGGATTTGTCCGTGGAAAAGGCTTGACGGTTGAAGATATCGAATTCCGTGAAATCAAGGGTGAAGAATATGTCTATGTTACCAAGGAAGAAATCGGTCAAGCAGTTGAAGCCATTGTTCCTGGTGTTGTAGATGTCTTGAAGTCCTTGACTTTCCCTGTCAGTATGCACTGGGCTAACAACACCTTTGAATACATCCGCCCTGTTCACACTTTAACTGTTCTTTTAGATGAAGAAGAGTTTGATTTGGATTTCCTTGATATTAAGGGAGGGCGTGTGAGTCGTGGTCATCGTTTCTTGGGGAAAGAAACCAAAATTCAGTCAGCATTGAGCTACGAAGAAGACCTTCGTAAGCAGTTTGTAATCGCAGATCCACGTGAACGTGAGCAAATGATTGTTGACCAAATCAAGGAAATTGAGGCAAAACATGGTGTACGTATCGAAATTGATGCGGATTTGCTTAATGAAGTCTTGAACTTGGTTGAATACCCAACTGCCTTTATGGGAAGCTTTGATGCCAAATACCTTGAAGTTCCAGAAGAAGTTTTGGTGACTTCGATGAAGGAACACCAACGTTACTTTGTTGTTCGTGATCAAGATGGAAAACTCTTGCCAAACTTCATTTCTGTTCGTAACGGAAACTCAGAGTATTTGGAAAATGTTATCAAAGGAAATGAAAAAGTCTTGGTAGCCCGCTTGGAAGACGGTGAATTCTTCTGGCGTGAAGATCAAAAATTGGTGATTTCTGACCTTGTTGAAAAATTAAACAATGTGACTTTCCATGAGAAAATCGGTTCCCTTCGTGAACACATGATTCGTACTGGTCAGATTGCTATTCTCTTGGCAGAAAAAGCAGGCTTGTCAGCGGATGAAACGATTGACCTAGCCCGTGCAGCAGCCATTTACAAGTTTGACTTGTTGACAGGTATGGTTGGTGAATTTGACGAACTCCAAGGAATTATGGGGGAGAAATATGCCCTTCTTGCTGGTGAAACTCCAGTGGTGGCAGCTGCTATTCGTGAACACTACATGCCTACTTCAGCTGAAGGAGAACTTCCAGAGAGCAAGGTCGGCGCAGTGCTTGCCATTGCAGACAAATTGGATACGATTTTGAGCTTCTTCTCAGTAGGCTTGATTCCATCAGGGTCTAATGACCCTTATGCTCTTCGTCGTGCAACTCAAGGTGTAGTTCGTATCTTGGATGCCTTTGGTTGGCACATTGCTATGGATGAGCTGATTGATAGCCTTTATGCTTTGAAATTTGACAGCTTGACTTATGAAAATAAGACAGAGGTTATGGACTTTATCAAGGCTCGTGTTGATAAGATGATGGGTTCTACTCCAAAAGATATCAAGGAAGCCGTTCTTGCAGGATCAAACTTTGTTGTGGCGGATATGTTGGAAGCAGCAAGTGCTCTCGTAGAAGCGAGCAAGGAAGAAGATTTCAAACCATCTGTTGAATCACTTTCTCGTGCCTTTAACTTGGCTGAGAAGGCAGAAGGAGTTGCTACAGTTGATTCAGCTCTCTTTGAGAATGAAGAAGAGAAAACCTTGGCAGAAGCCGTAGAATCACTCGTTTTGTCAGGGACTGCCAGTCAGCAATTGAAACAACTCTTTGCTCTTAGCCCAGTCATTGATGCATTCTTTGAGAATACCATGGTTATGGCTGAAAATGAAGCAGTCCGTCAAAATCGTTTGGCAATCTTGTCTCATTTAACTCAAAAAGCAGCTAAGCTTGCACGTTTTAACCAAATCAATACCAAATAAAATCTGTTAAACGGATTAAATCTTATCATAAAGGAGAGAAACATGGATCCTAAAAAAATTGATCGTATTAACGAGCTTGCAAAAAAGAAAAAAACAGAAGGCTTAACCCCAGAAGAAAAAGTAGAACAAGCAAAACTACGTGAGGAGTACATCGAAGGTTATCGTCGCACTGTTCGTCACCACATCGAAGGGATCAAAATTGTGGACGAAGAAGGAAACGATGTTACACCAGAGAAACTACGTCAAGTCCAACGTGAAAAAGGTTTACATGGCCGTAGTCTTGATGACCCAAATTCATAATAAATATTCTTTCTTTTAATGAAATAATAATCAAAAGACTATCATACATAAATGAGCTGCACCTCAAAAGTTAGAGCTAGAAAATCTAACTTTTGAGGTGTTTTATTATGGGATTGAGTTATATAGTGAATTGAAATAGGATACGAACAAAAAGATTAGTGAATTCAAATTAATTTCTATACAGTTTTTAGAATTATTGGTATACTATTCTAGATTCAATCCATTATAAATATATGCTCTAAAATGATGGCCGCTGAGTCTTCTATCGTCAAGAAAAATCATCAAATCCCTCGTATTATTGTCATTTAGTTTAAAAAAAGCGCCCCAAACATTCAAAAATATTTGGAACTTCCCTTAATAAATCAGTCACTTTCTTTTTCAAGATAGCCCAAGCTTGCTCAATAGGATTCAAATCTGGTGAATAAGGTGGTAGAAGTAAGAAAAAGTGTTTATCTTGGATGCACAGTTCATCCAAAATGTTCTTGGGATGAAAACAAGCATTGTCCATGACAATGACATGAGTTGTCTTCAAAGCAGGTAGAAGTCGCGTTTTGAACCACTCCACAAAGAAATCGCTCGTCATACTTTCCTTGTAAATCATAGGAGTTATAAACTCTCCGTCTACTTGTCCTGCAACAATTGAAGTCCGCTCAAAATGCCATCCGCTAATCTTTTCATATACTTTCTCCCCTCCAGGAGCCTGTGCATAAGGACGATAGAAGTAGAGATCAATTCCCGTTTTGTCAATATATACGATTGGTAAATTTTTTAGGTTATCAAAAATATCAAGAAATTCAGCGACTTTCTCTGGTTCTTGTTCCTGAAAGCTAGTCGTCTTTTTTTAAAGTGATATGAATTTGCTTTAAAGCTGTCCATACTGAAGGAACAGCACAATCAAAATGTACCGCAATTTCCCGTAAAAAAGCGTCTAGATGAGCCTCTACAAAGGCTTTCAATTCCTATAAAGGAATCTTTCGCTTTTTCCGCTCTAAGTGTCCTTGCTCACGTCTTTCTTTTCCCACGTGAAGAGAGTTCTGCCGCCAACATCAAAAACTTTAGATGCCTCGACATGGCTGTGTCCTTCTTTGATGTAATCTAAATGCCATAGCTTTATTATAAGCTGCTTATTTTAAACTAAGCAACTATACCACCCAATCTAAGGAATTGTGAAGAGCTACAGTAGTTGTCCCAAATTTCTTCTGAATTTTCTTTGGTTTATTGCTATCTAGTGGATCATCTAGAATACAACAAACGATAGACTTTTGGTGGATATCAATTCCACAACAAGTTTCAATCATAACTTCCATTATAAAAACCTCCTGTTAACTATTTGAACAATAGAACAAGAGGCTACTAGTAAGATATTTTCATGCTTAAGGCATATTCGAGTTATTTCACGACTCTTGTTCATCCATTTTTTGTACAGGCTAGGAAAAGCCCTATTAAGCACCATGGATTGGTATTGTTCATCTTCATTATAAGATAAACTTCTTTTTCTGTCATGAGTTATCAGACTCTGTCTGCTTAGAGTTTTCTATGAACTTGGTTTGCTTTTTAAAACACTCGATACACATAGGGATTTTCTGGTTTATCGACTTTGGTAAAGCTGTTGATTTCCAAGGTTGGGAGGTTTTGTTTGAGTTCTTTATGGTAGTGATTGACTAGTTTTCCTTTGGCTGTTATCCAGGTGTTGTTCTCATACTGCCGGGTATTTCCCTTGGTCAACAATCCATAGACACCTGAATCTGCGATACAGTGAATAATGCCGAAGCGGAACAGAAATTGGCTATTGGCATGACTGGGATCGTTATAGACAAAGCCTGTGAACTGGACTGTCTTACCCTCAAACTCATCTGGATAGTCGTAGATAGCCTCCATGACTTCCATATAGTTTTCATTAGTGATCTGAATACTATCTTGGGACAAGTATTTATCCGCCGCAGTTCGCATTTCCTTTTCATAGGCTGATTTTGAAAAATAAGAACTGGTATCTGGTTTCAAATATTGGCTTGTCGTCCCTTCACTGGTCTGAATGGCTTGATCCGTGCCTTCTGATAAGGGGAAATGATAGCCTTTGGCAGAAACGGTCTGAGAATCTAAGCTAACAGTTGGAAAAGTTAAACCGACGACAATAGGAATAGCCAGAAGAGCAACACTAGTAACCTTCGCTAATCGGCTGTTCAGATGACTATGGGTTTTAACTTGCTTCATCCAGATATACAGCTGGACAATTGCTAAGATAAAGGAAAGCACCATGGAAATATAGGCTAGATAGGAATAGTGCATGTTGATGTACTGGTTTAATTTGCCCGACAGATGGAGGTAAATGGTCAATTCAAAATAGCCAGCTAAAACTAAAAATCGAATCATAGGATGACTCCAATCAAGAGAGAATACACTAAGACGGCGAGAGTCACAATCGTAATGAAGTGACTGATAAATCGTGCTTTCAAGTAATTTTTCATCATGAGAATATTTTTAATATCCAGCATTGGACCAATCACCAGAAAGGCCAGAACTGGTGCCAAACCAAAACTCGAGAGAAGAGAAGCCCCGATAAAGGCATCGGCCTCACTACAGAGCGACAGAAGAAAGGCCAAAAGCATCAAGAGCAAGATGGCAAAAAGAGGGGTTGCACTAATAGAGGTCAGAATCCGAGTCGGAACATAGACCTGTATAATAGAGGCAAAGAGGCAGCCAAATACTAAATAACGTCCCGTATCAAAAAATTCATCAATTGCTTGCACAAAGACCTGAAAAACCTTTTTTGCAGGGCTTAAGTGAGTAAAATCATGCTCATGACAGGCCAACCGATTTTCTTTTTGAATCGGTTCTTGCCAGAAAAATCCTAGAAAAATTCCTAGTATTACAGCCACAACAATGGAACCCAGAGCTCGTAACAGGGCGATGTGGAAGGAATTACCAAAGGCAGAATAGGTCGCAAAGAGAACAATGGGATTGATAACAGGTGCTGTCACAAGAAAGGGAACGGCCGTGTAACTGGGAACCTTCTTTTCCAGAAAACGATTGATAATGGGGACGATTCCACATTCACAAGAAGGGAAAAGCATACCGACAAAAGTCCCAAAAAAGATTCTCCCCCAACGATTTCGAGGGAGAAAATGATAAACCTTGTCAGGTGTGATATAGACCTCAATCAGCCCTGAGACAATACTTCCTGTCAGAACGAAGGGTAGGGCTTCAATGATTATAGAGAGAAAAATAGCCCCAGTCTGAAGCACACTAGATGGGAGTTGTTGGAAAGCAGTCATCTAGTTTTTCTTTTCTGCTTTGGCTTTTTTCTCTTTGTCATCAGGGAAAGTGACCTGCTTCAAATCAGGGAGTTTCGCAAACTCTTCAAACATCTTGTCCAAGTCGTCTCGTTTTGTAAATTTTACAGCCATAGGTGTACCTCGATTCTAAATTCTACATCTATTATACTATTATTTTGAGGAAAAGGGAAAAGTTAAAATTGAGTATCTCACGAATCATAGAGCTTGATAAATCCTGATTAAGTCTGGTAGATTGAGAAAGTTTGACAAAAAAAGTAGATGGTGCTAGAATAACATTAACGAAAGACATTTGAGGGCAGAAAGGTTCCTGTCGCACCTTGAAAAAGTATCTGAGATGCTGTGTACACCGACCAGCCAAGTATCCGTTATTTCAAAGGAGGGGCTTAAATGCTCCTTTTTTGTTTAAAAATTTCAAAATAGATTGCACTTACCGCAGGCTCAGGCTTGCGATTTTTTATTTGCTCTGAAAATTGATTCGTTAACTTCAACAAATAGCTTTATAAAGCGTTTTGTAAAAAATAAAAACAGTGAAATTAATCACTGATCCTTTTGTAAACTATTAGAATTAAATTGCAACCTTCTCAATGAATAGAATATTGAAATGAAGTAAATTTATTTCCCAACTTATGTTTTAAAATTGTAAGAGCTAATTTGAAACGTTTAGCTTGTGGTATAATAGATTCATGGATAAAAAATATGAAAAAATCTCCCAGGATTTGGGAGTGACGTTAAAGCAAATTGATACCGTTCTAAGTTTGACAGCTGAAGGGGCGACTATTCCCTTTATCGCGCGTTATCGCAAGGACATGACTGGTAGTCTGGATGAGGTGGCTATTAAGGCTATTATCGACTTGGATAAAAGTCTGACTAATCTCAATGACCGTAAGGAAGCTGTTTTAGCTAAGATTCAAGAGCAAGGCAAGCTGACCAAGGAATTGGAAGAAGCTATCTTAGCTGCCGAAAAATTAGCAGACGTAGAAGAACTTTACCTTCCTTACAAGGAAAAACGTCGGACCAAGGCAACCATTGCCCGTGAAGCCGGACTCTTCCCACTTGCTCGCTTGATTTTGCAGAATGTAGCTGGCTTAGAGAAGGAAGCTGAAAAGTTCGTCTGTGAAGGATTTGCGACTGGTAAGGAGGCCTTGGCTGGTGCAGTTGATATCTTGGTCGAAGCCTTATCGGAAGATGTCAATTTACGCGCTCTAACTTATCAGGAGGTGCTGAGACACTCTAAACTCACTTCTCAAGTCAAGGATGAAAGTCTTGATGAAAAGCAGGTTTTTCAGATTTATTATGATTTTTCAGAGACAGTTGGAAATATGCAGGGTTATCGTACCTTGGCTCTCAATCGTGGGGAGAAGCTAGGTGTCTTGAAGGTCGGTTTTGAACATGCGACGGACCGTATCCTTGCCTTCTTTGCTGCTCGTTTCAAGGTGAAGAATACCTATATAGATGAAGTAGTTCAGCAATCTGTTAAGAAAAAGGTCTTGCCTGCTATCGAGCGCCGTATTCGGACAGAATTGACTGAGAAAGCGGAAGAAGGGGCTATCCAACTCTTTTCGGACAACCTACGCAATCTCCTCTTGGTTGCTCCACTGAAAGGGCGCGTGGTTCTTGGGTTTGACCCAGCCTTTCGTACAGGTGCCAAGCTAGCTGTCGTGGATGCAACAGGGAAAATGCTGACAACACAGGTCATTTATCCTGTCAAACCAGCATCAGCTCGTCAAATCGAAGAAGCCAAGAAAGATTTGGCAGACTTGATTGGTCAATACAGTGTAGAAATTATTGCCATCGGAAACGGGACTGCTAGTCGTGAAAGTGAAGCCTTTGTGGCGGAAGTTCTTAAAGATTTTCCTGAAGTCAGCTATGTTATCGTCAATGAAAGTGGTGCTTCGGTCTATTCTGCCAGCGAACTTGCTCGTCAGGAGTTTCCAGATTTGACAGTTGAAAAACGCTCTGCTATTTCTATCGCCCGTCGTTTGCAAGATCCTCTTGCGGAATTGGTCAAAATCGATCCTAAGTCAATCGGTGTCGGCCAGTACCAACACGATGTCAGCCAAAAGAAACTATCTGAAAGTCTAGACTTTGTCGTGGACACGGTGGTTAACCAAGTCGGTGTCAATATCAATACGGCCAGCCCAGCTCTTCTTTCCCACGTTGCTGGTCTTAATAAAACCATCTCTGAAAATATCGTCAAATACCGTGAAGAAGAAGGAAAAATCACTTCACGCGCCCAAATCAAGAAAGTTCCTCGTCTGGGGGCTAAAGCCTTTGAACAGGCAGCTGGTTTCCTTCGTATCCCTGAAAGTAGCAATATCCTTGATAATACAGGAGTTCACCCAGAAAATTATGCTGCCGTTAAGGAGCTCTTCAAACGTTTAGATATTAAAGACCTAAACGAAGAAGCCCAAGGCAAACTCAAGTCGCTTTCAGTCAAGGAAATGGCGCAAGAGCTAGACCTTGGTCCAGAAACTCTTAAAGATATCATTGCAGATCTTCTCAAACCAGGTCGAGATTTCCGTGATTCCTTTGATGCTCCAGTTCTCCGCCAAGATGTTCTAGATATCAAGGATTTAGTGATTGGTCAGAAGCTAGAGGGTGTGGTGCGTAATGTCGTTGACTTCGGCGCCTTCGTTGACATTGGGATTCATGAGGACGGTCTGATTCATATTTCCCATATGAGTCACAAATTTATCAAACATCCTAGCCAAGTGGTATCCGTTGGTGATTTGGTGACCGTTTGGGTCAAGAAAATTGATACTGAACGTGAAAAAGTCAATCTGTCGCTCCTAGCTCCAAATGAAACTGACTGATTACGTTAAGCAGGTTTCACTAGAAGACTTCGGCAGACCTTTTATCCATCATGTTCAGTGGAATAGGCGTCTACGTTCGACAGGTGGGCGATTTTTCCCAAAAGATGGGCATTTGGATTTCAACCCAAAGGTTTATCAGGAACTGGGTCTGGATGTTTTTAGGAAAATTGTCCGACATGAACTCTGTCATTATCACCTCTATTTTCAAGGGAAGGGCTATCAACACAAGGATCGGGATTTTAAGGAACTGTTGAAAGCAGTGGATGGATTACGCTTTGTACCCACCTTGCCAAATAGCAACTCCAACCTACCCGTGGTATACTATGTCTAACCTAGCAGAAAGAGGAAATAACATGAACAGTAAATTTTATAAAATGAGACGAAATCGCATGATTTCAGGAGTTCTGGCAGGTCTGTCAGACAAGTGGAACTTTGATGTTACCCTTGTACGTTTTCTGTTTGCCATTTTTACAGTCGCAAACTTTGGTCTTGGAGTAATTATCTATATCATCCTAGCTTCTGTCATGCCGACTAAGGAAGAAATTGAAGCAGAAATGTATGGAACAGGCCCACGCAAACGCAAAGAAGCCCAAGCTATTGACGATAACGAAGGATGGTTTTGGTGAGATTCTACAGAAGATTTGGAATAAGCAAAAAGCTTTAAATCAATAGTCTAAACTGCTTGATTTAAAGCTTTTTTACTTTTAATAATATTTCGCCAGTCTCATCTGTAAACTAAAAATATTATTTTGAACTTAGATTTCTAATCTGATTTTTCATGCTGAGACAATACATTTTTTGATAAATGATGGATACTGATAACAACTGATAGCCAGCAAATAGCATAAGCAGTAGCTGTAAATTCTGTACCGATAAAGTATGTCTTTTCAACTAAGAGCTGACCGATGAATGGAGAGAGGAGATAGAGAAGTCCGATGAGTATATGTTCTTTGTGTTTCATTAAAAATGAACTCTCCCTTCATGATATACATATTTATAGTGATTATCAACTATTCCAATATTCAGTCCTCCGCTTAAAGTTGTAGTACCGTTATCAAAGAAATCTCCATTAATTATATAGAATATTCTATCAGCCTGTTCTAAATTGACATACAATGAACCAGAAAACTGTTTTGACATTCCATTATAATTTCTATTTATTTCTGTTCTTAATATTCTTATAATACCATTATAAGTTCCATATTCGCTTGTTTCGCAGTAGAAAGAAATAGATGGTTTATAGGAGTTTGTAACAGTTATTTGAGTAGAAATTGTTCTATATGTCTGTGAAGAGTGTTCGTATAAATTTATACCAAGTAAATCTGATGCTTGTTCCAATGTGATATCATAATCAGTCGCGTATTGATTCACAAGTTGTTGAGCTGTCATAGTTTCGCTCACTATTGTATTAGTATCATCTGCAAAAACAGATGAATAGAAAAATAGTGAAAGGATAGCAAAAAAAGTAATCAAGATTTTTTTCATAATATCCACACTTTCTGGAAAAGAGCTAAAATAAATTTTTAGTAGAAATATTTTGGTAATAAAGTGATAGTTAAAATAAGCTTACTCAAATTATAGTTTCCGATTTTTTCTCCTTTCTAAAGTAAGCCCTTTCATAATTACGTTATATAATTTTTATAGTAAAAAGTCAAGTGATTTATTGCATAGTGAAATGAAATAAAAACTCAATAATTGATTGGGAAATTCAAACCAATTTCTAACAATATTTTAAAAGCTACAGTGTACTTCTCTAGATTAAATCTGCTTACATTCCCCCCAATCTTACAAAAATGTAAGATTAAAGTCTCTTTTGTAAGGTTAGGTTATGGCAAGCGGTCTTTTTTTGATGTAAACTAGACTCATAAAGAACAAAGGAGTAACATCATGAAACAAATCTTACAGAAGAAAAGAATAAAACCAAGCCACAAAGATATCGAGCGTGTTCAGCTAGGATGCGCTATGATGCAAGCAACATTTCATTTGATGGGATATTAAGAAAGGAAATTCTCATGACACTTTTAGATGTAAAACACGTTCAAAAAATTTATAAAACTCGTTTTCAGGGCAACCAAGTAGAAGCCCTCAAGGATATTCACTTTACCGTCGAAAAGGGGGACTACGTTGCTATCATGGGTGAGTCTGGTTCTGGTAAATCAACTTTGCTCAATATTCTAGCTATGCTTGATAAACCAACTCGTGGTCAGGTTTACTTGAATGGAACTGACACCGCAACCATTAAAAATTCACAGGCTTCTAGCTTCCGTCGTGAAAAGCTGGGATTTGTCTTCCAAGACTTTAATTTGTTAGATACTCTCTCTGTAAAAGATAATATCTTGCTTCCGCTTGTCTTGTCAAGAAGACCCATTACGGAGATGATGAAGAAATTGGTGGTGACAGCTGAGAATCTGGGAATAAACCAATTACAAGAGAAGTACCCTTACGAGATTTCTGGTGGCCAGAAACAGCGTGTAGCAGTAGCACGCGCCATCATCACCGAACCTGAAATTCTCCTTGCGGATGAGCCAACAGGAGCCCTTGATTCCAAGTCATCTGCAGCCTTACTTGATGTCTTTGATGAAATCAATGAACGTGGCCAAACCATTCTCATGGTAACTCACTCCACAGCAGCAGCCAGCAGAGCCAAGCATGTACTCTTTATCAAAGACGGCATTCTTTACAACCAAATCTACCGTGGAGAAAAGACAGAACGTCAGATGTTCCAAGAAATTTCTGATACCTTGACTGTCATGGCAAGCGAGGTGAATTAGTATGTTTCGATTAACCAATAAGTTAGCGGTATCGAACTTGATTAAAAACCGCAAACTCTATTATCCTTTTGCGCTGGCTGTTCTCTTGGCAGTCACTGTCACCTATCTCTTTTACTCTTTGACCTTCAATCCCAAGATTGCTGAAATCCGTGGAGGAACAACCATTCAGGCTACACTTGGATTTGGTATGTTTGTCGTCACCCTTGCGTCAGCCATTATCGTCCTCTATGCCAATAGTTTTGTCATGAAGAACCGTTCCAAGGAACTGGGAATTTATGGCATGTTGGGCTTGGAGAAGCGTCATCTTATCAGTATGACCTTTAAGGAGTTAGTGGTATTTGGGATTCTAACTGTTGGAGCAGGTATCGGTATTGGAGCCTTGTTTGACAAGTTGATTTTCGCTTTCTTGCTCAAACTGATGAAATTGAAGGTTGAGCTGGTCGCTACCTTCCAAATGAATGTTGTCATTGCAGTACTTGTTGTCTTTGGATTGATTTTCCTAGGCCTCATGTTCCTGAATGCCCTTCGAATCGCTCGTATGAATGCCCTCCAGCTCTCACGTGAGAAAGCAAGCGGAGAGAAAAGAGGTCGTTTCCTACCTCTCCAAACTATTCTTGGTTCCATTAGTTTAGGGATTGGCTATTATCTTGCCCTTACTGTAAAAGATCCTCTTACAGCTTTAACAACTTTCTTCCTAGCTGTTTTACTGGTTATCTTTGGTACTTATCTATTGTTTAATGCAGGAATTACCGTTTTCCTTCAAATCTTAAAGAAAAACAAGAAATACTATTACCAACCAAATAACCTCATCTCTGTTTCCAACTTGATTTTCCGTATGAAGAAAAATGCGGTTGGACTAGCAACTATCGCTATTTTGTCAACAATGGTTTTGGTAACCATGTCAGCAGCGACTAGTATTTTCAATGCCTCAGAATCCTTTAAAAAAGTGATGAATCCGCATGACTTTGGAATTACTGGACAGAATGTTGAAAAAGAAGACTTGGACAAACTCTTGAGTCAGTTTGCAAGTGACAAAGCTTATAGTGTCAAAGAGAAAGAAGTGCTTCGTTACAGTAACTTTGGTATTGCAAATCAAGAAGGAACCAAGTTAACCCTGTTTGAAAAAGGACAAAACCGTGTCCAACCAAAAACAGTTTTCATGGTATTTGACCAAAAAGATTATGAAAACATGACTGGTCAAAAACTGTCTCTATCAGGAAATGAGGTCGGACTATTTGCCAAGAATGACAGACTAAAAGGACAGAAAAACCTAACTTTAAACGATCATCAATTTTCTGTCAAAGAAGAATTTAATACAGATTTTATTGTGAACCATGTCCCAAATCAGTTTAATATTTTTACTACTGATTACAATTACCTTGTTGTCCCTAATTTGCAAGCATTTTTAGACCAATTCCCAGATTCGGCTATCTATAATCAGCTTTACGGTGGTATGAATGTAAATATCAGTGAAGAAGAACAACTCAAAGTCGCTGAAGAATATGAAAAATACTTACAAAAGTTTAATGCTCAATTAAACACTGAAGGTAGCTATGTGTATGGTAGCAATCTAGCAGATGCTAGTGCTCAAATGAGTGCCCTCTTTGGTGGTGTCTTCTTTATCGGTATTTTCCTATCCATTATCTTTATGGTCGGAACCGTTCTGGTCATCTATTACAAACAAATTTCTGAAGGCTATGAAGATCGTGAGCGCTTTATTATCTTGCAGAAAGTCGGTTTGGATCAAAAGCAAATCAAGCAAACCATCAACAAACAGGTTTTAACTGTTTTCTTCCTTCCTTTGCTCTTTGCCTTCATACATCTCGCCTTTGCCTACCATATGCTTAGTCTGATTTTAAAAGTGATTGGTGTAATAGATACGAATATGATGTTGATTGTGACCTTGTCTATCTGCGCTATCTTCCTCATCGCCTATGTATTGATTTTCATGATTACTTCTAGAAGTTATCGTAAAATTGTGCAAATGTAAAAAAAAAGATACCTCGACTTCAAAATCGAGGTATTTCTTGTATTTTATACTCAATGAAAATCAAAAAGCAAACTAGGAAGCTAGCCGCAGGTTGCTCAAAGCACTGCTTTGAGGTTGCAGATAGAACTGACGAAGTCAGCTCAAAACACTGTTTTGAGGTTGCAGATAAAACTGACGAAGTCAGTAACCATACATACGGCAAGGCGAAGCTGACGTGGTTTGAAGAGATTTTCGAAGAGTATTAAATGCTGAAAAGTTGTCCGAGTATGAAGGTAACTCCCATGGTTAAAAGACCAATAGTGAGGTTCCGAATCATGGCTGTTTTGGTTGGAGCTTTTCCAAGTTTGGCACTAGTGTAACCAGTGAGAAGAAGGGCCACGCCGACGATAAGGACAGTAGCAGGGATGCGGTATTCACTTGGAAAAATAGTTACTGAAAGCATTGGAGGCAAACTTCCAAGGAAAAAAGAAATAAAGCTAGAGATAGCAGCATGCCAAGGAGATTAGTAAACTCTTCATACTCAATCCCAGATTTTTCCTCTACCAAAGCCTTGAGTGGATTTTTAAGAAAGGCCTTGTTGGTCAAGAGTTGGGCAGAGGTTTCACATTCTCCATTTTGGATATAGGCGGTATAGAGAGACTTTTTGGCTAACTCTATATCTTGGTCTAGCAAGACTTGCTCACGCGCAACGGCTGCTTCCTCAGTATCTTTCTGAGTTGAAACCGAAACATATTCTCCACCAGCCATAGAAAAGGCACCAGCTAAGATAGCTGCAAATCCTGATAAAAAGATAATCCAGATATTGCTGGTAGCACTGGCAACCCCGATAACCACACCAGCAATGGAAATAATTCCATCGTTAGCACCAAGAACGCCCGCACGCAGGATATTTAAACGACCTGCAAAATTTGAATCAATTTCGTGATTTGTTTCTGACATATTATTCTCCTTTTTATCCAGTATAAAGGAAAAATATAAAGAAATCAATCTTTTAAAACTGTCTGAAAAAAAGTTGCACGATTCTAATGAAAAGGGCTTTTCTGTTTAAGCTTTATCAATAAAACATGCTATAATAGTTGCAGAAAGGTTGGTATTTATGGCTAGGATATTGGTTATTGAAGACAATAGTGACATTCAAGAAATCTTGCGAACACTACTTACTGAGGAGCATAAGGTGATTCAAGCCTTTTCTGGTACAGAAGGAATCATGTGTTTCGACCAAGGTGGGATTGACCTCGTTTTGCTCGATATCATGCTTCCTGGGAAAAATGGGGATCAGGTTTTAAAAGCCATCAGGGAACAAAGTCAAACTCCAGTCATTATGCTAACGGCTTTGAGCGATAAAAAGTTAATCAGTCAATACCTCTTAGACGGTGCCAATGATTACATCGTCAAGCCTTTTGATTTGGATGAAGTCTTTGCTAGGGTTACTGTGCAATTACGCCAAAGCGTAGAAAAACAGCCTATGAAAATAGGAAAAACTGAAAATCTGCCACAAAACTTGAAAAATATCCAGTTTGATGCAGAAAGTTTCGAAATCAAAAATAGTCAGGAAACCATTCGCCTTGCTAAGAAAGAATGCTTGATTCTCCAAACTCTCCTTAAACATCCTAAGAAAATTTTCACCAAGGAAGAACTTTATGAATTGGTCTGGGAGGATAGCTATCTACCTGGAGATAATACCCTCAATACGCATTTGAGTAATCTTCGTAAAAAATTAAACCAGCTGGATCCAACTCAAGAATATATTGAAACCATTTGGGGAGTTGGGGTAAGATTAAAAGGAGATAAGCAATGACCTACATGATAATTTTTATCCTACTGGTACTCCTAATTATTTTATCGATTACATTGATTCGCTACCATATAGCACTTAAAAACTTGAGTCAACAAATTGAAGACAAGATTCTCACGGGTAGTATGAAAAGAGTCGGAGTCAGCATTTTTTCCAAACATTTTCTACATCTCTACCAGCAAATTGAAAATCTATTTCAGGAAGTGGAACAATCTCGATTGGTGATGAAAAGGGAAAAGCAAACTCTGGATATGGCCATCAGCAATATCGCTCATGATATTCGGACACCTTTGACTATCGCTTCAGGTTACACCCAACAATTGATAAAGTCTCCTGAAAAGCAAGCAGAAACCTTACAAAAAATCGCCCAGCATCTTGATTTAGTTTCCAAACGTTTGGAGGCTCTCCTAGAATATCGTCGTTTGATGGAAGGAGCTGTCAAACCGAAACTGGAAGAAGTGGATCTTTCCGCTTTTATTACCAAAAAAACTTTGGCTTATTATGATGTTTTTCAGGCGGCAAATATCACGCTTGATTTTAAGGTTGAAGCTGGTTTAAAAACGAGGACTGATGAAGACTTGCTGGATCGAATTTTACAAAATTTGCTCGGAAATGTCCTCAAACATGGCAAGGAAGAAGCGCGGCTATCTTTGAGAAAGGAAAGGGAACAGCCTGTTTTAGAGATTGCAAACCTTGTTAAACAGCCCATCAAAAAAATAGAAAATCTCAGTAACCGTTTTTATTCTGAAAATCTATCAGACACGGAAGAATCCTCTGGTTTAGGCCTTTATATCACTGAGGAATTATGTCATCTTCTCGGTGCAGAGATGAAACTAAGCACAGATGGGCAGTGGTTATCGGTTTTCATTTATTTTTAACGAAAAGAAACCTCCTCTGTAGGCTAGAGGAGGTCATTTTTTATAGGCTTTTCTTTTTGAAAACTGCCAGTCCACTTAGATTAAAGATTACAATAACAGCTAAGGTAACTATAAGGGTATAGAAAATGGATTCACTATTAGCAGTCATAGCATAGGAAAAATGCAAGGACAAATATGGTAAAAATTTGATATTTGGAAAAATGATCATTGGCATAGAAAGGATGATAGAGCTAATCAGATAACCAATAAATACGGCAAGATAAGAATGAGTCAGGTAGAGAATAAAGGAAATAATCGAAAGCCAAGCGAGAAGGCAGAGAAATTGAAGGAAAATCATTAAGAGGAGATTGGCAATAAAACCATCAGGCATCGTACCAAGTCCGTTTAGTAGAGTTGAGGGAACAAAAGCAATCACAAGGCTGGCGATGAGTTGTAAGAGAGCGATACTTGCTAGAACAAAGGATTTAGCGAAGAAAAACTCTGTACGAGAAACGCCAACTGTCAAACTATTTTTATAAAGCTTGCCGATTAGATCGACCCCAAGAACTAAACATGTTAGAATAATGCAGAGAAAAACAAGGTTTGAATCATTGCTAGACGCATTGATAAGAGCTTGAATACCGTCCCAACCATGGGTTGGAATTTCTGGTTCTTCTGTCTGGATTGCCATCAGATGGCCTGTAGCCCCGATAGTGGCACCCAGTAGCAAGAGGACAAAGAGAATGAATTCTGTAATCCAGAATCCTTTGGAGCGGAAAAGACGGTAAAGGTCTGCTTGAATGGTATGTATCATGATTTTCCTCCTATTGGACCAATTGAGTGAAGTATTCTTCTAGGTTTTGACGGGCATAGTAAATCTCGTCAATGTCAACATCTGCCAAGGTTAATTCCTTGAGAATCTGTTTGACATCTTGTTCCTGACCAAAGATGTGAATTTCGTTTTCAGGATTAACAACCTTGAACTGGAGCTGGATTTGTTCTTTCAATACTTGACAAGCTTTCTCTTGATCAGCTGTCTTAAGGACAATATAATCCTCACTTAGTGTTTCAAATTCAGCTTTACTGATTTCACGGATAATCTTACCTTGATCTAAAATACCAAAACGATTGGCTACGAGGTAGAGTTCTGACAAGATATGGCTAGAGATGAGAATGATGATCCCTTTTTCTTGATTGAGCCGTTGAATCATGAGTCGAAATTCTTTGATACCGATTGGGTCGAGACCGTTGATAGGTTCATCTAAGATCAGGAAGTCAGGTTTGGATAGAAGGGCAATGGCGATACCAAGTCTTTGTTTCATTCCTAGCGAGAAATCACGAAAGACTTTCTTACCTGTATCTGCCAAACCTACATAGTCCAGGGTTTCTCGAATAACTATATCAGCATTTGGAATATGACGAATCATACAGTAATATTTCAGATTTTGGTAGGCTGTTAAGTGATTATGAGCTACAGGCGATTCGATCACTGAACCTACTCGAGATAGAGCCTTGGTCCACTCATTTTCCGTTTGGCTAGAGAAGAGGGAAACAGTCCCTTTATCTGCAAACAGTAGTTGCGTAATGATTTTTATCAATGTGGTTTTCCCAGCTCCGTTTTTCCCGATAAGCCCATAAATATCTCCCTCTCTTATCGTTAGATGAAGATCCTGAAGGATAGCTTGTTTGTCGAAGTTTTTGGACAATCCATGAATGTCAAGTACTGTTTTCATGATTCTCTCCTTTTGATTTATTTTGATAATTTTAGTATAAAGCATAGAAATCAAAGAAAGCTCAAGCATTTCTAAAGAGTTTCTAAAGTTTTAGGAATTCTTAAATATCAAAACCCAGTTGATATGAACTGGGCTTCTTAATTATAAAATATATTTCTCAATGGCACGCGCAACGCCGTCTTCTTCGTTGCTGGCTGTAACTGCATCCGCGAGAGATTTGACATAATCGCTGGCATTTCCCATTGCAATGCCAAGTCCTGCAAACTGGAGCATTTCGATATCGTTATTGGCATCGCCCATGGCCATGATTTCTGATGGCTCAATCTTCAGAATCTCTGCCAGTCGTGAAAGAGCAGTAGCCTTTGTCGTTCCAAGTGGCATGGCTTCATAAATAACAGGCTGCGAACGAACTCCACTAAAACGTTGGCAAAGCTCTTCAGCAAAACGCTTCTCAAAATCGTCTGTTTGGCTCTCTGTCCCCAAAAACATACCTTGGAACATGCGATACTTGCCACTAGTCGCTTCCTCAAGAGAAATTTCAGTCAGGTCTGAAAAGACTAGCTTAGCATCATTTTCAATGATTTCATTAGGCTTACCACCGAGGACAAAATAATGCTCCTCATCAAAAAGAGTCAACTGAACATCGCTTTTTTCAGCTAGATCATAGAGGTATTCGATGTCAGCTGGACTGAGTTCTTGCCAATCAACCAGACTCCAATCACTTGTCTGGTGAGTTGAGCAACCGTTGTTAACAATCACATACTCATTCTGAAGATCAAGTCCCAGTTTTTGATAGTAGGGGAGGACACCGAAAAGCGGGCGACCCGTACAGAGAACCAGTTTGACACCTTTTTCAATGGCTTTGTGAATAGCAGTAATGTGAGCTTGTGGGATTTCCTTGGCTTCATTGAGGAGGGTTCCGTCCATATCCAAGGCTAGTAGTTTAATCATAGGTCTTCCTTCTTTATCTTTTGGTATTATTATAGCATATATTAGAAAAGGTTACACGTTATTCAATTAAGCAAATAATTATATTTAGCAAGCTGGTCAAAAAAACAGAGGATTTAAGATGAATAACACATTTTTCATCTTAAATCCTCTGTTTTCCTTAATTTTTCACAAATCAACTTGATTAGACGTGGAGTATGATTTATCTTCTAAATTTTCGTTTGATAATAGAGCGTTGGACTTTTAAAACAAGTAAGCTAAATCCGATTGCTGCGACAAATGCAAGAGCAGTTGATAATTTTAATGCTAAAAAGATAAAACTAAAGATAGCAATACAGATACAAAAAACAGCAATATTAACAAAAAATAGGATTTCCTTGAGATTGGCATTAGATTGTGCTTCAGGTGTATAATCTTGATAGCGAGGATTCTGATGATTTAATTCTTCTTGATAGTCTACCTCATAGGATTGTAATTTTCTTACAGGCATTATTCTCTCCTTAACTGTACATACCTATTTTATCATTTTTTAATCGGATAATTATTACAGTAAGGTTACAAAAAGAATAAAGTCCCTTTTCATTTTCAAACTATTGTTCAGGACAACGATAGTTTGAAAATAATAGTACGCATAATATTAAGGTTGTTAAACACCTATTGAAAATAGATTAGTAGAAATTGAAACAGTACATTAATACTCTTCAAAACAAGTTAGCGTCATCTTGTATTAGGTATATGTTACTAATTTAGTTAGTTTTATATACAATCAAAAAGCTTTTCTTTGATTTTTATGCTAACTTCTCAAAGTAACTTCCACTTGCCTAACCGAAGTGAAAATTAGTCTAAAACGGATTTTTATGGTGGAAGTTAGTTTGGGAATTTACCCTTTGATTTTTATTGAGTATATAGACTGCAAATTGCGCTTAAAAATGGTATAATGGTAAAGTTATATAGTCCCGATAAGATGGTAGGTATTTATCACTAAGAGTTTTCCTATCAGTACTTTGCAATTCGCAAAGAATGACAGCTCCAAAGTCGTTCGTCATTCTACGGTTGCCGCTATAGGGCGGCCACCCTATGCGCCTTACTAGCTTCAGAAATAAAAAAGTGTTGTTTTTATTTCTTTCGCGTCGTAACTCTTTGATAACAGAAATACCTATCAGTACTTTGTAACTCTATAACACTATTTTTAAGGGGGGACATTTTTATGTCAGAACGTAAATTATTCACGTCTGAATCTGTATCTGAGGGGCATCCAGATAAGATTGCAGACCAAATTTCAGATGCTATCTTGGATGCTATTTTAGCAAAGGATCCAGAGGCGCATGTTGCTGCTGAGACAGCTGTATATACTGGTTCTGTCCATGTTTTTGGTGAAATTTCTACAAATGCCTATGTGGATATTAACCGTGTGGTTCGTGATACCATTGCAGAGATTGGGTATACCAATACAGAATATGGATTTTCTGCTGAGACAGTGGGAGTCCATCCGTCACTTGTTGAGCAGTCACCGGATATCGCCCAAGGTGTTAACGAAGCCTTGGAGGTCCGTGGAAATGCTGATCAAGACCCACTTGACTTGATTGGTGCTGGAGACCAAGGGCTCATGTTTGGATTTGCAGTGGATGAAACAGAAGAGCTCATGCCTTTACCAATTTCACTCAGTCATAAATTGGTTCGTCGTTTGGCAGAACTTCGTAAGTCTGGTGAAATCAGTTATCTTCGCCCAGATGCAAAATCACAAGTTACGGTAGAGTATGATGAAAATGACCGTCCAGTACGTGTGGACACAGTTGTTATTTCAACTCAGCACGATCCAGAAGTCAGCAACGAACAAATTCACAATGATGTCATTAATAAGATTATCAAAGAGGTTATTCCAGCCTCTTACTTGGATGAGCAAACAAAATTCTTCATCAATCCGACTGGTCGTTTTGTAATCGGTGGACCTCAAGGAGACTCAGGTTTGACTGGTCGTAAGATTATCGTAGATACGTATGGTGGCTACTCTCGTCACGGTGGTGGTGCCTTCTCTGGTAAGGATGCGACTAAGGTTGACCGTTCCGCTTCATATGCGGCTCGTTATATTGCTAAGAATATTGTTGCAGCAGGTCTGGCTAAGAAGGCAGAAGTGCAATTGGCCTATGCCATCGGCGTTGCGCAGCCTGTCTCTGTTCGTATCGATACCTTTGGTACAGGAACAGTAGCCGAAAGCAAGCTTGAAAAAGCAGCCCGTCAAATCTTTGACCTTCGCCCTGCAGGAATTATCCAAATGCTGGACCTCAAGCGCCCGATTTACCGTCAAACAGCGGCTTATGGACACATGGGACGTACAGATATTGACCTTCCATGGGAACGCTTGGACAAGGTAGATGCTTTGAAAGAAGCAGTCAAATAAAATCTTGAGAGGGGGACTTCCCCTCTTTTTTACTGATAAAACATTTCACATACAAATAATTGAACTTTGGAAAAAATAAGACTATATATATCTCTTCATATAGCTCTTCGGTTGTGTAGTATTAACAGAAGTTTAGTGGGTGAGTTCTTTATCATTTTCCTTATTCTGTTGACTATTTCATTCTGGTTTAGTATTTGGAAACTAGAAAAAGCACTAGATAATGATTCACAATGTAATTCCAAAGATTTAGATCCGAAAACTGGAAATTTTTGTACTTTTACCTAGACAGTGGATAAACCCTTGATACGACTGAGTTCAAGGGGTAATGTACACTCTTTTAAAAATGTACTTTATAATCTAAATGTACTTTATTTTAAGATTGGATAAAGTACATTTTTTGATTTAGAAGCTTAGATACATAATGTACATTTTAGACAATTTTGAACGAAAAAAATTTTTAGTTATATCTTCGGTCTAAGTCTTTTTATCACTTTAAAAAAACTCCTATAACATCTTTCCGAAAAACTATAATTTTCTTGAAAAATATATAAACCTATGCTATACTACTTATAGACTTATTTATGGAGAAAATACATGAAACGTGAGATTTTACTGGAACGAATTGACAAACTAAAACAAATCATGCCCTGGTATGTTTTGGAATACTATCAATCTAAGCTGGCTGTACCTTACAGTTTTACAACCTTGTACGAATACCTCAAGGAATACGATCGATTTTTCAGCTGGGTTTTGGAGTCTGGTATTTCAAACGCTGATAAAATGTCTGATATTCCTTTATCTGTCTTGGAAAATATGTCAAAGAAAGATATGGAATCCTTTATCCTATATCTACGAGAACGACCTTTACTGAATGCTAATACAAACAAACAAGGCGTGTCACAGACAACTATCAATCGGACCTTGTCAGCCCTTTCCAGTCTATATAAGTATCTGACCGAAGAAGTCGAAAATGACCAGGGGGAGCCTTATTTCTATCGTAATGTAATGAAGAAAGTTTCAACCAAGAAAAAGAAAGAGACACTTGCTGCCAGAGCTGAAAACATCAAACAAAAGCTCTTTCTAGGTGATGAAACAGAAGGTTTTCTAAATTATATCGACCAAGAGTACCCACAACAACTTTCAAATCGAGCTCTTTCATCATTTAATAAAAATAAAGAACGTGATTTGGCCATTATTGCCCTTCTCTTGGCATCGGGTGTTCGCTTATCTGAAGCTGTTAATCTGGATCTAAGAGATCTCAATCTCAAGATGATGGTTATTGATGTCACTCGAAAAGGTGGTAAACGTGACTCGGTCAATGTCGCTGCCTTTGCTAAGCCTTATCTAGAGAATTATCTAGCCATTCGAAATCAACGCTATAAGACTGAAAAGACGGACATTGCACTCTTTCTAACTCTTTATCGAGGTGTTCCCAATCGTATTGACGCTTCCAGCGTTGAAAAAATGGTTGCTAAATACTCTGAAGACTTCAAAGTTCGTGTAACCCCCCATAAACTGCGCCATACCCTAGCAACTAGGCTCTATGATGCAACTAAATCACAAGTTTTAGTCAGTCACCAGCTAGGACATGCCAGTACACAAGTCACTGACCTCTATACTCATATCGTCAACGATGAACAAAAGAATGCCTTGGATAGTTTATAGATTACATAAATTAAATTATGTGATAACTAATAAAGGGATTCAATAAACTATTAATCTTATTTGATCATATCAAATACAATTGCTAACAGAGTAAGTAGCTTTAAAGAATATGAAATAAAATTTATGTGGCCACTAGCTTGCCTTTCTTTGTAATATCCTAGATATGCAAATTACTTATAATTGGTATTCATCTCAAAATAAGAGGATTCCACAAAAATAAATCAAATTGAGCACATTGCGATGGCCAATATTTTATAAGAAAATAAAATTCCTCTAAAAACAATCACGGATAGGGTTGGACATTCTGATTCTGAAGTTACTAATTCCATCTATACCCACATCACAAAGAACATGAAAGATGAAGCAGTCAATGTGCTGGACAAAGTGATGAAAAAGATTTTTTAAAAAGTTATGCCCCTTTTTTGCCCCCTAAATACAAAAATAGCCCTTCGGATAAAATCCGAGGGGCTATAAACGTTGTTAAATCAACGGCCGAACTTTTGAATTTCAAGGTTCGGGATAAAATAGTTCACTGAACTATTTTATTTTTTAAGGTTGTAGAATGATTTCAATCCACGGTATTCAGCTACTTCACCAAGTTGGTCTTCGATGCGAAGCAATTGGTTGTATTTAGCGATACGGTCTGTACGTGAAAGTGAACCAGTCTTGATTTGTCCTGCGTTAGTTGCAACTGCGATGTCAGCGATTGTTGAATCTTCAGTTTCACCTGAACGGTGTGATACAACGGCAGTGTAACCAGCTTCTTTCGCCATTTCAATAGCGTCGAATGTTTCAGTAAGAGTACCGATTTGGTTAACTTTGATAAGGATTGAGTTAGCAGCACCTTCTGCAATACCTTTTTCAAGGTAAGAAGTGTTTGTTACGAAGAAGTCGTCACCAACCAATTGAACTTTACCACCAAGACGTTCAGTAAGAGCTTTCCAACCGTCCCAGTCATTTTCATCCATACCATCTTCGATAGTGATGATTGGGTATTTGTTTACCAATTCTTCAAGGTAGTCGATTTGTTCTGCAGCAGTACGTACAGCTGCTCCCTCACCTTCGAATTTAGTGTAGTCGTAAACTTTACGTTCTTTATCGTAAAATTCTGATGAAGCACAGTCAAATCCGATAAATACGTCTTTACCAGGAACATATCCAGCAGCTTCGATAGCAGCAAGGATAGTTTCAACTCCGTCTTCAGTTCCTTCAAAACGAGGAGCAAATCCACCTTCGTCACCTACGGCTGTTTCCAAACCACGAGATTTAAGGATTTTCTTAAGAGCATGGAAGATTTCAGCACCCCAACGAAGAGCTTCTTTGAATGATGGCGCACCAGCAGGTACGATCATGAATTCTTGGAAAGCGATTGGAGCGTCAGAGTGAGAACCACCGTTGATGATGTTCATCATTGGAGTTGGAAGAACTTTAGTGTTGAATCCACCAAGGTAGCTGTAAAGTGGGATTTCAAGGTAGTCAGCAGCAGCACGAGCTACAGCGATAGACACACCAAGGATTGCGTTAGCACCCAATTTACCTTTGTTAGGAGTACCGTCAAGTGCGATCATAGCACGGTCGATAGCTTGTTGGTCACGTACATCGTAGCCGATGATAGCTTCAGCAATGATGTTGTTTACGTTGTCAACAGCTTTTTGTGTACCAAGACCACCGTAACGAGATTTGTCACCGTCGCGAAGTTCAACTGCTTCGTGTTCACCAGTAGAAGCTCCTGATGGAACCATACCACGTCCGAAAGCACCTGATTCAGTGTAAACTTCTACTTCAAGTGTTGGGTTACCGCGTGAGTCTAGGACTTCGCGAGCGTAAACATCAGTAATAATTGACATTTTTTACTCTCCTTATGAGTTAAATTTTTTACACCTCTATAATACCTTAAAAACCCTCCTTTTTCAAGAAAAAATGTTATCTTTGTGCAAATTTTCCTTAACTTTATAAAGTAATCGCTTTCTTTTGTCTGTTTTATTCTAACTTTTATGATATACTGTTTTCATGACAGATTTATCAAAACAATTACTTGAAAAAGCTCATGGTGGGCCAAAATTAAATCCAGATGAGCAAAGACGCTATCTTGGTACCTTTGAGGAAAGAGTTCTTGGATATGCAGATATTGATACAGCAAATAGCCCTCAGCTAGAAAAAGGCTTTTTATCTATTTTAGAAAACCTTCAGGAAAAAGCAGAGCCACTATTTGTGAAGATTTCTCCAACTATCGAATTTGACAAGCAAGTTTTCTACTTAAAAGAAGCAAAAGAAACTGATAGTCAAGCCACCATAGTATCTGAAGAGCATACTACTTCTCCCTTCGGTCTGGTTATCCATAGCAATGCACCCGTTCAAGTAGAAGAAAAGGATCTTCGACTTGCTTTTGCAAAACTTTGGGAAGTTAAAAAGGAAGAACCATCCAAAACATCCTTATGGAAGAAATGGTTTGGCTAAATCTTATTCAGACTTAATAAACGTCCAATATTGGTAGCCGTGCGCTCCAGATAGAGACTGGCATTTTTCAAACTATCTTCTAAAGCTTTACTTTTCTCTAAAATTGAAAAAGCCGCTTGGATATTTTCAAATGGTAGGGAAGGTAAATCTTCAGCAATACTACCACAAATAGCAATAACAGGAACTCCGGCAGGGGTTCTTTTTGCAACACCTATAGGCGCTTTACCTGCTAAACTTTGACGATCTAGTCTTCCTTCTCCAACAATAACCAAGTCAGCATCTAAAACTTTCTTATCAAAGTTGATTAGGTACAAGCAGGTATCAATTCCCGACACGATATTTGCCTGAGCAAAGGCACACAAACCGCCAGCAATGCCTCCACCAGCTCCTGCTCCTTTAATTTCCAATGTTACAGGTGAGAATTTTTCATAAAAATCTTGGATCGCTTGATCTACGGCCTCAAACATAGTAGGATCTAGGCCTTTTTGCTTGCCAAACGTGTAGGTCGCACCTTGATATCCACATAAGGGACTCACGACATCTGCTAAAATACGAATTTGAACATCTTCAGGAATTTCATAACGATTTTCTATTGAAACAGAACCTAAGTTTAATAAGGATTGACCGCAAGCCGGCAAGACATTTCCATCCCTATCATAAAATCGATAACCTAAACCAGCAGCGATCCCAATTCCTCCGTCATTACTGGCCGTGCCACCAACGCCGATATAGATATCTTTAATCCCTTGAGCAATGAGATGACGGATCAACTCTCCAATACCACAAGTTTGGATTTGAAGTGGATTTCGTTTCTCTAGCGGAATTTTTCCAAGGCCAACTAAATCAGCAACTTCAAATAGTGCCAGTCCCCCCTTTTGAAAATAGCACATGGCTTCTTTTTGTCCAAAAGGGCCTGTAACTTGGATCCATTTTTCTTCAAGGTCAAGAGAATGCCGAATAGCATCTACAGTACCTTCTCCCCCATCACCAACAGGACAGAGGAGACATTCTACATCTGCTATTGATTGTTGGAAGCCTCTTTTTATTGCTTCAGCTACCTCTTCAGCGGTCAAGCTTTCCTTAAACGAATCTGGTGCAATTACAATCTTCATATTTTCCCTCATTCTAAAAAGTCAATCAAAGGTAGAACTTCTAAAAAATCTCTCTTGTCAACATGATGTGGTATTTCTTTTTTGAGTACTTCTTTGGCACAAAAAGCAATTCCCAGTCCTGCTGACTTCAACATTAATAAATCATTGGCCCCATCACCGATTGCAATCGTTCTTTCTTTAGGAAGTTTTAGTTCCTTTCTCCATTGTTCCAGAGTCTCTTTTTTGACCTGGGGACTGATAATTTGTCCAACTAATTTTCCTGTTAACAGACCGTCTTTGACTTCAAGTTGGTTGGCAGAGAAATGGGTAATGCCGAGAGATTTTGCTAATCTCTCAACTATTGGTATAAATCCACCAGACACTAGACCAACTAGGATGCCATTCTTTTGGAGAATAGAGATGAATTCTTGAACATTTGGCGTTAGATGAATAGACTTGAAAACTGTATCAAAGATCGAAATAGGAAGGCCTTCCAACAAGGACACTCTGTCTCGTAAACTTCTTTCAAAGTTCAACTCTCCTCGCATTGCCTTACTCGTAATCTGCGAAATTTCCTCCTCACGACCTGCCTCTCTCCCTAAAAGATCAATTACTTCTTCTAGGATTAAGGTTCCATCAACATCCATAACACACAAGCCTTTTACTTGAGACATCAGTTCTCCTATCTAAACAGCCTAAAAATCGTATGAAGCCATCATACGATTTTATCTATTAATTAACTAAACTATGGTACAAGTCAAGGTATGATCTGCAGGCTGTATCCCATGAAAAATCACATTCCATAGCTTGTTTTTGTAGTTTTTTCCAAATATCAGGATGGTTTCTATACAAGTCCAATGCTGTTTGGAAAGTCCAATTTAACCAGTAAGGAGATAGATTGTCGAAGCTAAAGCCAGTACCGCTTCCTTCGATTGGATTAAAGGCTTGAACGGTATCTCGCAAGCCACCAACTTCGTGAACTAATGGCAAGGTTCCGTAACGCATAGCCATCATTTGAGACAAGCCACACGGTTCGAAACGACTTGGCATAAGGAAGAGGTCACAAGCAGCGTAGATTTCTTGAGCAAGTTTGACATCAAAAGTGATATTTGCTGATAGCTTGTCTGGGTAAATCTGAGCAAACCATGAAAAAGATCCTTCAAAGGCTGGATCGCCAGTTCCCAAAAGAACAATCTGAACATCTTCTTGCAAGATATGGTGAAGACTTTCAACCACCACATCAAAACCTTTTTGACGTGTCAAACGAGAAACAATTCCCACCAGTGGAACGTCGGCTCTAACTGGCAAGCCAACTCTTTCTTGCAATTTTGCCTTGTTTTTGGCTTTTCCAGACAAATCTTCCTGATTAAAATGATAGTCTAAAAGAGCATCCGTCTGAGGATTATACAGGTCAGCATCAATCCCATTCACGATACCAGAAACTTTACCAGACTCCATTCGGAGAATCTGATCCAAGTTACATCCGAACTGACTGGTCATAATTTCATGGGCATAGCTAGGTGAAACGGTTGAAACACGATCCGCATAGAGAATACCAGCCTTCATCCAGTTCAGACAGTTGTTCCAGCGAAGAGTACCATCAGCATAACGTTCAAAGCCAACTCCAAACAAATCCCATAACATCCCTTCTGAAAATTGTCCTTGGAATTCCAAATTATGAATGGTTAAAACAGTTTTAATGCCCTCATAGGCTTGAATCCAACGGTATTTTTCCTTTAACAAGAAAGGAATCATAGCTGTATGGTAGTCATGAACATGGAGAAGGTCAGGGATAAAGTCAATTCTTTCCATAGCCTCAATGGCAGCAAGTTGGAAGAAAGCGAAACGTTCTCCATCGTCAAAATCACCGTAAACATGACCACGGAAGAAATAATATTGGTTGTCAATAAAGTAGAAGGTCACACCGTTCAAAACTGTTTTCTTAATTCCACAGTACTGTCTGCGCCAACCAACACTCACCTCAAAATGAAGAACATCTTCAATCTGATTGCCAAATTTAGCCTCTACCATGTCATAGTAGGGTAGAATCACTGCAACTTCATGTCCCACTTTTACCAGTGATTTGGGAAGAGCGCCAATGACGTCTCCCAAACCACCTGTTTTTGAAAAGGGTGCACCTTCTGCTGCTACAAATAAAATTTTCATGAATGAATATCCTCTGTTACTTTAGCACCTTTCTTAACGACGACTGGATGTTCTGCAGTTCCACGGATTACAACGCCATCTGCAACTTCCACACCCTTGTCCAAGATAGCATATTCTACCTGAGCACCTTCTCCAATCACAACACGAGGGAATAAGATGCTATCTTTAACCAAGCTATCCTTGTGTACATGAATATTACGTGATAGAACAGAATTTGCTACTTGACCTTCAATGATACTACCAGAGGCAAACTGAGAAGTGCTTACCTTAGATGTATTAGCATAATAAGTTGGCTCTTCGTTTTTGACCTTTGTATAAATCTTTTGATTTGGTGAGAAGAGAGAGTAGAATTTTTGAGATTCAAGCATATCTTTATTAGCTTGATAATAAGACTCTACAGAATGGATATTTGCCAGATAACCTGTGTATTCGTAGGCAAAAGCCCCTTCTTTTGCAGCCAAATCTCGTAAAACATAGCGCAATTTCTCTGGATGTTCTTTTTTAGCTTCTTCTTCTAAACGTTCAATCAACCACGGTGTATCAACGACAAAGATATCTGTGGACATATTGTAAACTTCATCTGTTGATTTACTATCAAAGAGTCTATGAGAACGAACATGGTCTGTTTCATCCACTTCCAAGATTGCATTGACTTCTGAAATATCTTTCTTAGGGAGTTTTTTATAAACTACAGTGATAGGTCCCTTTGTTGTAGTGTGTAGATGGAAAACTTGGTTCAAATCGATATTAATCAAAACATCACAGTTGAGGGCAACCGTTTGGTTTGAGCCGGAACGTTTCAAGTAAGTAAGAAGCTGATGATAGTATTCTTTTCCAACTGTACTACTTTCCACACGAGTATTGTAAATACCTAGATAATAGTGACTGAGAAGAGTTGATAAGCCCCACTCACGTCCTGAACGGATATGGTCAAAGACAGAACTGATATTATCTTGTTGGAAAATACCAAAGATACTACGGACACCTGCATTAGCAAGACTTGAAAGCGGGAAGTCAATCAAGCGATATTTACCACCAAATGGCAAACTAGCTACTGGACGGTGGTCTGTCAGTGTTGACATATCATGAAAACCAACTGTATTTCCTAAAATGGCAGAATATTTATCAATCTTCATCTGTTGCTACCCCCACTACTTCATTATATCCTACAACTTGTACTTCTTCTGTTCCATCAATTTCGACACCGTCAGAAATAACCGCACCTTCACCAATAATGGCACGTTTGATTTTAGTTCCCTGACCAACAATTGCACCACTCATGATAACTGAATCTACTACTTCTGCCCCTTCGCGAACTTGCGCACCTGTTGAAAGGATAGAATGTTTAACAGTTCCATCTACAAAACAGCCATCAACAACCAAGGAATCTTCCACATGAGCATTTGCCCCAAGGAAGTTTGGTGGTGAAATTAAGTTTCTTGAGTAAATCTTCCATTGACGGTTACGGCTATCCAAGGCATTTTCTGGAGAAATGTACTCCATATTTGCTTCCCAAAGTGACTCAATGGTACCAACATCTTTCCAGTAACCTTTAAATTCATAGGCATAGACACTTTCACCTGACTCAAGGTAATTTGGAATGACATTTTTACCGAAGTCTGACATATCTACATTGCTCTTTTCAGCAGCAACAAGCATATTGCGAAGGCGTTGCCAATCAAAGATATAGATCCCCATAGAAGCTTTGGTCGATTTAGGTTGAGCTGGTTTTTCTTCAAATTCAACAATACGATTGTTTGCATCTGTGTTCATGATACCAAAACGACTTGCTTCTTTCAGAGGAACATCAAGAACTGCGACTGTCAAACTAGCATTATTATCCTTGTGAGACTGGAGCATATCATCATAGTCCATTTTGTAGATGTGGTCCCCAGACAGAATCAAAACATACTCAGGGTTGACACTGTCGATATAATCAATATTTTGGTAAATAGCGTGACTAGTCCCCTCAAACCAACGATTTCCTTCACTTGCAGAATACGGTTGAAGAATAGAGACACCAGAATTGATACCGTCTAGTCCCCAGCTTGAACCATTCCCAATATGGTTATTGAGAGCAAGAGGTTGGTACTGTGTAATGACTCCAACATTGTGAATCCCTGAGTTGGCACAGTTTGAAAGAGCAAAGTCAATGATACGGTAGCGTCCGCCAAATTGTACAGCTGGTTTCGCAAGGTTTTGAGTGAGTTTTCCGAGACGAGTTCCTTGCCCACCGGCAAGAATCAAAGCTAACATTTCATTCTTCATTTTCTACTCCTTTTTGGTTTTTATTTGTGACGGTTTTTGCAGATTTCAAGCGGCGTTTGATTTTCCAAACACTTGCTCCCATAGCCGGTAGGGTAAAGGTCAAGGTCTGCTCATAATCTTTCCATAGTCCTTCTTGCGTTTGAACAGTTTGATTATGTTCTTTCCAAACGCCTCCCCACTCTTCTAACTCAGTATTCCAGACTTCTTCATAAATCCCTGCAACAGGTAGTCCGATTGTAAAATCTTTTCGTTCAACAGGTGCCATATTAAAGACGCAGACTAGCATGTCGCCCTTCTTACCCTTACGGATGAAGGAAAGAACACTCTGGTCTCGATTATCCGCATCAATGATCTCAATACCATCATAGCTGGTATCGATTTCCCACAGACAGCGATGATCTTTGTAAAACTGGTTTAGCTGAGAAGTGAAATACTTCATCTTAGCATTCATAGGGTCTTCTAGATTAGACCATTCCAACTGCTCTTCAGATCTCCATTCTAGGAATTGGCCGTATTCACTACCCATGAAGAGCAATTTCTTACCAGGGTGACAAATTTGGTAAGTGTAGAGATTGCGTAAGCCTGCGAATTGATTATAACGATCTCCCCACATCTTATGCATCATACTCTTCTTACCGTGAACCACTTCATCGTGCGAGAATGGTAGGAGATAGTTTTCCTTGAAAACATACATAAAGCTGAAAGTCACCAGATTAAAGTCATACTTACGGTAAATAGGGTCTTCTTCGTAGAATCGGAGGATATCATTCATCCAGCCCATATTCCACTTGTAGTCAAATCCTAGACCACCAAGCTCTTTCATTCCCGTAATCTTGGTTGCTGACGAACTTTCTTCTGCGATCATCATAACGTCTGGATGAACTAGTTTAATAACATCATTCAAGCGTTGAAGGAAATAATAACCTTCATAGTTGAGATTACCACCATCTTTATTAGGTGTCCATGGAGCATCATCGTAGTCAAGATAGAGCATGTTGCTAACTGCATCCACTCGAATACCATCTAGATGGTAAAAGTCAATCCAAAACTTAATGCTCGAAATCAAGAAGGACTGGACTTCATTTTTTCCAAGATCAAAATTGAGTGCACCCCAACCGTAGTTATGAGCCTTATTATGGTCTTGGTATTCAAAAGTCGGTGTTCCATCATAATAGGCCAAGGCATCATCATTGATAGTAAAGTGACCAGGTACCCAATCTACAATAACCCCGATATTATTTAAGTGACATTCCTCAACAAAATCTTGAAACTCTTCAGGGCGACCATAGGCATGCTCTAGAGCAAAGTAACCCATAAGCTGATAGCCCCAACTCAAACCTAGTGGGTGAGACATCAGGGGCATAAACTCAATATGAGTATAGTTCATCTCAACCAAGTAAGGAATGAGTTCATCTTTCAATTGAGAAAAACTATAGGGGATGCCATCAGGATTTCTCTTCCAAGAGCCAGCATGAGCCTCGTAAATATTAACAGGTCGCTCTTCAAAGCTCAAACGTTTTCTACGAGCTAGCCAGAGACCATCCTTCCATTTCTTTTCTGGAATATCTGTTAAAATAGCACCAGTCCCAGGTCGTGCCTCATACCGTACAGCCAAGGGGTCAATCTTCATCAGCTGATGACCATTTGCACGCGTGATATGATACTTGTAAATTTGGCCTTCATGAGCAAGGCTGGTAAAGACTTCCCAGACTCCAAATTCATTTCGTTCCATCGGAATTTGATTTTCTACCCAATTCGTGAAATCCCCCACTAAATGAACTGCCTGAGCATTGGGAGCCCACACACGAAATGTATAACCGTACTCTCCATTTAGTTCTTCCCTATGTGCTCCTAGATAATGCTGAAGGTGAAAATTTTCTCCTGTCATAAAGGTGCGCAAAGCTTCTCTTTTATCCATAATACCCCCTCTTTTCTGTAAGCGTTTTCTATAGATTTATTATACTACCTTTTTAGGGAAGATTCAAGTAAATTACGGAATTTGCAAAAAAATCTTTTGAAAGTCTTCAACAAATTCACTGATGTGTTCACTTGTAAATCAAGAAATTTTCAAACAGATTATGAAAACGAATTGTTTTTTACAATACTATCATAAAGTTCGTTATTTTGCTAATAAAATTGTTGTTTTAAAGTAAAAAAAGAAACCAGGAAATGAATTTCCTGATTTTATATTTTATTTCACATCAAAAACAATGGATTTGACATTTGTCATCGCTTCAATACTATATTTAATTCCTTGCACTCCAGCGCCAGAACCTTTGACACCAAGGAAAGGGAAATTATCTGGACCACGTTGGGTTTTATTATTAATATGAACTGTACCCACTTCAAGTTTTTCAGCAATTTCAAAGGCCTTTTTGAAATCATTTGTAAAGACTGAGGATTGAAGGCCGAATTCAGATTCGTTGGCAAAGGCAATTGCTTCTTCTACATTAGCCACACGAATAATTGGTAAAACAGGGCCAAATGGCTCTTCCCATGCGACTTTCATATCTTTTGTAACTTGGTCAAAAAGCACTGGCCAGAGAAGATTGCCCTCACGTTTGATTGGTGTAAGAGCCTGAGCCCCTTTTTCTTGTGCATCCTCAATCAAGCCCCAAATAAAGTCGGCTGAAGCATTGTCAATAACAGGTGTAATATCAGCATTGTCAAATGGGTCACCAACTGTTAATTTAGCAACCTCTGCTTGAAGCAAAGTAACTAATGTATCTGCAACATTTTCGAGAACAATAACACGTTTAATGGCCGTGCAACGTTGCCCTGAGTAGCTAAAGGCACCTGCAACAATTTGCTTGGCAGCATATTCCAAATCTGCATCTTCTAGTACAAGAGCTGCATCTTTCCCACCAAGCTCCAGCATGATAGGACGCATACCAGCTAAACGACCAATACGTTCTCCGATTGGAGTTGAACCTGTAAAGTTGATGAAGTTGACTTCTTTGTGCTCAATAATATAATCCCCAATTTCTGAACCACGACCCGTAATGGTATTGAAAACACCTGCTGGAATCCCTGCTTCTTCAAAGGCTTTAGCCAACAAGAGACCAGAAATGGAACCTTGTGTTGGTGGCTTAAACATAACCACATTACCTGCAATCAAGGCCGGAGCAATCTTAGAACCAGAAAGATTAACTGGATAGTTAAAGGGAGCAATAGCTAGCACGACTCCAACCGGCTCACGACGGACAACAGCCAGTTTGTTTTTACTTGCCGCCTCAAAACCACCACCTTCCATTGCTTGTCCAGTGATACGGAGACCTTCCTCAGCAGCATAACGAATCAAGTCTGCTGTACGCACTACTTCTCCAATTGCTGCTTTAATCCCTTTTGCTACTTCTTTGGCAAGGATAGTACCAATTTCTTCCTTATCGCGTTCTAAAATAGCGGCTGTTTTATGCAAATAAGCCGCACGTTCAACTGCTGATAAAGCTCGCCATGCTGGCAGGGCTGCACGCGCAGCTTGCATAGCCTCATCTACTTCTGCTTGGCTCATAGCGGGTACTGTCCCTAATTCTTCTTGATTGATTGGTGAATAAATCGTAATTTCTTTTTTAGATGATTTCCATTCTCCATTTACTAAATTATTATATCTTGTCAAATTCTCGTCCTCCTGAAAATGATTAAGATATATTTTACCAAATTTTCAGAAAATTACAACCCTTTTTACAATATTTTTGAGATTATTTTCACAAGCTTGACTTTTCAAACTATTTGAACTCTTTTGTTAAGCAGTCAGTACAAGAAGAAAAGGCTTAGATGAACTAAACCTTTTTCTTGCTATACTATTTTTCATTGAATTTTATAATTTTTAGCAAGAAGATATCCTAGAAATTATACGACACAATTGAAAACTTTTGATTTTTTCTACAAGACTTTAAAGACGCTGGCGCTAACGCCACCAACCATGTCTTTATCACTTAAATGGCTATTGGTCACCAATAGTTCTAGATTTCCAGCATTTTCAAACTGGAAGTCTTGTCCTTTAGCATTAAATACAACCAGTAAATGGTCTTTCCCTTGAATCTCATAGACAATCAAACCACTATGTTCATTTGCTGAATGAACAAAAACATGATGGTAAATTTCATCATAAGTAGGGTAAGAAAAGGCACCGGTTCCTGTCTTCAATCGAATCATCTGACGGATAAACTCAATACTATCTTGACGCTCATTAATCAAGTCCCAGTTCACTTGGTTCACACTGTCTGGAGCATTATAGCTATTCATAGCACGCTCTCTATCATCATGGGTCAACTCACCATTTTCACCAGTCGCAACTAGTTTGGTACGACCAAATTCTTGACCGATTTCCATAAAGGCCATCCCTTGCATGAGTAGGTTCATAGCTGTGGCTGTCTCAACCTTGCGCATGATTTGTTCTGAACTTTGGTCTGGATGAAGAGTTGCCAATAAATCGTGAAGATTGTAATTGTCATGGGCTTCCACATAGTTAAGTACTTGATTTGGATGTGTATAGGTTCCTAATTCACGACTGCCTAGGATTGCTTTGGCAAGAATTGGCTCTGTCGCAGCACCGCTGACAAAACCTGATTTAATTGCACCGTAAACTTCTCCACCTTTGACAGCATCACGCTGATTGTCATTAAAGAAACCAATATTTGGCATTTCGTAGGCGTTGTCTTTCTTAGCCTTATCATAAGGGGCAAGACCTGTTCCCATGTCCCAACCTTCTCCATAAAGGATAATGTTAGGGTCAATTTCATCCAAACTCTGACGAATCATCTGCATAGTCTTGACATCATGAATCCCCATCAAGTCAAAACGGAAGCCGTCAATATTGTATTCCTGTACCCAGTATAGGAGGGAATCAATCATATACTTGCGGAACATTTCATGTTCGCTGGCTGTTTCATTTCCAACACCCGTTCCATTCTGGAAGGTACCGTCTGGATTCATACGATAATAGTAATCAGGGACAGTTGTTTGGAAAGGTGCATCAACAACTGAGAAGGTATGGTTATAGACCACATCCATAATAACACCAATACCCGCATCGTGGTAAGCTTGAACCATGGTCTTCAAATCACGAATAACCTGAGCTGGGTCGTCTGGATTAGTTGAAAAACTAGTTTCTGGCGCGTTATAGTTTTGTGGATCATAACCCCAGTTGTAGGTTACATTCCCATCCGCATCATATTCTTTGTGACGGTCTGCAATTGGTTGCAACTGAACATAATTGTAGCCGATCTTCTTGATGTAATCAAAAGCAGTTGACTGGCCATACTGGTTAACCGTTCCAGTCTGAGCAGCACCCAAGAAAGTTCCGCGAAGATGTTCATCCACACCTGAGGTCGGTGATTTGGTCAAATCACGAATGTGCATTTCACAAATAACTGCCTTACATGGATTTTTCAAACGCCAAGTAGCCTCAGAACCATGCTTAACCTCGAAATTTTCAACTTGCTTTTCTTCATGGCTCAGGATAGCTGAACGTTTGCCATCAGGACTGGTCGCGATGGTGTAAGGATCGCGTGTCAGTGTTTGGTGGTGAGGAAATTGGACTTGATACTGATAAGCCTTACCAGTCAAATCTTCCTCAACATCCAAACTCCAGACACCGATTGTATTGTCCTTATGATTATAAGAGTAGCTATTGCCTCTCTCCATATCAAAAATCTTCCAAACAGGAGCATCATTAGCAGCTGATCCATAAACGACAACCTGCACTTCTGTCGCTGTTGGAGCCCAGAGAGCAAAATGAGCCTGATTGTCCTCTACACGGCAACCCAATTCACCTTGGTAGCCCCAGTGGTGGTCGAAACTAGCGCTATTGATAGCCTTGTCAAAGGCAAAAGGATTTTGATTTTTATAGAAAGGACTGGCAATAGCAGGATTTTCAGAATAATAAATTCTATCATCCCCTTCCAAAATCCAGACCTCTGTTAAGAGGGGATAGTGATTAAAACGGATAGCATATTCTTTACTGGTTTGACCTGTATGAACCACAAAATTCAAGCTTTCTAAGGCATGAGAACTTGGGTGTTCAAAACTAAATAAAGCACCAAAATAATCTTCTTTGTAGGTCAGCAAATCAATCCGCTGGTCCTGACTTTTTACAAAAGAGCAAGTGTCGTATTCTCCATTCTTGCGATGGTAATGAATGCGAATAGGGTAATTAAACATTTTTTATTTTTCCTTTTTACTTCTTAATTTGTTTCTAGTTCACTAATAAATTCTTGATCGATTTTGTCCCGATTAACACACATAGTTATATTATCTAAGCTCTGATTTTAAACGATTATTACAAGCTTTCTAGCCAAGCTTCATCTCGAACCTCGATACCAAGTTCTTGTGCCTTTTGAAGTTTACTTCCAGCATCTGTACCTGCAACGACGAGGTCGGTCTTTTTAGACACACTGCCTGTTACCTTGGCACCTAGACTTTCGAGTTTACTTTTAGCTTCTGAGCGCTTGAGACGTTCCAATTTTCCAGTCAATACCACGGTCAAACCTGACAAGGCTGCATCTGCTACTACAGTCTGACCTTTGTAGGCCAGATTGACTCCAGCTTCTTTCAATTCTCTTAGGAGAATTTCAGAGCCTTCTGTCGCAAAATAAGTCTGGAGACTCTTGGCAATCACACCACCCAGACTCTCAATACTAGCCACTTCATCTGGATCTGCCTGGGCCAGATTTTCAATCGAGAGAAAATGTTGAAGTAAAAGCTGACTGGCCTTACTGCCGACATGGCGAATCCCTAGTCCAAACAAGAGTTTTTCAGCAGAGTTTTCCTTAGATGCTTGAATGGCTTGATACAGTTTAGCAGCAGACTTTTCCTTAACACCCTCTAAAAGAAGGAAATCTTCTTCTTTCAAACGATAAATATCCGCCACATCCTTAACCAGATTAGCAGCAAATAGTTTCTCAACTACTGATGGACCAAGGCCTGTAATATTCATAGCATCACGAGAAGCAAAATGAATCAAACCTTCCATGATTTGAGCAGGACAACGCGGATTGATACAACGCAGAGCCACTTCATCTTCAAAGTGCAACAAGTCAGAGTTACAACTTGGACAGTTTGTAGGGATATCTAGTTTTTCTTCAGAAACCCGCTTGGACTCTACCACTCGTAAAACAGCAGGGATAATATCTCCAGCCTTATAAACGATAACCGTGTCGTCTTTGCGGATATCTTTTTCAGCAATATAATCCACATTGTGCAGGGTCGCACGGCTAACAGTTGTACCAGCTAGTTGTACTGGTGTTAGATTGGCAGTTGGAGTCACAACGCCAGTACGACCAACCGTCCAATCAACTGATAAAAGTTGGGCTTCTTTTTCCTCAGCAGGAAACTTGTAGGCTACTGCCCACTTTGGAGCCTTAACGGTAAAACCAAGTTCTTCTTGACCTGCTAGGTCATTGACCTTGATCACCACCCCATCGATATCATAAGGCAGATTGTCCCGTTCCTCTCCTACTTCTTGGATAAAATTCCAAATCTCATCCATGCTTTCAGCCAAAATTCGCTTAGGATTGACCACAAAACCTAGTTGTTCTAGGTGCTTCAAAACCTTTTCTTGACTATCACGAGTTGAAGGACTGACTTCTTGATAGAGGAAAGTGGCAAGATTGCGCTTGGCAACTACTGCTGTATCCAGCTGACGCAGGGTGCCTGCCGCCGCATTACGAGGATTGGCAAATTCAGGCTCTCCATTTTCTTGGCGAGCTTGGTTGACCTGGTCAAAAGAAGCGCGTGGCATGTAACATTCCCCACGAACTGTAATATCAAGTTCTTCTGGCAAGGTCAAAGGAATATCCTTAACACGCTTAAGATTTTCTGTGATATTTTCCCCAATAGAACCGTCTCCACGCGTTGCACCTGCAACTAAAATCCCCTTTTCATAAGTCAGCGAGATAGACAAGCCGTCAATTTTCAGCTCACAAATATAGGTTGGATGAGCCACTTCCTTACGAACACGCGCGTCAAAAGCTTCAAGCTCCTCACGTGAAAAAGCATCCTGCAAACTATAAAGAGGATACTGATGACTGTATTTTTCAAAACCATCTAAGACCTTGCCACCAACACGATGGGTCGGACTGTCTGCTAATACTTGCTCTGGATAGGCAGCCTCCAACTCAACCAACTCACGGTAAAGGCGGTCATACTCACTATCTGAAACCGACGGATTATCGCTGGTATAGTACTCAGTCGCATAGCGATTGAGCAAGGCGACCAACTCATTCATTCTTTTATTCATAAAACCATTTTACCATAAAGTAAGCCCTCCTCACAAACGAGAAGGGCGGAAAAAACACTTAGATTGGAATTATTTTTAAAACTCAAACAGACTTATAGCTCTTTTTTGAAATGAGTTCGTACATAGCCTAGAGCTAAGAAGGATAAGGCGACAACTCCAAGTCCTATAATTAAGAAAGAATAAAGATGGACACTTGGAAGCCAGGTCATTAAACCTGTTGCAATAGGCATAAATAGTATAGCTAAGGTATAAATCGAACTGAGAACTCTACCAAGATATTCACCTTCAACCTTAGTTTGTACTTGAGTAAAAAAGTGAATATTGAAAATCGTCATAAACAATTCACAAACGAAATTACCTGAAAAAGTAAGATAGGATGGGAGGGTAAATCCCATTATCATCACCCCAAGTCCAGTCAGAGCCAACAAAAACAGAAGCATTTCCATACTAGCTTTAATCTTACTAGCTAGCAGCGCCCCAACAATAGACCCAATAGCACCCATTGTTAAAATAGTAGCATAGGCACCTTGTACTCCATAGAGCTGATTTGAAAAGGGAAGGAGGTAATTAAAAGCTGCGAAGAAAAAATTGACACTTGAAGCCATGACTAACAAAAAGAAGATTTCCTTTTGCTTCACAATATAGTGAACTCCCTCCTTGATATCAGAAAAAATAACTTTGAATGTAAGTTTCTTCTCCCCCAAAGTCTTCTCTTCTTTCTTTGGAAGCAAGGCTACTAAGCCAAAAGCGAGAAAAAAACTAAGGGCATCTAATACCAAGGTAATGCGAAGACTTGCAAATTGTAAGACCAGAAAAGATAGTACAGGGGAACTCACACTGACAACCTGCATCACTAATTCCAAACGAGAATTGTAGAGGACCAGTTCATCCTTCTCTACCAATTCTGTGATAATGGCCTTATTTGCCGGTCTAGAAAAGGCAAAAGCAATAGCCTGCACAATATTGGCAAAAATCAAAGCTCCAATCATCCAGCTGTCATTCCTTATAAAAGAAATAGCCAGACAAAGAATCCCACAAACAAGGTCTGTCGTCATTAAAATCTTACGACGAGAAAAACGGTCTGATATAACTCCACCAAAAGGATTTACGAGAATAGATGTGACGAGTTCAGAAATCTGATACATTCCTAAAACTGTCTGTCCGATAGTCCCCATGGAAGCCAACCAGACACTATTTCCATAATCATAGAGCATATTCCCTATCTTGTTAACAGCTCCGCGGCTAATCAACTGTACTGCATAGCGATTCATATAAAAACTCCTCTCAAATTTTGAAACTATTGTATCAAAACCGAAAGGAGCTTTTTATTTTTTCCCTTATTTGGGAAAATTAATCTTTGACAAATTTTTCGTAGTGTTCTTGATAGTAGGCTACTTGCTCTGGAAGACCTAGCACGTCAAAAATATGCATGGCTTCTTGCATTTGGCTACAACCTTCTTTACACTTTCCTTTTTGGTACAAGGCAAAACCTTTTAAGTAATGTAAAATATTTCGTTCATAAAGACTAATGTTTTTACCAATAATCTTCTCTGTATAAGCCTCGAAATAGCTAGCATTATCAAAAGAAGAATGCTCTAAACAATGCTGGTAACAATTGAGGGCCAAAATCAAAACCAATCTCTTATGACGCCCAATCTCTTGGTAAAATTCTTCCCTCTCCATAACTTCTCTACCAATCCGTGTGACATAGTCCACATCGTAGAAACTATAGAGGTTCCCGAAAAGAATCAACTCATACATGGTCCATTCTTCTGTTTTGAAGAGATAATCTGCTACCTTATCCAAATCATCCTGCGTCATCTCATAAGTCGAATCTCTTTGACAAACCAGACCTTGTAGCAAAATCCAGTTCAACTCAAAATAAAGAGGATTGATAGAACTCTTAGCCTTTTCAAGTTGTTCTTCTTGAAGCTTTTGAAAACCTACAATATCATTTGAGTAGTAAAGTGGGATAATCTGCGCCATCATAGACACATGTTCATGATTATGAAAATCCCTTGCCTTATCCATGAAATTTTCGATTGTTACATGAATGTTATCCAAAATCTCAAAGAAACGTGAGACTGCTAAATCAGACTCCCCAAGCTCAAAGCGAGATAATTGAGAGGTAGAGCAAGACTCGCCTGCTGCCTCCTTTAAAGAATAATTGCCACTTGTCCGAAATTCACGAAATACTTTTCCAAGATGTTCCATCTTTACACCTGCTCTGATAATTCTTCCCACTCAAGCATGGCTTCTTCCTGACGATGGCTGATTTTATCCAGCTCAGCCTGCAATTCCATGAGTTTTTCGGCATCGTTTGTTTCCAACATTTGTTCAGAAATGGCTTGGCTTTGACTTTCTAACTCTTCGATTTCAGTTTCTAGACTTTCGATTTGTCGCATGAGTTTACGAACTTCTTTTTGACTTTCTTTCTGGGCCTGATAGTCATTAACTGGACTTGATTCTTTTGCTTGATTGCTAGTTGAAGCTTCCTCAGCCTGAATCATTTCTACTTCTGCTTTCTTCTCAACATAGTAGTCGTAATCTCCAAGGTAGAGAGTTGATCCATTCTCAGATAATTCTAAAACATGGGTAGCAACACGATTGATAAAGTAACGGTCGTGGCTGACAAAGAGTAAGGTTCCATCAAATTCAATCAAGGCATTTTCTAGCACTTCCTTGCTATCAATATCCAAGTGGTTGGTCGGCTCATCCAGAATCAAGAAGTTGTTGTTCTCCATAGACAATTTAGCCAAAAGCAAACGAGCCTTCTCGCCACCTGACAACATGCCAACTGATTTTTTAACATCATCTCCTGAGAAAAGGAAGGCACCAAGACGGTTACGGATTTCAACTTCTGGTGTCAGTTTAAAATCATTCCAGAGTTCATCCAGTACAGTATTACTTGGTGTCAGCTTGCTTTGGGTTTGGTCATAGTAACCCACCTCAACATTAGCTCCAAATCGCTTTTCACCCTTGATAAAAGGAATCTGGTCCACGATTGATTTAATAAAAGTTGACTTGCCGATACCATTGGGACCAACGATAGCAACAGCATTCATCTTACGAAGGTCTAAGTTGATAGGCTCTGACAGTACTTCCCCATCATAGCCAATAGCCGCATTTTCAACAGTCAAAACAACATTACCAGACGTTTTTTCAGACTGGAAGGTCATGTTGGCTGATTTCTTACCAGCTTCAGGCTTGTCCAAACGTTCCATTTTTTCCAGTTGTTTTCGGCGAGATTGGGCACGTTTGGTCGTTGAAGCTCGGACTAGATTGCGATTGACAAAGTCTTCCAGAGCAGCGATCTCCTTCTGCTGCTTTTCATAGTTTTTTGCCTCAGTAGCTAGTTTTTGCTCCTTCAGCACGACAAAACGAGAGTAATTGCCCACATAACGATCCAAGGAATGCTTAGTCAAATCCAGCGTAATTGTCGCAACCTTGTCCAAGAAATAGCGGTCATGACTGACAATAATGAGGGCACCGCTATAATTTACCAAGTAATTCTCTAGCCAGGCGATAGTTTCGATATCCAAGTGGTTGGTTGGCTCGTCCAAGACCAAGAGATTAGGCTTTTCAAGGAGCATTTGGGCCAGCGCCAGACGGGTATTTTGACCACCAGAAAGTTCAGCTATTTTCATCTGCCACATAGATTCGTCAAACTTGAATCCATTCAAAATAGCACGGATATCAGCTTCATAAGTAAAGCCGCCTGCTTGACGAAAATTCTCAGATAAGCGATCGTAATCTGACATCAGTTTATCCAAATCCTCACCAGACTTTTCACCCATCTCCAATTCCATCTGACGAAGTTGTTTCTCAGTTTGACGCAAGTCATCAAAGACATGAAGCATTTCATCGTAGATGGTATTTTCAGACTCAAAACGGCTATCTTGGGCTAGGTAAGACAGAGAAATATCTTTTTTCTTATTGATTTCTCCACTAGTTGGTTCCTCTTCTCCAACTAAGATCTTTAAAAGAGTAGACTTACCTGCACCATTTTTCCCAACAAGGGCAATCCGATCACGTTCATCAACCTGCAGGTTGATATTATCAAAAAGAACCTCTCCTGCAAAAGAACGTTCAATTTTATTAGCTTGTAAAATAATCATACAAGTAGTATAGCATGTTTCCCTAAGGCATTCAAGACTTGATAAACAGGCATATGTCACTACTTTTCTGAAAATTATGCTACCGTTTTACTAAAACGCTAAAAAGTGCTATAATGTGAACGGTTAAAACAATTTACAAAAAGGAGAATTTTAATGTCTTACCAAGAAAATTACCAGAAATGGGTTGATTTTGCGGAGCTTCCTGACTACCTTCGTCAAGATTTGGAAAATATGGATGAAAAAACAAAGGAAGATGCCTTCTATACAAATCTTGAATTTGGTACTGCAGGTATGCGTGGCTTGATTGGTGCTGGTACAAACCGCATCAACATCTACGTTGTTCGCCAAGCTACTGAAGGTTTGGCTCGTTTGATTGAATCAAAAGGTGGAAACGAAAAAGAACGTGGTGTCGCAATCGCCTACGATAGCCGTCACTTCTCACCTGAGTTTGCCTTTGAATCTGCGGCAGTTCTTGCTAAACATGGTATCAAATCTTATGTATTTGAAAGCCTTCGTCCAACTCCAGAACTATCATTTGCAGTTCGTCACCTCAACTGTTTCGCGGGTATCATGGTCACAGCTAGCCACAATCCTGCACCATTTAACGGTTACAAAGTTTACGGTGAAGACGGTGGACAAATGCCTCCACATGATGCAGACGCTTTGACTACTTATATCCGTGCAATCGAAAACCCATTTGCGGTAGAAGTTGCTGATGTGGAAGCTGAAAAAGCTTCTGGCTTGATTGAAGTTATCGGCGAAGCTGTTGACGTAGAATACCTTAAAGAGGTTAAAGACGTAAACATCAACCCAGCCTTGATTGAAGAATTTGGTAAAGACATGAAAATTGTCTACACACCACTTCATGGTACTGGTGAAATGTTGGCTCGTCGTGCTCTTGCCCAAGCAGGATTTGACTCTGTTCAAGTCGTTGAAGCGCAAGCAACTGCTGACCCTAACTTCTCAACTGTAAAATCTCCAAACCCAGAAAGCCAAGCAGCCTTTGCCCTTGCTGAAGAACTTGGTCGTAAAGTTGGTGCAGATGTTCTTGTGGCAACTGACCCAGATGCTGACCGTGTTGGTGTTGAAGTTCTTCAAAAAGATGGTAGCTACCTCAACCTATCAGGTAACCAAATCGGTGCTATCATGGCAAAATACATCTTGGAAGCCCACAAAAACGCTGGAACTCTTCCTGAAAATGCAGCCCTATGTAAATCTATCGTATCAACTGACTTGGTAACGAAGATCGCTGAAAGCTACGGAGCAACCATGTTCAACGTTCTGACTGGTTTCAAATTTATCGCTGAAAAAATCCAAGAATTCGAAGAAAAACACAATCACACTTACATGATGGGATTTGAAGAAAGCTTCGGTTACTTGATTAAACCATTTGTACGTGATAAAGATGCAATCCAAGCCGTCCTTGTCGTTGCTGAACTTGCTGCCTACTACCGTTCACGTGGTTTAACACTTGCGGACGGCATCGAAGAAATCTACAAAGAGTACGGCTACTATGCAGAAAAGACTATCTCTGTTACCCTTTCAGGTGTCGATGGTGCTGAACAAATCAAAGCGATTATGGCTAAATTCCGTAACAATGCTCCAAAAGAATGGAACGCAACAGCTATCACTATCGTAGAAGACTTCAAGGCACAAACTGCTACTGCTGCTGACGGTACTGTTACAAACTTAACAACTCCTCCAAGTGATGTTTTGAAATATACACTTGCTGACGGTTCTTGGATTGCCGTTCGCCCTTCAGGGACAGAACCAAAAATCAAGTTCTACATTGCAGTTGTAGGTGAAACCAACGAAGAATCACAAGCTAAAATTGCTAACATCGAAGCAGAAATCAATGCTTTTGTAAAATAAACACCTATAAAAGATGAGAAAACCAATCTCATCTTTTTTTCGTATCAAATCTAAGCAATTTTAGAAACTTTATGGCATACTAGACATATCAATGAAAGCGAGGTAATCTCATGGAACAATTTTTAGATAATATCAAAGACCTTGAAGTCACTACAGTTGCGCGTGCGCAAGAAGCTCTTGATAAAAAAGAAACTGCAACCTTCTTTATCGGTCGCAAAACTTGCCCTTACTGCCGTAAATTTGCAGGTACTTTAGCAGGTGTCGTAGCTGAAACTAAAGCCCACATCTACTTCATCAACAGTGAAGAACCAAGCCAACTGAATGAGTTACAAGAATTCCGTTCACGCTACGGAATCCCAACTGTACCAGGATTTATTCACATTGCAGGTGGACAAATCAGTGTTCGTTGTGACTCTTCAATGTCAGCACAAGAAATCAAAGATTTCGCTGGATTGTAAAAAATCAGCTAACAAGTTTTAAAATCACAAAAACTCATAATGGAGCCGGAGAACGCTTTGCGAAGTACATAGATTTTTAGGATGCGACAAATGTTGTATCCTTTTTCGTATCCCTTTTTAAAAAAAGAGGGTCTGCTTTAGGGTCTGTTTTTGACTCCTTCTGTGACTCCTTTTCCGCAGAAGAATACCAAAGACAAAAATAAAAAACGTTGATTTAACAACGTTTTACCAAGGAATGCGAAAGAATGCCAAGGAATAATGGAGCCGGTGGGAGTCTCTAAGACATTATTAAATCAAGCCATATTTAATTTTATAACTCCTTTTATAACTCTTTAACAAAAAAGCGTTTATTCGATTTACATTTCTTGGATTTTAAATCCATTTTTAAGCAAACAAAAAAACCGCAAGCCTGAGCCTGCGGTCTAGTGTACTATATTTTTGATTTTATACCGGTTTTTTAGTCAGTTTGTTAAGATAGCAATTCATTAACTCGATCTTGAACTGCTTGCGCATTATATCCGGCATTTGTTAGATTGTCAAAACGTTCTTGTCCATTGCCCCAAAGGCCTTGAATGACCTCGTTTGCTACGGTATTAAGATCCACGGTGTCTTCGCCACCTA